>NZ_JBHYDX010000010.1:0-145104 GCF_051860505.1 Pannonibacter sp. | reverse complement strand
CGCCCAACGCGAAGGGGCAAAAAACCCCGTTCCAAACTCCCGCGCCCAGCAAAGCCGTTGTTGCGCAACAGGCCCTCGTGGGGAGGGGGTGGGGGTGGGGGGCTGTGAGCCCAATACGCCCCCGGAGCCGATCAATCCTTCCATCCGAAAAAACAAAAGCTTGCCGAATGGCTGAGGTTTTTCCCCCCCACCCCTACCCCCTCCCCACGAGGGGGAGGGGAGCGGAGAGGCTTGAGTGCCCCTGACGAGGGACGTGGCCTATCTTCGCAGTCGCAGGACTATCCCCGGAGCCTCAGCCCCACTTCATCTCGCCCTTCACCACCTTGGCGGAGAGTTCGAGGCTGAAGTCCTCGCCGGCGGTGGGGAAACGGGCCTTCATCGCCTTGATCAGCGCGGCGCTGTCGGCGGCCTTGGCGGCTTCTTCCTCGAAGGCGACCAAGTAGGCGCGGGTGTAGGCGATGGCGCTGGCGTCAAGCGCAGAGCCCGGCGCCATGTGGCCGGGGACAACGACCTTCGGCTTGCGTGCGGCCATCTCGTCAAGGGCGGCAATCCAGGCCTGGCGCTGTTCCGAGGTTGGCGTGTCGGCCATCCAGACATGGATGCCGGAGAAGACCAGCACACCGCCAAAGACAGCTTCCAGCGAGGGCACCCAGAGATAGCGCCGGTTGGCGAGGTTGCCTGCCGGAACGATCTCGATGGTCTCGCCGTCGAGCGTCAGTCGGGTTTCGGACGAGACAGCGGGGATGACCACGTCAGCCAGAACCTGCGGGCCGTTGTCCTTGAGCTGCGGGCCCCAGACGGCGAGCTTCTTTTCGACGTTGCCGTTGATCGCCGCGACCGTGGCAGCGTCAGCAATGACGCGTGCGTCCGGGAAGGCGGCCTTCACCGGGCCGAGGCTGAAGTAATAGTCCGGGTCGCTCTGGCTGACATAAATGGTGGTGAGCGTCTTGCCGGTGGCCTTGATGGCCTCGGCGAGGGCGCGGCCATCGGACAGGGTGAAGCCACCGTCGATGAGGATGGCTTCGCTCTTGCCTTCGATCAGGACAGGGGCGCGGAGAAAGCCGGATTCATCAGCCTGGAAGTGGGTCCACTTCAGCCCGCTGGCTGCGGCGAGGACATCAAGCGGCAGGGTGAAGGCGGCCATGGCGGCGGTGCCGGTGAGAAGGGTCTTGAGGGTCTGGCGACGTGTGAACATGGCTGTGTCCTTGGACTTTCAGAGGATCAGGCGGCCTTGAGCCGGGTGACGAGGGTCTCGGGATTGGCGTAAAGGGCGGCGGAAGGCACGAGGCTGCGGCTGCCATCCGGATTTTCGAGGACGAGTGTCGGAACACCATTGGCGTGGACGGAGCGCAGCAGGGCTGAGGCCCTGGCCGTGCGGTTTCGGGTCAGGTCAATGAGGGCGGAATCAGGTGTTGTGACTTGGGCGGCTGCATCCTCCAGGCCAAGCTGGCTGAGGGTCTCGGCCAGGACTGTGAGGTCGGCGATGTCGCGGCCGTCGACGTAACGGGCGATCTGGATCGCCTTGAGGGCGGCCAACTCGTCGGCGACGCCGCTGTCCCGTGCGGCCGTGAGGGCAAGGGTGGCCGGCCCGCTGTCGAACATCTGCACCCGGTTGGCCAGTACATTGCGGCGGTAGAGGTTAGAGAAGACCTGGCCGGTGAGGCGGGCGATGCGCTGGTCGTTGGCCCAGGCATAGGCGGCAAAGCCGTCGTCCATGGGGCGGGCGCCGGCGCCGGAAAACAGGCCGGTTGGCATCAGGTCCAAGGTGACATCTGCAGCACTGGCAAGCGCAGCCATGGCTGGGGCCGCGCCGTAGCACCAGCCGCAGAGCGGATCGAAGAGATAGGTCAGGCGCAGGGACTGGGGCATCGGCAACTCGTGTGGTGAATGCAGCGTCTATCCGCCTTTTTTTGCCGAGCGGCATGTGCGGGCAAAACGACACTCTCATCTTGCCGCCATTTACGGAAGATCAACAAATCAGACAGATTGTATGCTGGAAACATACAAACGGATCCAGGATGCGCGCGCACATGAACCTCAACCGGCTGGCCTATTTCGCAGCCGTGCTGGACACGGGATCCTTCACACAGGCTGCAGAGCGGCTGGGCGTGACCAAGGCCGTGGTCAGCCAGCAGGTGGCCAAGCTTGAGGAGGAACTGGGGGCAAGTCTGATCGTGCGCTCGACCCGAAGGCTGCAACCAACCGAGGCCGGGCGGGCCTTCCACGCGCGCTGTATCCTGATCCTCAAGGAGGCGGAGGACGCCTTCGACCTGGTGGCGGAAGCGACCGGGGCGCCGTCCGGCACGTTGCGCCTGACAGCGCCCTATGACTATGGCACGGCCAAGGTGGTGCCGGCTGTTGCGCGGTTTGCCGGGCGCTATCCGGCCTGCGATGTGGATGTGACTTTCACGGACAAGCGGCTGGATCTGATGGCCGGGGACCTGGACCTTGCCATTCATGCCGGCTGGCTGCAGGACAGCTCGCTGCAGGTCCGGCGCATCGGCGAATTCCGTCAGGTGCTGGTGGCGCCGGCAGCCCTTGCCGAAAGTTGCTCGGATCTCAAGGAGCCAGCGGATCTGGCGGGCTTGCCGTTTGTCGCCAATCTTGCCTTGCGCGAGCCCTTGACCTGGCGCTTCAGCCGAGATGCCATCTCCCGGGAGACTGTGCAATTCTCTGCAAGGCTGCGGTTTGACACGACAACGGCGGTGTATCACGCGGTGAAGCTCGGCGCCGGGCTTTCAGTGCTGCCCGATTATCTGGTTGCGCCTGACCTTGCTGCCGGGCATTTGCGCGAGATCCTGCCCGGCTGGGTGTTGCCCGTCGGTGGCATTCACGCCGTCTTCCCGCCGGCCCGCTATCGCCCGCCGAAGGTGGCGGCCTTTGTCGAGATCCTGCGCGAGCTTGAGCAGGGTATAGGTTCAAACTAGAATACTAACATACTAGATTGGCGCGATGGAGCCTGCTAAGCATTGGCAAGGCGGCCGGGACAAGCCGCGAGGGAGGAAGCTATGCGGCAGACCTGGCGCTGGTTCGGTCCAAAGGACCTGGTCAGCATCGACGACATGATGCAGGCGGGCGTCCAGGGCGTGGTCTCGGCGCTGCACCATGTGCCGACCGGCGCGGTCTGGAGCGCCGACGAGATTGCACGGCGGCGGCAGGAGGTGGCGGTGCGGGGCGATGGCCAGCCTTCAGGCCTGCGCTGGGAGGTAGTCGAAAGCCTGCCGGTCTCGGAAGAGATCAAGAAGCGGACGGGAAACTGGCGCGCCCATATCGCGGCCTACAAGACCAGCCTGCGCCATCTCGCCGCCGCCGGCATCGAGGTAATCTGCTACAATTTCATGCCGGTGCTGGACTGGACCCGAACGGATCTGGCGTGGCGGGTTGCGCATGGCGGCACCTGCATGCGGTTTGATCTCTATGACTTTGCCGCCTTCGACATCCATATCCTGCAACGTCCAGGTGCTGCTGAAGACCATGCTGGTCCCGTAGCGGAAGAGGCCTTGCGTCGGTTCGTGGCCATGAGCGAGGCCCGCAAGCAGGAACTGGCGGCCAATGTCGCCTTCGGTCTGCCGGGAGCTGCCGAGCAGTTGTCGCTGGCGGATGTGCGCGCGCATCTTGCTGAATATGGCGACATCGACGCGGACCGATTGCGGCGGCATTTCATTGCCTTTCTTGAGGAGGTGATCCCGGTCGCGGAACAACTTGGTATCCGCATGTGCTGCCATCCCGACGACCCTCCCGTCCCGTTGCTCGGCCTGCCGCGCATCGTTTCGACCGAGGCTGACTACCGGCTGCTGCTTGAGGCTGTGGACAGCCCGGCGAACGGCGTGACGTTGTGCACGGGCTCGCTCGGCGCACGGGCGGACAATGACCTTCCCGGCATGATGCAGCGTCTGGGGCCGCGTGTGCATTTCCTGCATCTGCGCAATGTCCGGCGGGAAGAGCCCAGCCTGTTCGGTTCGTTCCACGAGGCCGAGCATCTGGGCGGGAACACCGACATGGTGGCGGTGCTGGCCGAAGTGGTAAAGGAGGAGGCGCGGCGCAAAGCGGAAGGGCGCAGTGACTGGTCGATCCCGTTCCGTCCGGACCATGGCCAGGACATCCTCGATGATCTGACACGGCGGGCGCAGCCGGGCTATCCGGCCATTGGCCGGTTGAAAGGTCTGGCGGAGCTGCGCGGCATCGCGACCGCCTTGACCCATCCGGAGTTCGGCCTTCTCGCCCGCGCGTAACTGGGAATGCGGCGTCGCACTTGAACAATTGCGGCCAGGGAGCTACCTGCGGCATCGCACTCGGGTTCCGCCATCAGGGCACGGAACGTGACCTTCGGGGCGGTGAGCAATGGATGAACTGGCCGGTCTTGCCGGAATGTTTCTGGCAGCCTTTCTGGCCGCAACGCTTCTGCCGGCCCAGTCCGAAGGGGTCCTGGCGGCGCTGGTGGTTGCAGGTGGCTGGCCGCTGTGGTTGCTGGTCTTCGTTGCCACCACGGGCAACGTGCTGGGCTCGGTGGTCAACTGGCTGCTGGGACGCGGGCTTGCAAGCTTCCGGCACAAGCGCTGGTTCCCGGTGTCGGACAAATCACTGGCGCGGGCGGAGGGCTGGTATCGCCGCTATGGCCGCTGGAGCCTGCTGTTTGCCTGGCTGCCCGTGGTTGGGGACCCTCTGACCGTCGTTGCAGGCACCTTGCGCGAGCCGCTCGGGATTTTCCTCGTGCTCGTCACCATCGGCAAGGCAGGCCGCTATGTGCTGGTTGCGTTGGTTGCGGCAGGCGTGGCGTGATTTGAAGCGGCCAAGGCGTCAGGGTTCTTGGTTGTCGCCGGGTGATAGCTGCCGACGAAATAGAGCGGGCGCTGCTTTGTCTCGTTGAAGATGCGGCCGACATATTCGCCGAGGATGCCGAGCGAGATCAGTTGTACGCCGCTGAGGAACAAGAGGCCCACCATGAGCGAGGCATAGCCGGGCACGTCGATGCCATGCAGCAGCACATCCGTCATCAGGATGAGGCCATAGATGATGGCGATGATGGAGACGAGAAGCCCCGCGATGGAAGCGAGCCGCAGCGGCACGGTGCTGAAGGCGGTCAGACCGTTGAGGGCCAGGCTCGCGAGCCGGCGGTAACACCAGCCGCTTGCCCCTGCCACCCGTTCGGCCGGCTCATAGGGGATTTGTTTCTGGCGGAAGCCAACCCAGAAATACAGACCCTTCATGAAACGCGCCCGCTCGGGCAGGGACTTGAGCGCGTCCAGTGCGGCCCGGTCCAGCAGGCAGAAGTCGCCGGCACCGCGCGGCAGATCGATGTCCGAGAGCTGTGCCAGCAGCTTGTAGAAGAGCTTGGCTCCGGCGCGCTTGGCCAGACCCTCGGAGGGGCGGATGGTCTGGGTGGCATGAATGATCTGGAAGCCGTCGTTCCAGGCGGCGACAAGTTCGATGATCTTTTCCGGCGGATGCTGCAGGTCTGCATCGATCAGGATTGCCGCCTTCCCCCGGGCATGGTCGATGCCGGCGGTGATGGCGATTTCCTTGCCGAAATTGCGCGAGAGCGCGAGAATGCCGATGCGCGGGTCGGCCGTTGCAAGACCGGCAGCAACTTCCAATGTCCTGTCCCGGCTGCCGTCATCCACCAGCAGGATCTCGAAGCTGCGGCCAAGGCCTTCCAGCACCGGGACGAGCCGGGCCATCAGCGGCACAAGATTGGCCGCTTCATTGAAGCAGGGAATGACCACTGAAAGTTCAGGGGCGTTCTCGCTCATTTTCCTGGTTCCTGGTCGTGCAGCGCTGCAGGCCGGTTGATTTTGATTTTTTCGGAGTGTTTCTGTTGTGGCCTACGTAGACGAATAGGATGGGTTTTTCAAACCGTGACGCCTGGCAAAAAAAGAATGGTTCTCAGCGCCGATGATTATGGGCTCACACCTGGCATCAGCGTGGGGATCCGGCAACTCCTGGTGCAGGGGCGTCTGACGGCAACGGCGGCCATGACCTTAAGCCCCTTTTGGGCGGAAGAAGGGCGGCGGCTGCTGGATGAGGCGGATCGGGTTGATGCTGATATCGGGCTTCATCTCACACTCACCGATCACGCGCCCCTGACACGGATGCGGAGGCTTGCCGGGAGCGGGCGTCTGCCAGGTAACGGGCCGTTGATCCTGATGTCCTTGCGCGGGCAGCTCAAGGACGATGCCATCCGGCAGGAGCTGGCCGGGGAGATCGCTGCGCAGATTGATGCCTTTGAGGTTGTCATGGGGCGGGTGCCGGATTTCATAGACGGGCATCATCACTGTCACCAGTTGCCTGTGATCCGCGATCTTGTGATGGAGGCGTTCGCAGCCAGACTGGCACCTGCCGGCAGCTATCTGCGCCTCTGCCAGGAGCCGCTACCGGCCATCCTGCGGCGGCGCAGCGCGGTGCTGCGGGCCGCCATTATCAGCGCGCTGGGCCAGGGGTTTGCCCGAAAGGTCATCAAGGCCGGGTTGAAGGCGAATGACAGTTTTCGCGGCGTGCGGGATTTTACGCCGCGCGAAGACACAGACGATCTGTTTCGCCGCTTCTTCCAGGGGGCTGGAGACAGGCCGCTGGTCATGTGCCACCCGGGCTATGTCGACGACCATCTGATCGGGCTCGATCCGCTGACGGACCTGCGCGAGGCCGAACTTCAGTATCTCGCCAGCGACGCGTTTAGCATGATGCTGGCAGAGAACGATGTGTCTCTGGTCCGGTTCAACGGTCTGGCTGCGGGCTAGTCAGGGCGCAATGCGCGCGCTGCCGCGCGATTTTACGCGGGGTAGATGCGCGCATAGGCAGCAAGGATGAAGCGCTCGGCCTGATGCAGGTAGTCCTCGAGCCGTGCCGCGGCGGCAGTGGCTTCGCCCTGTTCGAGCTGGGTCAGGATGGCGACATTCTGCTCGATATAGGGACCATGCAGATATTCCGGATCGCGCAGCAGGCCGAAGACCAGGCGCAGTTCCAGCGAGATCTGGGCATAGAAGGCAGAGAGGCGCGGGCTGTCGGCCAGCTCGACGATAGCAGCATGAAAGGCGATGTCGGCGCTGCCGACGTTGAGCCATTCGCCAGCCTCGCGGTGGCGGAGCGCGGCTTCCACCGCAGCGCGCATGCGGGAGACGCTGGGATGCAGCGGGTGGGCGCGAGCCAGCGCAGGGCATTCGATGTGGCGGCGGACGCGGTAGATGTCGATGATGGTCGACATGCTGGGCGTGATGACGAACACGCCCTTGTTCGCCTCATGCCGCAGCAGACCTTCCTTGGTGAGCAGGCGAAACACTTCGCGCAAGGTGTTGCGCGAGACCTGCAGGTCTTCGCTGAGCGTCACCTCGGAGAGGTGGCTGCCGGGCGTCAGCTCGCCGGAAATCACCCGGTTCCGGATCCGCATTGCAATCATTTCGGCGAGCGTCTGACCAGTTTCCGACGCTGGTGCAGCGCTCGTCGCGGACCCAAGAACTTTCAATCATCACTCCTCGACAAGGACGGCAGGCGGGGCAGGGAGCCGCCCGATTCCGTCCCAGGACACTAGGGCGGAGGGCAGTCACCTTCAAGCGGGGAGCTGTTGCGCCGCACGCCATGCCAACATTGCACTGCACAATAAAGTTGCTCTTCCGCTGCTGCAAGAGACACTTAGTGTCAGCGTTGTAGGTCAAGGCGACAAGATTGTTCAACAGTCTGGACAGGATTGTCTGTCTTTGATACGCCTATCTCCAATCAAGAGGGGTGGCACAAGCCATGAAGTCAGTTTACCAGCGGGGCGGCGTTCGCCCTGACAGGAACGCCATGACCGGTCTGCCCGCGAACCTGTGGGACAAGGCCTGATGCAGGCGGTCGATCTCAACAGCGATCTTGGAGAAAGCTTCGGCGCCTGGGTGATGGGCGACGATGCCGCGATGCTGGACCTTGTCAGCAGCGCCAATGTCGCCTGCGGGTTCCATGCCGGCGATCCGGCCGGCATGCTGAAGACGCTTCAGGCGGCCCGCGCGCGCGGCGTCAGCGTCGGCGCGCATGTGGGCTACCGTGATCTTGCCGGCTTCGGACGCCGGGCTATGGATCCTTCCAGCGAGGAACTCTACGGCGATGTGATCTACCAGATCGGCGCGCTGCAAGGCCTTGCCGCAGCGGTGGGCACACGGGTCTCCTACGTCAAGCCGCATGGCGCGCTCTACAACACCATTGCCTTTGACGCCCGGCAGGCGGCAGACGTGATCGCTGCCATCCTGGCGGTCGATCCGCGATTGCCCCTTGTGGCGCTGGCCGGATCTCCGCTGGTTGCGCAGGCGGAGAAGGCCGGGTTGACGGTGATCGCCGAAGCGTTTGCGGACCGCGCCTATACCGCCGACGGACGCCTTGTGTCGCGGCGCGAGCCCGGCGCCGTGCTGCATGACCCGGTGCTGGTTGCGGGCCGCATGGTGCGCCTTGTCCGTGACGGGGTTGTCGAAGCCATTGACGGGCAGATGGCCCGGGTCGAGGCGCAGTCCATCTGCGTGCATGGTGACAGCCCGGATGCGGTGGCCATGGCGCGGCAGGTGCGGCGGGCGCTGGAAGCCGAAGGCATCGCGATCCGGTCCTTCGCCGGCCCTGAAACCGCAGGGCAGGGCTGAGATGTCGTTGCTGCCCGTCCTTCCCACCGAGCCTGCCGCGGCCAGCCTGCGCTTCCTGCCGATGCGGGACGGCGCGCTGATGATCGAGCTGGCGGATCTTGCCGAAACGCTGGCGCTGTTCGACGGGCTGCAGGCGGCAAACCTGCCGGGCATCATCGAGATCATCCCGGCCGCGCGGACACTTCTGCTGCGCTTTGATCCGAGCCTGCTGCGTGCATCCGACATCGAGCGCGAAGCCTGTGCCCGTGCCGGACAGGGACGGAAGAGCCATGCCGGGGTGCTGGTCGAGATCTCTGTTCTCTATGACGGCGAGGATCTGGCGGAGGTGGCCGACCTGATCGGGATTAGTCCCGAGGAGGTGATCCACCGCCACACGCAGGCTGAGTACACCGTCGCCTTCACCGGCTTTGCCCCCGGTTTTGCCTATCTGAGCGCGGGCGATGCCGGGCTCAATGTGCCGCGCCGCACGTCGCCGCGCACGCTGGTTCCGGCGGGCGCTGTCGGGCTGGCGGGCGAGTTCAGCGGCATCTACCCCAAGGCAAGCCCTGGCGGCTGGCAGCTGATCGGGCGCACGCCGCTGGCGATGTTTGATCTGGCGCGGGAGCCGGCCGCTCTGCTGACCCCCGGCGCGCGGGTCAAGTTCCGCGACATGGCCAAGGAGCCCGGTGCGTCGTTTGTCGTGCCGGCGGCTGCAAGGGAGCGTGTCCGTAGCGTGCAGGAACTGCGGCAGGCCACTCTTGAGGTGCTGTCCACCGGCCTGCCGGTGCTGGTGCAGGATCTTGGCCGTCCGGGGCTCGCAGGGCAGGGTATCAGCCAGTCCGGGGCCGCAGACCGGGGCAGCCTGAAAGCAGCCAACCGGCTGGTCGGCAACCGGCCGGACGCCCCCGCGCTGGAACTTGCGCCAACCGAGTTCCGGTTCAAGGCTTTGAAGCGCGCTGTCATTGCACTGACCGGCGCAGCCGAACGGATCGAGATTGTGCCGGAAAACGGCGCGAAACGGGTCTTTGAGGCGAACCGTCCCGTGGCTCTGGAGCGCGGCGATGTTGTGCGCATTTCGGCGCCTCAGCGCGGCATGCGCTCCTATCTCGCCCTCCGTGGCGGGCTGGATGTTCCGCTGGTGCTGGGCAGCGCGGCGAGCGACACGCTGGCGCAGCTTGGGCCGGAGCCGGTCGTTGCCGGCGTCCGGCTCTGTGCCGGTCCTCTCCCACGCGAAGCGGTGGCCGATGCGCCGTATCTGCCTGCAACGGTGTTGCCCGCGGCGGGCGAGGTCGTGGCGCTTGAGGTGGTTCTGGGTCCGCGCACGGACTGGTTCACAGACGCCGCGCTGGCCGATTTTCTCGGGCAGGACTGGGAAGTCACCGCACTGGCGAGCCGCGTCGGACTGCGACTGGCCGGGCCGGAGTTGACGCGCGCGACCGGCGGCGAGCTGCCGAGCGAAGGCACGTTGCGTGGAGCGATCCAGGTGCCGGCCAATGGTCAGCCGGTGCTGTTCCTGGCCGATCATCCGCTGACGGGCGGCTATCCGGTCATCGCCAATGTGGTGAGCCACCATCTCGACCTCGCCGGACAGATCCCGCCCGGCGCCCGGATCCGCTTCGCCGCCGCGCGGACTTTCAAAGACATCAAACCCTGTTCAGGTGCGCCCACATGAAAAAGGTTCTGATCGCCAATCGCGGCGAGATCGCAGTCCGCGTGATCCGGGCCTGCCGGGACTATGGCCTGGTGTCCGTTGCCGTCTACGCCGATGCGGATGCCGGAGCGCTGTTCACCGGGCTGGCCGACGAGGCGCTGGCACTCAATGGGGCGAGCCCGAAGGAAAGCTATCTCGACATCGGCAAGCTGATCGAGGCGGCTCGCCGCTCGGGTGCCGATGCGGTGCATCCGGGCTATGGCTTCCTGTCGGAGCGGGCGGAGTTTGCCCGCGCGGTGATCGACGCAGGGCTGACCTGGATCGGGCCGGACCCGGAGGTGATCGAGGCGCTGGGCGACAAGCTCGAAGCGAGGCGCATTGCCCGCAAGGTCGGGGCGCCGCTGGTCAAGGGCAGCGACGGCCCGATTGGCTCGGCTGCCGAGGCGCTGGCCTTTGCGCGGGAGTTCGGCCTGCCGATGGCCATCAAGGCCGCGCATGGCGGCGGCGGACGCGGCCTGAAGATTGCCCGCAGCCTGGACGAGGTGGAGGAGCTGTTCGACAGCGCCACCCGTGAGGCGCTGGCCGCCTTTGGCCGGGGCGAGTGCTACGTGGAGCAGTTCCTTGACCGGCCGCGTCACATCGAGGCGCAGGTTCTGGCCGACCGGCACGGCAATGTGGTCGTGGTCGGTACGCGCGATTGCTCGCTGCAGCGGCGCAACCAGAAACTCGTCGAGGAAGCTCCGGCCCCGTTCCTGAGCGATGCGCAGCGCGCGGCCATCCATGCCGCTGCGCGCGACATCTGCCGCGCCGCTGGCTACACCGGGGCGGGCACGGTGGAGTTCCTGCTCAGCGCTGATGGGCTGATCTCGTTCCTGGAGGTGAATACGCGCCTGCAGGTGGAGCATCCGGTGACGGAAGAGACCACAGGGATCGACCTGGTGGTGGAGCAGTTCCGCATCGCCGAGGGCCTGCCGCTGGGCATCACGGACACGCCGGAGCCGCGCGGTCACGCGATTGAGTTCCGCATCAATATGGAAGACCCGGGCCGGGGCTTCCTGCCGGCGTCGGGTGAAATCACGGCGATGACGGTGCCTGCCGGTCCGGGCATCCGCTTTGACAGCGGTATTGCAGCCGGCTCGGTGATCCCGCCGATGTTTGATTCCTTAAGTTCAAAGCTCATCGTCTGGGGTGTGACGCGCGAGCAGGCAATTGCCCGTGCGCGCCGTGCGCTCGGCGAGTTCCGCATCGAGGGTGTTCCGAGCGTGCTGCCGTTCCACAGGGCGGTGCTGCAGGAGGCTGACTTCTGCGGTCCGTTCAAGGTGCATACGCGCTGGATCGAGACCGAGTTCGCCGGGTCCCTGGATGCGGCCGCACGGCCCGAGGCGACCGGTGAGGTAAGCCTGTTGCGCGGCAAGATCGAGATCGGCGGGCAGCTTGTCGAGATCGGCATTCCGCAAAGCCTGTTGCGGCTGCTGGGGACCGGGACGGCTGTGCCGGAAGCGCAGGACGCGACCCCAATTGATGCGGCTGTCGTGGCCGCGCCTTTGCCGGGAACGCTGGCGCACTGGGCGGTTGCCGACGGCGATGTCGTCCGTGCGGGCGATGTCATCGCGATGATGGATGCGATGAAGATGGAAACGGCCGTGACGGCGCACAGGGACGGACGGCTCAGCCGGATCGCCGAAGCCGGCAGCGTGGTGACCGCCGGGGCTGCACTGGCCCGGATTGAACCGGCGGGCATGGCCCAGACAAACAACAACCGGCAGGAACCGGCGGAGACGCAGGCATGAGCACCATGACGCCCCCCGAGACGACGTACCCTGAGATGACGCCCGCTCAGGCGTCCAACCCGCTGCTCACCGTTGACGGGCTCAGCGTCAGCTTCGGCGGCAACCGGGTGATCGAGGATCTGTCCTTCTCCGTCCAGCCGGGCAAGACGCTGGCCATCGTGGGCGAGTCCGGGTCCGGCAAGTCGGTGACATCTCTGTCGATCATGCGGCTCGCCGACATGATGGGCGCGCGCTTTGACGCGGGCCGGATCCTGTTCGGCGCGCGCAACCTGCTCACTGAGACCCAGAAGGACATGCGCGCGATCCGTGGCAAGGACATTGCCATGATCTTCCAGGAGCCGATGACCTCGCTCAATCCGGTCTACACCATCGGCGACCAGATCTGCGAAACGCTGATGCTGCACGAAAAGATGGGCAAGGCGGCGGCGCTGGCAGAGGCCATCCGGCTGCTCGGCATGGTACGCCTGCCGGACGCGGCCGAACTGGTGAAGCGCTATCCGCACCAGCTCTCCGGCGGCATGCGCCAGCGCGTGATGATCGCCATGGCCCTGGCCTGCCGGCCCAAGGTGCTGATCGCCGACGAGCCGACGACGGCGCTGGATGTGACGATCCAGGCCCAGATCCTCAACATCATGCGCGAGTTGCAGAAAGAACTCGGCATGGCGCTGATCTTCATCACCCACGACATGGGCGTGGTCGCCGAGATGGCGGACGACGTGGTGGTGATGTGGAAAGGCCGGAAGGTCGAGGAAGGCAAGGTCACCGACATTTTTGCAAGCCCGCAGCACCCTTACACCCGCGCGCTGCTGTCCGCCGTGCCGAAGCTGGGTTCAATGGCGGGCGAGGACTATCCCAAACGCCTGCCGCTGACGGTGCTGGAAGATGGCGAGCCAAAGACCGTGGGCGAAGAGCGGGTGCAGAACACCGCCCGAACCGATGGCGCGCCGCTGTTGTCCGTGCGCGACCTGTTCGTGCGCTTTGACGTGCGCAAGACGATCCTTGGTAAAGTCACCCACCGCTGCAGCGCCGTGTCGAATGTCTCCTTCGACATCTATCCGGGCGAGACTCTGGCGCTGGTCGGCGAATCCGGCTCGGGCAAGTCAACCATCGGCCGGGCGGTGCAGCAGCTGCAGGCCACCCACTCCGGCGACATCAGCTTCAAGGGCAAAAGCCTTGCCGGCATGTCGGCGGCCGAACGCTTCGCGCTGCGCCAGAAAGTGCAATACATCTTCCAGGATCCGTTCGCCTCGCTGGATCCGCGCAAGACCGTCGGCTTCTCGATTGCCGAACCGATCACGACGCATGGGCTGATCAGCGGCCGCAAGGCGATCCAGCGGCGGGTGGATGAACTGCTTGAACGGGTGGGGCTCACCTCGGCTCATGCCAGCCGCTATCCGCATGAGTTTTCCGGTGGCCAGCGCCAGCGCGTCTGCATTGCCCGGGCGCTCGCGTCCGACCCGGAACTGATCATCGCCGATGAGGCCCTGTCGGCGCTGGATGTGTCGATCCAGGCGCAGGTGATCAACCTGTTCATGGACCTGCAGGCCGAACGCGGGCTGGCCTATCTCTTCATCAGCCATGACATGGCGGTGGTCGAGAAGATGAGCCACCGCGTCGCCGTGCTCTACCTCGGCCAGATCATGGAAATGGGCAGCCGCCGCCAGGTGTTCGAGACGCCGGCGCATGACTACACCCGCCGCCTCCTGTCCGCCGTGCCGGTTGCCGACCCGACCCGCGTCCGCACAACCGCGATGCTGGACGGCGAGATCCCGAGTTCAACCCGGCGCGTGGGAGACGAGCCGGCCCTCCTCGTCCGCGAGGAAATCCATCCAGGCCATCTTGTCGCCAAGAGCGCCTGAACCCTGCGAAATCCGCAGTCATCAGCAGAGGAATGGGAACATGAAAACAAAGAAGTGGGGAATGAGCGCCGCCCTTGTAGCGCTTGCCATGTCCAGTGTCTCTTTCGTAGCCCAACCGGCCCTGGCCGCCGGCAAGCTGACCGTGTCCTCGCCGCAGGATCCGGGCAGCTGGGATCCGATCGACACGTTCCTGGTGGCCTGGGCCGCCGTTTCCACCAACATCTTCGACGGCCTGACCTATCGCGGCCCGGACCTGAAGCTGGTGCCGGGGCTCGCCGAGAGCTGGGAAGAGCTGGACGAGGGCAAGCGCATCCGCTTCAAGCTTCGCCAGAACGTTGCCTTCCACAACGGCGAGCCGTTCAACGCGGAAGCCGTCAAGTTCACCTTTGAGCGCCTTTTGGGCGAACAGGGTGCCAAGGGCCCGCAGCGGTCGAACTACACCGCCATTGAAAGCGTCGAGATCGTTGACGACTACACCGTCGACCTGAAGCTCAACAAGCCGGATCCGGTGCTTTTGACCAAGCTTGCCGGCTATGGCGCGATGATCGTGCCGCCGAAATACATCGCTGAAAAGGGTGAGGATCACTTCAACGCCAATCCGGTCGGCACCGGGGCGTTCAAGTTCGTCTCCTATGCGCCGAAGGTCGACATCAAGCTGGCCGCAAATCCGGATTACTGGGGCGGCGCGCCGAAGATCGATGAACTGGAGTATCGCTTCATCGCCGAGCCGGCAACGGCAGTGGCTGAACTGCAGTTCGGCCGCGTCGACATCGTCATCCCGCCCACCATTCCGATCGGCATGGTCGACACGATCAAGTCGGACGCCAACCTTGAAATCATGAGCGTTCCCGGCCCGACGGTCGACGCGCTGCGCTTCAACACCCGCGACGGCATCACCGCTGACGCGCGCGTGCGCAAGGCGATCATCATGGCCGTCGACCGCTCGGCCATCGTGCAGTCGATCCTGGCCGGTCACGCCTCGGAAATTGCCAGCTTCCAGGGCGCGCTGTCCTTTGGTCATGACCCTGAGTTGAAGCCGCTGCCGTTTGATCCGGCGGCAGCCAAGGCGCTGCTGGCGGAAGCTGGCGTCAAGCCAGGCGCGGCACTGCAGATCGATGTGCGCGGCAATGACGCGACCATGAACGAAGTGGCCCAGGCCATCTCCTTCTACCTGCAGGCCGTTGGCCTCAACGCCACCGTCAAGCCCTATGAAACCAGCGTGCTGATCAACGATATCATCCCGCAGGGCAAGACCGGCGCCATGTTCCAGCAGAAGTGGGGCGGCTGGACCTTCGATTACGACAACACCGCCTACGCCATGTATCACACCGGCGAAAAGTGGAACCCGTATGAGAAGGACGCCGAACTGGACGCTCTGCTGGAGTCCCAGCGTCCGCTGACCGACCGCGACGCGCGTGAGAAGATCCTGCGCGAGATCGCCAATTATGTGGCGGACAAGGCGCTGGAATTGCCGCTTTACAACACCAAGGCGATCTACGGCGTCAACAAGCGCGTGAAGGGCTTCGTTCCGGCTCCCGACACCCGCATCAAACTGAACGAAGTCAGCGTCGACTGACCGGCATAAAAAGACCCCGCCCGGCACGGCCAGGCGGGGTTGTGACTTGCTGACACGACCAGAACGCCTGCGTGACACGACGGATCATGCGTTTGCGCCTTTCCCCCATGAGGGGGAGAGCTCTCGCAGATGTAGTCAGACGGTTGTCGAGGCCTTTCCGCTCCCCTCCCCCTCGTGGGGAGGGGTGGGGGGCACAGCGGCCGTTTGATCGCAAAATGCGTGAAACACGCCCAGTCAGGCACGTGGGTTACCTGGAATGAAGTCTGTCCCCCCACCCCCAACCCCTCCCCACGAGGGGGAGGGGGGCGGAGAGGCTCCGACAAGGTTAAAATTTCTGGGCACGGTCGTTCTTGTCGAACAAGTGCCAGACTTCATATGCGAAAGCCCTGCCCCTCAAGGGGGAGAGAGCGCTGCGAAACCGGGCATCGGTCAGGGGCTAATCCCCGGTTGGTCTTGGTGTGTCATGAGTTTCAGACCTCGCCTGTGTGACCGGGCGGGGGCGCTGCACCAGAAGGAGAAGAACGTGGCCGGTTTCCTCATAAAGCGCGTGTTGCAGGCGCTGTTTGTCGTCATAGCGGTCACGCTGGTCGTTGCCTTTGCCATTCGTCTGACCGGTGATCCGGCGCTGATGATGTTTCAGGGCGGCGGCAGCATGACGGAAGAGGACCTGATGCGCATCCGCGCCGAGCTCGGTACGGATCAGCCCTTCGTGGTGCAATATCTGAGTTTCATGCAAGGTCTGGTGACCTTCGACCTTGGCAAGAGCTTTGTTGGCGGAACGCCGGTCGCCCGGCTGATCGGCGACGCGCTGCCGGCGACCCTGATGCTGGCCTTCGTGTCGATGGCGGTCTCCATTGCCCTGTCGATCCCGCTCGGCATCAAGGCAGCCACGTCGCGCGGCAAGCTGGCGGATCAGCTGATCCGGGCTTTCTCGCTGATCGGCCTGTCGTTCCCGAATTTCTGGCTCGCCACCATGCTGGTGCTGCTGTTTGCCATCACCTTCAACCTTTTGCCGCCCAGCGGCATGTCGGGACCGGAGAGCTTCATCATGCCCGCCGTGACCATGGGCGTGATCCTGACCGCGACCAACGTGCGCCTGGTGCGCACGGCGATGCTGGAAACGCTGCAGGCGCAATATGTCATGGTTGCCCGCGCCAAGGGGCTGAGCGAGAGCAAGGTTCTCTACAAGCACGCCCTGCGCAACTGTGCCATTCCGCTGATCACCTATTTCGGCCTGCAGTTCGGCGGCCTGCTCGGCGGCATCGTCGTCATCGAGCGGGTGTTCAACTGGCCCGGCATGGGCACGCTCGCCTTCGAGGCGGTCGGCGCGCGCGACTATCCGGTGCTGCAGGCCGTGATCACCGTGCTGTCGCTGATGATCGTCGGCATCAATCTTCTCGTCGATATCGCCTATGGCCTTGTCGATCCGCGCATCCGGACGGAGTGACGCTCATGGCCGCAAAAACCTCACGCCCCTCGCAGTTTGCCAACATCGAGTTCATTCTTGGCGCTTTCCTGACAACCGTCATCTGCCTCGCGGTGCTGTTCTCGGACGTGCTGTTCCCGGGCGGGGCCGACAAGATCGACCTGATGGCCCGGCTGACCAAGCCCTTTGTCAGTGCAGCGCATCCGCTTGGCACCGACCCGCTCGGCCGCGACGTGCTGGCCCGTGTGGTGGCCGGTGGCAAGATCTCGCTGCTGGTCGGCTTTACGTCGGTGATCGGCGCGGTCGTCTTCGGCGTGCTGATGGGGCTGATCGCCGGCTACTACCGTGGCTTCTGGGACATGGTGGTGATGCGCTTTGCTGACCTGCAGCTGGCCATGCCCTTCATCCTGCTCGCCATCACCTTCATTGCCATTGTCGGCGGCAGCCTGATGAACACCATCATCCTGCTGATCGTCTCGCAGTGGGTGCAATATGCCCGCCTTGTGCGCGGCTCGGTGCTGACCCTGCGCGAGCGGGAGTTCATCCTCTCCGCCCGTGCCATCGGCGTGAAAGATTGGCGCATCATCCTGCAGCACCTGCTGCCGAACCTGATCGGCCCGGTGATCGTGCTGATGACGCTGAATGTCGCCAACAACATCCTTCTGGAAAGCAGCCTGACTTTCCTCGGCCTCGGCGTCGATCCGACCATCCCGAGCTGGGGCGGCATGCTGGCCGACGGGCGGACCTACCTGCAGACCGCCTGGTGGGTGAGCGTGTTCCCCGGTGTTGCCATCCTCTTGACGGTGCTGGGTCTCAACCTTCTCGGCGACTGGCTGCGCGACAGCCTCGACCCGACCGGACGAACCTCGAGGTAATCCGATGACCGTGCTTGTCGACCGCAGCTTTGCCCGCACGCTGGACCAGATCGCCGGTCTTGCCCGCCCTGGCGAGACGCTGGAGGTGTGGAGCTTCGATGACCGCCGCAGCCGCGAGGACTGCGAAGCGCTGCTGAAGCAGAAGGGCATCACCGCCCGCATCCGCAGTGCCTACAAGCCGCTGGTGCATGCCTTTCTGGAAGAAATCGATCTCGCCGATGTCACGGCAATCGAGCTGCACTATCCGGTGCATCCGGCCGCGCCCGACAACCGGTTCCGCCTGGAAGCCTATCCGCTGGCCGCGATGACCGGCGACATTCCGCTGCGGTTCGTACCGAAATCCGGCGCGGGCCTGCAGTATGATGTGGTGCTGACGCGGGCGGACGGGACACGTGAGACCCTGGCCGTGCTTGCCCCGAACCGGCCGCACACGGACGCGGCCGGCGAGACGAGCCTGTCGCCGACCGGCTGGATCCGGCGATCCGGCGAGGGAGAGGGGGAGCGGATCGAGACGGACTTCGAGCAGTTGTTCGAGACGGCGATCGCCACCGTGAAGTCCGCCCCCTGGGGCACGCAGGAGCCCTATTTCGAGGAACTGCATATTGCGGCTTCGATCCCGGCGAAAGATGCGCCGATGGCTGTCGGCGACGAGGTGATCAGCCTGGCTGAAGCCCTGCATGAGGACCTGTATTTCTCGCTGCTGGAGGTCTTCCAGAAGCGCTCGGGGCGTCCGCTTGGCGACCGGGGGCTGAAGCCGGGGCAGATCGTTCCGGCTGTGACGGGCGGTGCGGCGCGGTCCTCCCTGCGGATTGAACTCAAGGCCCTGTCGACCGGCCATATGGACGACCCACGCCAGGATCTGGACCGGGCGGAGACGCCTCTGGCCGTTGCGCAGGTGACCGAAGAACTGGCAGGCCATGGCGGTGTTGCATTCGAGGCAAGCACCCGGTCAGGCCGAACGGTGCGTGCGACCTATGTCGCGGGAACGGCAGCGCCGGTGATGATCAGCGCCGGGCAGCATGCCAACGAGACGACTGGCGTCGTCGGTGCGCTGCGGGCCGCACGGCGGCTGGCGAGACGGGAAGGCGCGCATTTCAGCCTGTCGCCGCTGGAAAACCCGGACGGCTATGCGCTGCACCAGCGGCTGCGCCTCGGCAATCCGCGTCACATGCACCACGCCGCGCGCTATACGGCGCTGGGCGACGACCTGGAATACCGCACGCGCGAGAACTCGGGGCCGAACCTCCTTGAAAAGGAAATCCGCCTCAAGGCGGAAGCGCTGAGCGGGGCGGGACTGCATGTGAACCTGCACGGCTATCCGTCGCACGAGTGGACCCGGCCTTTGTCCGGCTATGTGCCGCGCAATTTCGCCATGTGGACCTTGCCGAAAGGGTTTTTCCTCATCCTGCGCCATCTGCCCGGTTGGGAAGCGGCGTCCGAGGCCTTGCTCGACAAGGTGACGCGCCATCTGGCGGCGATCCCGGGGCTGGTTGGCGAGAACAGCCGGCAGATTGCGCTGTACGAGGCGCATGCCGGGGAAACCGGCTTCCGCATGATCAACGGCTTTCCGTGCCTGTGCTCGCTGGATGACCGGCACACGGTGCCGGTGACCCTGATCACCGAGTACCCCGACGAGACCATCTACGGCCCAGCCTTCCGCACCGGCCACACGGCGCAGATGGAAACGGTGCTCGCCGCCTATGATGCCTGGCAGGAGATCGTCACCGGACTTGGCGTGGGGTGAAAGGCGTCTGCGGGACGGGGTCGGCTCGCAGGAAATCATCCGCGCAGGTTACCGGCTTCAGAGCGCGTGCGATGACTTGCGTCCGATGTCGGGGCTTGGACCATCGGCGGGTGAGTGCTAAGCACGGGCACAGGTTCGGCAGTCGGTTCGGACGGGTAGGAGAGGCTCCCCTTGCGCAAGGCACTGGTTACCGGGTCGGCCGGATTCATCGGCTATTTTCTGTGCAAGCGGCTGATTGCGGACGGGTTCGAGGTGATTGGCCTCGATGCCATGACCGATTACTATGACGTGCGGCTGAAGGAACGGCGGCACCAGATGCTGCTGCAGAGCCCGAATTTCCGCGCCCTCAACGAGCGGGTCGAGACGCCGGGCTATCTGGTGGATCTCCTCGCCCGCGAGAAGCCGGATGTGGTGATCCACCTGGCGGCGCAGGCGGGCGTGCGCTATTCGATCGAGGCGCCACGCTCCTATCTCGACAGCAACATTGCCGGCACGTTCGAGCTGCTGGAAGCGGCAAGGGCGACCCCGCCGCAGCACCTCTTGATCGCCTCGACCTCGTCGGCCTATGGCGCAAACACGACGATGCCCTATGTCGAGACGGCCAAGGCCGACCACCAGATGTCCTTCTACGCAGCAACGAAGAAGGCCTGCGAGGGGATGAGCCATTCCTATGCCCATCTCTATGGCCTGCCGACGACGCTGTTCCGCTTCTTCACGGTCTATGGCCCCTGGGGCCGGCCGGATATGGCGCTGTTCAAGTTCACCAAGGCGATCCTCGCCGGCGAGCCGATCGACGTCTACAATCACGGCGACATGCGCCGTGACTTCACCTATGTCGAGGATCTGGTCCTGGGCATAAGGCTCCTGATCGACGCGGTGCCGCAGCGCCCCCTGGACGGCGAGGGCGTGCCGGAGGGCGACAGCCTGTCGCCGGTCGCGCCCTGGCGTATCGTCAACATCGGCAATTCGGCGCCGGTGCAGCTCACCGACTACATCGCCGCCATCGAGGCCGCCACGGGCCGCACGGCGATCCGCAACCTGTTGCCGATGCAGCCGGGCGATGTTCCCGCCACCTGGGCCGACACCAGCCTCCTCGAACACCTCACCGGCTTCAGCCCGGCGACGACGGTTGAGGAGGGTGTGGCGCGGTTCGTGGAGTGGTATCGGGGGTATTATGGGGGGTGAGTGAAGCAGCAGGACTGGCGCTCTGCCGGCCGGCTGTGGCTTGTTTTGTATGTCGGTGAGAAATGGCAGCTCTTGCCGATGACCAGAGTGCGCACAGGATCTGGTTCTGTTTTGATTGCGGCAAGGCTTCCGCAGTCTTCCGCCTATGTTGCCAATTTCAAAGCAAACGATTGTACGCAGCACAACCCTGACCAGTTCCGACGATCACCCCTTTCGACAAGCGCGCCACAAGGCGTGAAATCTGCCAAGGCTCTAATCGCTGCTGGATGACAGTCCAGTAGCAGGTCAGCAGGAGCAGGCAAGATGACCGGAACAACAGAATGAATTGCGTGGGTTTAATTTTTAGAGCGGGCATTGGCATCGGGACCGAACTCCTGATGCGGACCTTCGCCTAGGTCTGAAAACCTGACCAAAGGGCTTCCAATGAGCTGATTTAACAATGCTCCAAATGAGACCATGCCTAAATGTAATATGTTTCAATATATAAAATGATCTATTCATATGCTTTGACATATTAATTTCTTCAAATTCATTGACAATAATATGTCTCGGCGTATAATTTCGGAGAATTATATGCGAGAATATATGATGACAGAGAATTTGGAGATCATAGAGGAAATCAAGAATGCCCGCAAAGCCAAGGGCCTAAGCCAAACCAGCTTTGGCGAGCTTATTGGCGTGCCGCAAAGCCATATCTCTAAAATCGAAAAGGGCGGCGTAGATATCAAGCTCTCCAGCTTGATCCAGATTGCTCGCGCACTTGATTTGGAAGTCAAGTTGGTGCCCAAAAGGGCTCTTCCTGCCGTCGAAAGTGTCGTCGCTGGGATTCCGCGAGATCGTACCGCTCCCGCTTTGAGTAATATCCTCAATGCTCAAAAGGCTCTCGATCACCTCCGAAACGTTGCTGACGTGCCCGCCAATTCCATCAAAGTGTTTGAGCAAATTGATCGCGCTCTAAAAGGGCTACAAGCCGTCAACTATGACGCGGACGCTTATGTTCGACTAGAGAAAGCTATATCTCCCATTTTGCAAATAAATATTCCATCCCAACAGTTCAGATTTGACGGAGATTTCAACGAAAATTCTTCAGAGACAGAAAATTTGATCAGAAAGCTGGACCGCGTTGGCAAAAATTTACGAGAACTCCGCAATAGTCTTGTTCATCGTCATGAACAGGCTGACCTTCTAGAGCGTCCAGCTTATTCGTTGGAGGATGACGATGACTGATATATCCTCACTCAACATCCTTCTTCACGGCAGAAAAATCGGCACACTCAACCTGCTGCCGGGTGACCGTTCGATCTTTTCATTCGATGAAGCCTATATCGCCGACAAAAGCCGCGACACGCTGAGCTTGTCTTTCAAGAACCCCCTTGGCGAACTGCTGACGAGGTTCGCCTCGACGGGGCCAAGCCTGCTGCCGTTCTTTTCAAACCTGTTACCGGAAGGCACACTGCGGGACTATCTGGCACAGCAAGCCGGTGTGAAGCCTGCCAGAGAGCTTTATCTCCTATGGGCACTAGGCCAGGACTTGCCTGGTGCGGTCACCGTGTTGCCTGACGACGGGGAGGGGCTGCCAGATGATGGCGACGAGACAACTCCCGAGGAGAAAGAAGCGCGCAAAGAACAAGCCCTTCGCTTCTCTCTTGCTGGTGTTCAACTGAAATTTTCTGCTTTGCGCAAAGCAGGCAAGAATGGTGGCTTGACGATACCCGCTAAAGGGATCGGCGGGGAGTGGATCGTAAAGCTTCCGGCAGACAGGTTCGAAGGCGTTCCCGAGAACGAATTTTCGTTCATGACCATCGCAAAGCAGATCGGGATTGATGTGCCTGAGATCGAACTGATTGATCTCAAGAGTATTGGCGGTCTTCCGGATGGGCTTGGAAGATTACGGGGCGAGAAAGCCTTCGCTATCAAACGCTTCGACCGAAGTGACGATGGCCCTGTGCATATCGAAGATTTTGCGCAGGTTTTCGGGCGCTACCCGTCTCAGAAATACGATCAAGCAAGCTACAGAAATATCGCATTGGTGTTGGGGATTGAAACCACTCAAGGTGATATCGCAGAATATATCCGGCGTTTGGTGTATTCGACGCTTATCGGCAATGACGACATGCACCTGAAAAACTGGTCGCTGATCTATTATGACCGGAAGACACCGAGCATCGCACCGGCCTACGATCTGCTTGCAACGATCCCGTATCTGCCAAGCAAAACAGCGGCCTTGAAATATGCCACCACGAACGTGATGGCCGAGCTCACGCTGAAAGAGCTTGCCGTATTGGCATCAAAGGCCAAGCTGCCAGAAAAGCTTGTCATGGACACAGCCAAAGAAACAGTTGCTGCCTTTCAGGAGGTCTGGGCAAAAGAGAAAACGAACCTGGCTTTGAGCGAAGATGTGATCACGGCCGTCGATGCCCATCTTGCGACGTTGACCCTGCCTATGGAGTGCTGAGTTGCCTGCTGTGGTGTCATTTCCAGTCTCCATAGCTGAGGGCATCGTGACCTGAACAAACAGTGAATGCGCCTGAACGAACTTTGTACGGATGATGACGTTTGTTCACTGCATGGTCACGTCATGAAGCGACGCGAAACATCGAGGATTGCGATGGAGGCTTGACCCTGACGGCATCCCCACTGAGGAGATTTCACCTGAAATATCAATATACTGGGAGATATTTTTGGAATGGTGCTGTGAGAGAGGATTGAACTCTCGACCTCTCCCTTACCAAGGGAGTGCTCTACCACTGAGCTACCACAGCATCTTCGGCGTGTTGGCCGGGGGGCCTGCCGGTGAGGGGCAATCACTGCCACTCGTGTCCGCTGCGTGTTGTCGCTGCGAACGAGCGGGCTTGTGCCACAGTTGTTCGGGGATGGCAAGCGCCTGTAAGTGGGAAATTGTAAGCCGCCTGTGGACAGGCTGGCCCGGCGGGGGTGCCGGGCTTTGCGCGGGGGGCTTGCCTGGGGTAGGTCTTGTGGCATGGACAAGAACATGAAGCAGAGCGGAAATCAGGGCAGAAATGCTGGTGCAAACGGCGGCACTTCCAAGCTGCCGGCAAAGCCGGGCAGCCGGGAGGCGCGCCTTGCCGAGGCCCTGCGCCAGAACCTGAAGCGCCGCAAGGTTGCCGCGCGCCTGCGGGCGGATCGGGACGGGGATGACGCTGGGGATCCCGCCGTCGACGGGCTTGTGCCGGCCCCGGAGGGTGTTGACACGCCCTGATGGCCGGCAAGGCTGTGGATAACGCGGCCGTCCGGCTTTTGAGGTGACGAATGCCGACGCTCTGACGTGCTGCAACGGACGCGGGATAAATCGCGGCGGCTGGCGCAGCGCCACTGCCTTGCGTGCGCCAAACTCCGGGTGTAGACGCGGCTCGCGCAAGGGAACAAATCAATTTCAGGGCCGTTTGCGGCCGCAGCCAGGTGGATCCATGGACAGCATCAAGATCGTCGGCGGTTCTCAGTTGAACGGCGTCATTCCGATTTCCGGCGCCAAGAACGCCACCCTGCCGCTGATGATCGCCTCGCTGCTCAGCGACGAGACCCTGACGCTCGGCAACGTGCCGCGCCTGCGCGATGTCGCCCAGCTCAACCACATCCTGTCGAACCATGGCGTTGACTATTCCGTCGACGGCAAGCGCGTCGGCCAGGATGACCTGAAGGGCCAGACGTTGCATCTGACCGCCCGCACCATCGTGGACACCACCGCGCCCTATGAACTCGTCTCGAAGATGCGCGCGAGCTTCTGGGTGATCGGCCCGCTGGTGGCGCGCGAACGCCGCGCCCGCGTGTCGCTGCCCGGCGGCTGCGCGATCGGCACGCGTCCGGTCGATTTCTTCATCGAAGGCCTGACTAAGCTCGGCGCCTCCATCGACATTGAGGCCGGCTACGTCGTCGTCAATGCGCCGAAGGGCTTGGTCGGCGCGCGCATCGAGTTCCCGAAGGTCTCGGTCGGCGCGACGCACACGCTGATGATGGCGGCGACGCTCGCCAAGGGCGAAACCGAACTCGTCAATGCGGCGCGTGAGCCGGAAGTGGTCGACCTTGCTAACTGCCTCATTGGCATGGGCGCGAAGATCGAGGGCGCGGGCACGTCGGTGATCCGCATCCAGGGCGTTGACCGCCTGCATGGCCATCGCCATGCGGTGATCCCGGACCGCATCGAGGCGGGCACCTATGCCATGGCGGTTGCCATGACCGGCGGCGACGTGGTGCTGGAAAACGCCCGCGCGGACCTGTTCGAGAGCGCCCTCGACGTGCTGCGCCAGACCGGCGCGGAGATCACCGAGGTCGACGGCGGGTTGCGGGTCTACCGCAATGGCAATGGCATTGCCCCGGTCGACATCACGACGGAACCGTTCCCCGGCTTCCCGACCGACCTGCAGGCCCAGTTCATGGCGCTGATGACGCGCGCGGGCGGCCAGAGCCGTATCACCGAGACGATCTTCGAGAACCGTTTCATGCATGTGCAGGAACTGGCCCGCCTCGGCGCCCGCATCCGCATCGACGGGCACACCGCGATTGTCGACGGTGTCAGCACACTGCGCGGCGCTCCGGTGATGGCAACGGACCTGCGCGCCTCCGTGTCGCTGGTGATCGCCGGCCTTGCCGCAGAAGGCGAGACGAATGTCAGCCGCGTCTATCACCTCGACCGTGGTTTCGAGCGGCTGGAAGAAAAGCTCAGCCGCTGCGGCGCGGTGATCGAGCGCATCTCGCACTGACGCCCAAAAAGCCGGCTGTGCCGTCTGGCCAATTGTCAAATCGGGCAGGACCGGTTAGGCAATCGCGGGAACGGCGTGTTCTGGGGCGGGCGTGATCGCCTGCCGATCGATACGCCGGGCTGAACAGGCAGCATGTGACAGGTCCGGACACGGGCCGCAGGGACCTTGCGACGACCGATGGATCTCGTGAAACTCGCCGCTCTCGATCAGGACGACCTTGCCATCGTGTCCGCCCATGTGCAGGACTCGGTGTTGCTTGTCGGCGACATCCGCTTCCTGCCCCAGGAGGGCAAGGCGGTGTTCGTGATGAACCGGTTTGTCTGGGACCGACCGGTTGATCCGCGCAGCGGGGCGCATGAGCGCCGGCGCGCGGCCCTTGCCTTTTCCCGTGTCAGCGCCATGAAAGCAGCCGGGATCCGCCAGACGGTGAAGGATGCCGTGCTGTCCTTGCTGGCCGTGCAGTTCCATCAGGCCGGCGAGGGGCCGGAAGGCGAGGTCATTCTGTCGTTTTCCGGTGGCGGAACGATCGCGCTGACGGTGGAGTGCATCGAGGCACAGCTGACCGATCTCGGGCCCGCCTGGGGCACCGCGCATCGGCCGCAGCATCCGCTCGACTGATCCAGTTACAAAACCGAAAAGGCCCAAGGGGGCCGCTGGCGAGGCTGCGTGATCGCCGGCGACAAGGGAGATGACCTGTGCCGATCCGTCTTTCCATCGAGGCTGATGATTTCGAAACCCGCTTCCGCGCGCTGCTCGCTGGGAAGCGGGAAGTCTCCGAGGACGTCGACCAGATCGTGCGCGACATCATTGAGGATGTGCGCCAGCGCGGCGATGCCGCCGTGATCGACTACACCAACCGCTTTGACCGTCTGCAGGCCGCATCAATTGCCGAACTGACGGTGACCGAAGCGGAAATCGAAGTGGCTATGGCCTCGGTGGACGCCGAAACCCTGGCAGCGCTGACGCTTGCCCGCGACCGGATCCATTCCCATCACGCGCGCCAGATGCCGAAGGATGACCGCTACACGGACGCCATCGGGGTCGAGCTGGGGTCGATCTGGACGGCTGTCGAGGCGGTCGGGATCTATGTGCCGGGCGGGCTTGCCAGCTATCCGAGTTCCGTACTGATGAATGCGGTGCCGGCGAAGGTGGCCGGTGTGGAGCGCATCGCCATGGTGGTGCCGAGCCCGGACGGGGTCCTCAATCCGCTGGTGCTGGCCGCAGCCAAGGTGGCGGGCGTTACCGAGATCTACCGGATTGGCGGGGCGCAGGCGGTGGCAGCGCTCGCCTATGGCACGGACAGCATCGCCCCGGTCGCCAAGATCGTCGGTCCGGGCAATGCCTTCGTGGCGGCGGCCAAGCGGCGTGTGTTCGGCACGGTCGGCATCGACATGATCGCCGGCCCGTCGGAAGTGCTGATCGTGGCCGACGGGGAAAACAATCCGGACTGGCTGGCAGCAGACCTTTTGGCCCAGGCCGAACATGATCCGGCAGCGCAGTCGATCCTGATCACCACCGATCCGCAGCTTGCCGATGCAGTCGAGCAGGCCGTGGAGCGGCAGCTGCGCACCTTGCCGCGCGGCGACGTGGCTGGCGCGAGCTGGCGCGACTATGGCGCGGTGATCACGGTGCGCACGCTTGAGGAGGCACTGCCGCTGGTCAACCGCATTGCGCCGGAGCATCTGGAACTGGCGGTGGCCGATCCGGAAGCACTCCTGAAGGGCGTGCGCAACGCCGGGGCGGTCTTCATGGGCCATCACACGCCTGAAGCCATCGGCGATTATGTCGGCGGCTCAAACCATGTGTTGCCCACGGCGCGCTCGGCACGCTTCTCGTCGGGCCTGTCGGTGCTTGACTTTGTCAAGCGGACGTCGATCCTTAGGTGCAACGCGCAAAACCTGAAGGCGCTCGGGCCTGCGGCGATTGCACTCGGCGAGGCGGAAGGACTTGGCGCACATGCGCGCTCCGTCTCGATCAGACTGAACCTTGGCTGAGGCGACAGCGCAGCCGGCAAGAGAAAACGGACCGGGCGGATGGGGTCAAACGAAGGAACGCTGATGGATGGCCAGGGCAGCATGGCCGTCCCGTCGGACCCTGCGGGCAGCGGCGAGGCGGCAAGCCGGCTGATCGATGTGATCCTTGATGAAAACTCCATCTCGCGCGCGTCTCCTGACATCGAGCATGACCGGGCGGTCGCGATCTATGACCTGATCGAGGAGAACAGTTTCCATCCGGTCGGGCAGGAGCCGGGACGCTACATCCTGCGCCTGTCTGTCATCGAGAAGAAGCTGGTGTTCGAGATCAGCAGCGATGCGGGGCAGCAGGTGGCGGTTCACGTGTTGTCCCTGACGCCGCTGCGCAAGATCGTGCGTGACTACGACATGATCTGCGAAAGCTACTATCAGGCGATCCGGCATGCGACGCCGAGCCAGATCGAGGCCATCGACATGGGACGTCGCGGCGTGCACAACGAGGGCTCGGCGATCCTGATGGAGCGGCTGGAGGGCAAGATCAATCTCGACCTGCTGACGGCCCGCCGCCTGTTTACCCTGGTCTACGCCCTGCACTGGAAAGGCTGAGGGGCATGACCGAGCCGGGCAAACGTCCGACTGCGGTCCTGTTCGCCTGCGGGATGAACGCAGTGCGCTCTCCCATGGCCGCCGCGATTGCCAGTGCGCTCTTCCCGGGGCGGGTCTATATCAAGTCAGCCGGCGTGAAGCGCGGCGACCGTGACCCCTTTGTTGACCAGGTCATGGCCGAACTCGGCATGGATACCAGCAAGCATCAGCCGAAAACCTTCGAGGACCTCGACGAGTCCGGCTTTGACCTTGTCATCACCCTGGCGCCGGAGGCCCATCACAAGGCGCTGGAATTGACCCGGACCGAAGCGGTCGATGTCGAATACTGGCCGACGATGGATCCGACGCTGGCCACCGGCAGCCGCGAGCAGATCCTGAATTCCTATCGTTCTGTGCGCGATCAACTGCTGATGCGGATCAAGAAGCGGCTGGGCTGGACGCCGCCCCCCAGTGGGTGATATGTACCGCATCCTGTAAAGGTTCATGCTGCCGGCCTGTGATGGTTGGCCTTCGCGCGTTAGCCCTTGTGTGCTGCGGGCTTTTGCAAGACGAACCTCTGTTTCCGCTTCGGGTGAGAAAAGCGCTCCTGCGCGGAAATTGCGTTGTTCACATTCGAGGCGCGATCCGTTAGGTTCCGCGCACTTTCAAGAACGGTTTGACCGGGATACCATATGGCCAAGGAAGAAATTCTGGAGTTTCCGGGCGTAGTCACTGAACTGCTGCCCAACGCGACCTTTCGCGTGAAACTCGAAAACGACCACGAGATCATCGCCCACACTGCTGGCCGCATGCGCAAGAACCGCATCCGCGTGCTGGCCGGTGACCGGGTTCTCGTCGAGATGACCCCGTACGACCTGACCAAGGGCCGCATTACCTACCGCTTCAAGTAAGCGGTATTCCGGCAGCGGGGACGATCAAGATCAACATGAGCGATGCCGCACAAGTTCCGCTGATCCTGGCCTCTGCCTCGCCGCGCCGCTTGGCGTTGCTGCAGCAGATCGGCATCGACCCGCGCCACCTGATCCCTGCCGACCTCGATGAAACGCCGCAGCGCGGGGAAACCCCGCGGGCGCTGGCCGTTCGTCTTGCCCGCCTGAAGGCGAAAGCCGTTCGGGACCAGGCGGACGGGCAGGCCGATCTGGCGCCCTGCGTCGTCCTGGCGGCTGACACCGTGGTTGCCGTCGGCCGCCGCATCCTGCCGAAGGCCGAGACGATCGACCAGGCCGAGGCTTGTCTCGGCTTGCTGTCCGGGCGCGGCCATCGTGTCTATACTGGCCTTGCCGTGGCCTTGCCGGGAGGTGGGCTCCGCCACAAGATCGTCGAGACGCGCGTGCGCTTCAAGAAGTTGTCGCGTCAGGAAGGCGATGACTATCTGGCGTCCGGTGAATGGCGGGGCAAGGCGGGTGGCTATGCCATCCAGGGCCTGGCCGGGGCCTTCGTCGTCAAGCTGGTCGGGTCCTATCCAAACGTGGTTGGCCTGCCGCTCTACGAGACGATGAGCCTCCTGTCTTCGGCCGGCATCGATGTCCGGACGCTCTGGCGCGATCCTCTGCACCTGCCTGCGTGAGGGGATCCGTGAGCGACAGCAACAACATCGGCGGACAAGGCAAAGCCGGCGAGGGGCCAGCGCGTCGGCTGCGGCCATGTCCGGTCTGCGCGAAAATGTCCACGCCGGCAGACCATCCCTTCTGCAGCGACCGTTGCGCCAAAGTGGACCTCAATCGCTGGCTCTCGGGCGGCTACGGTATTCCTGTTGTCGAGTTCGATGATCTGTCGGAAGGCGACGACCAGAGCTGAGGCTGGCGTTGCGCAAGGGGCGGAAATTTATTAGCCGGCTTGCAAAATTTCACTTGTCCTGAAAATTTTTCCGCTTTTGAATAGGCCAACCGCAACTGGCTGAGGCTGGTCGGCGCGTGTGGCCACGAACTTGCACGCGCCGTGCGGGTGCCACCAAGATGACGCAGCAACAAAAGCGTCGCAGTGCTGTGCTACGCCCCATGAGTGTAACAGGACTTCAAGGTCCGTGTTTTTTGGCGAGGCGATCATGAAGAACATGCTTCTCGGTGCCACTGCCCTTTTCGCCGCGCTGGCGATGGGCGGGGCTGCGCTGGCAGATTATTCCGTAACGATCCTGCATACGAACGACCTGCATAGCCGCATCGAACAGATCAATAAATTCGATTCGGGCTGCAGCGCGGAAGAGGACCAGAAGGGCGAATGCTTTGGCGGCGTTGCCCGCGTAAAGGCCAAGATCGACGAGCGCCGGAAGGCTCTGGCGGCCGAGGGCAAGAACGTGATCGTGCTCGACGCTGGTGACCAGTTCCAGGGCTCGCTGTTCTACACCACCTACAAGGGCAAGGACTCGGCCGAGTTCATGAACCTCATCGGCTATGATGTGATGGCCGTCGGCAACCACGAGTTCGATGATGGTCCGAAGGGCCTCGCCGACTTCCTCGATCTGGTCAAGTTCCCGGTGATCTCGGGCAACATCGATGTTGCCGGCGAGCCGCTGCTGAAGGGCCGTGTTCCGGGTGCCGTGGTGCTCGACGTTGGTGGGGAGAAACTGGCGATCGTCTCGACCCTGGCTGAAGATACCGGCGAGACGTCTTCGCCGGGCAAGGGCGTTCGTTTCATCAAGTCTGAGGACTATCTCAAAGGCGTCGTCGACGCCTTCGAACTGGCCGGCATCAACAAGATCATCGCTCTGACACACGTCGGCCTGCCGCGCGACAAGGAAATCGCTGCAAGCGTCGCCGGTATCGATGCCATCGTCGGTGGTCACTCGCATACGCTGCTGTCCAACACCAATGACAAGGCCGCAGGTCCCTATCCGACCCTGGTCACCAACCCGGCCGGCAAGGACGTTCCGATCGTCCAGGCCTATGCCTACAGCAAGTATGTCGGCGAAGTCGAACTGACCTTTGACGATGCCGGCAACCTGATCTCCGCCAAGGGCGAGCCGATCCTGCTCGACAACAGCGTCGAACCGGATGCGGCCGTCGTGGCTCGCGTTGCCGAACTGGCCAAGCCGCTGGAAGAAGTCCGCGCCAAGGTGATCGGCACGTCCGCTGCAGCCATCGACGGCTCACGTGACACGTGCCGGGCTGGCGAGTGCCAGATGGGCAACCTCGTCGCCGATGCCATGCTGGAGCGGGTCAAGGGCCAGGGTATCCAGATCGCAATCCAGAACGGCGGCGGCTTGCGCACGTCGATTGACGCAGGCGAAGTCACCATGGGCGAAGTGCTGACGGTTCTGCCGTTCCAGAACAGCCTGGCGACCTTCCAGCTCAAGGGTTCCGATGTGATCGCTGCCCTTGAGAATGGCGTGTCGAAGGTCGAGGAAGGCGCTGGCCGGTTCCCGCAGGTCTCGGGCCTGCGCTACAAGTGGACCCGAGCAAAGCCGGCTGGCGAAGGCCGCATCATCACTGTTGAAGTGATGGAAGATGGCAACTGGAAGCCGCTGGATCCGGAAAAGATCTACGGCGTTGCCACCAACAACTACATGCGGGGCGGCGGTGACGGGTATGGCGTTTTCGCCAAGGCCGGGATCAACGCTTATGACTACGGTCCGGGCCTTGAAGAGGTTGTGGCCGAGTTCATCGCGGGCGCGAAGGACTACACGCCCTACACCGACGGCCGTGTGACCGAGGTGAAGTAAGGGGAATAGACCCCGAAAGTGTCGGATGGGTCTGGAATGGCGTGCCGGTTCTCCGGCGCGCCATTTTTTCGTTTTGTTCGAAGAGCTTGATACCTCTCGCCGTCGCGGGTAGACGGGATTTCGTCAGCAGAATTTCCGATGCGCTGCACACGATCCTTTGCCTCATAGAACGCTATCCTGTATTCCTGACCCGCAGGGCAAAATTTACGATCAGTTAAGTAATTTCCAGGTGGTGGGGTTTGGTGTTGGCATTCGGTGACGGAGTGGCCGGCAAGGCGCGCCGAGAGGGCTGGCGCGGCTGCGGTCGGGGCCGGTGGGTCGGCCTTTGGTGTCTTCTCAGTGCTGCGGCTGTGATCCTGCCGCAGGCTTCGCCTGTGCATGCGCAAGGGGCGGTCTTCGGCACGCCTGAATTGAAGGCACGCCAGGCAGCGCTGCTGACGGCCTCGCTTGCCGATCCTGCCAATCTCGACACGGCTTTTGAGTATGCCATGGTCTCGGCCCGTATTGGCGACCATGAGGCGGCGATCAGCACGCTGGAGCGGATGCTGGTGTTTGCGCCGGGCCTGCCGCGCGTGCAACTGGAACTGGGAGTTCTGTATCTCCGCCTTGGCGCGGAGGACGTGGCCGCGACCTATTTCGAGAGCGCCCTGACCGCGCCCAACGTGCCGCCGCAGGTGGCCGAACGGGTCGAGATGTATCTCGCCGCCATTGCGAGGAAGGAAGCGCCGGCGAAGCTGAGCGGCATGCTGGCGACCGGCGTGCGGGTCCAGTCAAACGCCAATGCCTCGCCCGAAGGGCGGCGCATCCAGTTGAACGGCAACACCTTCCTGCTCGACGACACGGCGACCGGGCGGTCGGACGTCAATGGCTTCGTCTCGGGCAATGTGCATTTTTCCTATGATCTCGGCCTGCAGGGCGACACGCTGGAAGCGGACCTCGTGTTCTACGGTGCGCGCTACGGCAAACTGGACCGGCTCAACACGGAAATGGCCGAGTTGACCTTTGGTCCGACCTTGAACCTCGCCCGGTTCGGGATCGATGATGCGCGGCTTGGGCTGTATGGCATCGCCAACGGCATCCGCCTGGATGGAGCCAACTACAGCGGCGCGGTCGGGGCTGGCGTGCGGCTCGGTATGCAGGTGTTGGGCAAGGACGAGATCAACACCCGGCTTGAGCTGCGCCGGCGCTGGTTCAATGACACGGTCCGCTATCCGACCGCCTCCGACCGGGCCGGCTATGCCATACGGGCGATTTCGACCTATCATCACCGTTTCACCGCCGCTTTTACGGGTCGGCTGTCGCTGTTGCTTGATTATGAGGACGCCCAGGTTGCCTGGAAACGCAGCCTGGAAGGCGGCGTCTCGGCCGGTCTGACCTATCGCTTTGCCTCGCCGTTTGGTGCGGAGGCCGGGCCCTGGTCGATTGACCTGGAAGCGGGCTACAGCCGCCGGGCCTTCTCCAAGCCGGATCCGCTGATCAATCGGAACCGCAGCCAGCGCGACAACGAGGCCTGGGCGCGTTCGGTGTTGACCGTGCCGATCGGCAGCAAGGGAACGGCCGTTGCCCTGACCGGCGAGGTCCGCAGGCAGCAGTCGAACTATGATCTGAACGACTACACCAATGCCCTCGGCATGGTGTCGCTGATGCAGCGGTTCTAGAGCATCCCGGATGCGTTCAGGTGAACGCGTCCAAGCTGCTCCAACATACAGAAGGTGATCAGCTCATGGATGTTCAACCGAAGACGGTTGAACATTCGCTGATCCGGGAGTGTCACCGATGAACACGCGCCTTGTTGCTACTCTTCTTGCCATCACGTCGCTGGGGAGCGCCGCGACCCCGGCGCTTGCCGCTCAGGATGTCGGTGTTGCGGCCGCTGTCAACCGCGAGGCGCAGGGAACACCGCCGGGCCGCCCGACACGCACGATCATCCTCGGCAACAACATCATCTTCAGGGAACGCATCGAGACCGGCGGATCCGGCCTTGTCCAGGTGCTGCTGGTCGATGGATCGACCTTTACCGTCGGGGCCAACTCGGATCTGGTCATTGATGAGTTCGTCTACGATCCGGCGGCCGGCACGGGGAAACTGGTGGCCTCCTTCGGAAAGGGCGTGGCGCGGTTCGTTGGCGGCAAACTGTCCAAGGGCCCGGACGGGGTGAATGTGAGGACGCCGGTCGGGACCATCGGCATTCGTGGTGGCATCGCCAACATGGATGTGCGCGGCGACGGAGCAACCTTTTCGCTGATCTACGGCAAGGAACTGACCTTCGCCGGCCGCAACGGCAGTCGCGAACGTGTCTATGAGGCCGGATACACGATTGCGGTCGGGGGCCAGGGCAGCGCGGTGCGGCGCACCACGCGCGCCGATCTGGGCGGCATCCAGAATGCCCTGGGGGGGCGGCCCGGGCAAAATGGTGGCATCCCGAAGCCGCCAACCGACAACCGGGTCGCCAATTCCGGCATCCAGTCCGTCAACTCCGGGCTTGGTGTGGTGCGGGCGGTGCCTGTGCCCAAGCCGCAGGTGGTGCGGGCGACTGAGCTTGAGCAGATCGAACCCCGACTGCTCCAGGTGGCCCAGCTCGACAAGTTGCCGGACGTGAAGCGGGATCCTGCGCCTGATCCAGCGCCGGACCCGGGACCAAGTCCGACTCCCAACCCCAACCCCGATCCCGACCCAACACCGGATCCGAACGAGCCGACCAAGCCGGAGCCGACCCCGGAGCCAACCCCGACGCCGACACCGGAGCCGACCCCAACGCCCTCGCCGATCACGCAGGATGTGCAAACCCGTGTCCTGTTCGGCAGTTCGAGCTTTTATGAGGTGCCGGGCGGATCGGTGATCGTCTCCAATCCGGGCGCACAAGGCATTCTCGGCAACAACAGCACCACGACACAGGATGCGACGCTCACCCTGCAGTCGAATGGCAATGCTGCGATGTCCGGCGACGCCACGACCGATGGCGCGATCCTGCGCGGCGCGGCCAATGGCGAGCAGATGTCCGTGCCGGTTCCAACGTCCAGCGGGATGCATTACTTCCTGTCGGCCATCACCAGCAGCGGCAAGCATTTCGGCGCCCTGGCAATCGACAGCGTGCCGATCCTGCCGACGATCGATGCGTCGACACAGGGCACGATCACCCACATCGGGCGCGGTGCCTATTACCGCGGGGCGCATAACTTCTTCGCGCTCGTCTATCAGGCGGCGGACACGCCGGAAACCACGCCGACGTTTGAAGGAGATCTTGGCGATATCCGCTTCCTGTTTGGCGGAACGCCGACGAGTTTCTCGTCAATGGTGGTGACCAGCGGCACGCCGAAGCTGCGGACGTATACGCTGGAAGGCGACATGCAGCAGGCGATCCGCTTTGGTGAGGACGAAAGCGGCGGCACGCGCCAGATCCTCGGTTCAAAGGCGCTGTTCATGAACCCGGTCGCCTCAGAAGCGCTCGGCTCCGACTTCATGGCCGGTGTGCGCAGCAGCGGACTGACCGTGCTGGATGGAACAGGCTCGTCTGCAACAACGCGGCCGCTCGGGCTTGCCTCGTCCTTCCTGATCGACGGGCAGGGCAATGCGCAGAAATCCGTGGTCAGCCTGTTCGCTGGCGAGGTTTTCGATGACACGCTGTCTCTGAAACTGCAGGGGAACCGGCGCGGCGGCTACCGTTCGTCCGGCGTCGACAGCTCAGCCAATTTCTCGGGCCGGATCAGGTCGGTGGCTGGTCCCGACGGGGCGCATGCCTTTGGCAACAACGCGCAGAATTTCATCCTGAGCGCAGATCTGGGCAATGAGCCCTATCACGACAGCTTTGCGGTGGTGCCCGCAGGCATCACGCCGCCGAAGCAGTTTGCAAGTTCGATGCACATCGCCAACCTGCAGTCGTCCGTCGACAGCACCGGCCTGACCCGCTCCGATCGAGGCCTTGCGGGCTATGCGGCCGGCGTGTTGCAGCAGCCCAATGGCGTCGGCGGGCTGAAGGCGACAGCGCTGACCTCGCTGCATCCTATGGAGATGTCGGTCGAGTTTGATGCGGCCCGCAAGTCGGTCAATGCTGAGATGCGGCTGACCGAGACCGGGTATCAGGATGATCCGGACAGCAGCACCGACCAGGCCATGTCCATGGACATCAGCTTCGGCGATGAATCCGCCGCCATTGAAGATCCACGCCGGTCGGTGTTCATCGACGATGATCGCTATGCAGCGTTGGAGAGCAACTCCAACTACAGCACGCCCACGATCGAGGGCAACGACGGCAACACCTCCTACGGGACCAAGGCGACCAGCTATTTCCTGCCCTCCACGATGGTGGCCAATGGCGATGCCGGCATCTTCGCTGCCGGCCAGAAGTGCACCTGCGCCTTCCTCGAGTGGGGCTACTGGGGCACGAGCGTCGCGACTCCGGGCACCAGCGCCGGAGATCCGGACGTCCTGAACCAGGTGCATCTTGGAACATGGGCAGCGGGGCGCATTCTCGGGCCTGGCGACATGCCGACGACTGGCACCGCCAGCTATTCCGGCCATGCGGTCGGATCTGTGGTCAATGGCGGGGCTCAGTATCTGGCGGCCGGCGATTTCAGCATGTCGGTGGATTTTGGTGCGCGGACGGGTCATGCAGAGATTTCCAATTTTGACGGGCGTGATTTCTCCTCGTCACTCGCTGCCGGAAGCATCTTGGATGACAAGAACCGGATGACCGGCTCGATCACAGATGGGGCGACAATGACCGGCAGTTTTGGTGCGTCATTGGTCGAGGGACCGAACAGCCCGGTTGAAGGCGTTGTCGGTGGCTTTTCGGCGTTTGACGGCGCCTGGAGTGCCACCGGCGTCGTTGTCGGCCAGCAGCCCTGAGGGCTGCTGGCAAGGGCCAAAACTGGCCTGGGACAGGACATGGGAGCCTGTTCCGGTTTTTAACCTAAGCTTTTGATGGGACGGAAGGATTGCCCCGGGCAACGGAGGTCGCCAAAGAGTTTTCCCCAGGCTGAAAAGTTTTGCCGGGGTGCTGGACAAGGAGAAATTTGTCTCCTATAAGACGCGGGCTTCCGGCGGTTTCGACCACGGACAGCGTCTTGAAAAGTGCCCAGATAGCTCAGTTGGTAGAGCAGCGGATTGAAAATCCGCGTGTCGCTGGTTCGATTCCGGCTCTGGGCACCATTTCGCTTTTCCCCACATATCCTTGTCAGTCTGCATCAGTCCTTACGGGTCTTGTAACCCTATGGGGATATTGACGTTTTTGGAGTTGTCTGGGCCGCTATCCGTCTTCAGGCTTCCGTCAGGTTGATCGCCGCACACCGGCGCCCGTGGTTGCCTGGTAGCGGCCGGGGCGGTGGTTGAAGGCGAGGACCAGATTGACGAGGACGCCGGTCAGCACGGACCAGGCGAGATTGGCCGGGGTCAGGACAAAGGCGGAGGCGAGAAGGACGCTGAGGTCCAGCGCCATCTGCACGTAGCCGGCGCGCAGGCCGAACCGGTTCTGCAGGTAAAGCACGAGGATGTTGAAGCCGCCGAGCGCCGTGCCATGGCGGAACAGCATCAGGAGCCCGGTTCCGGTAAGGCCGCCGCCCATGATGGCGGCAAACAGCGGATGGATGTCGCTGATCACGATCCAGGACGAGATCGCCCGGGCCAGCAGGGACACCATGGCGACGGCGAGCAGGCTGCGCAGGGTGAAGGGCCAGCCAAGCACCTTCGGCGCGAAGACGAAGAAGGGCAGGTTGACGAGGGCAAAGAAGATCCAGAACCCCGTGCCGGTCACATATTGCAGCAAGAGGGCAACGCCCGCGAGGCCGCCGGTCAGAAGCTCGGCCTTGGCACAGATGAGCATCCCGAAGGCGACGAACAGCGTTCCCATGACGAGAGCGAAGACGTCCTCATGCGAGCCGTGGCGGGCGGGTTCGTTTGGCGTACTCATGCAACTGCTGTCCGGACCGGAGGGCATCAGAAAATCTGATGCCGAACCTCGACTTCAACCGTGTCCAGGGTCAAAAGAAAAGCGCCAAGGCGCCGCATACGTGTTTGTGCTGTGCGCTGCAACATTTGCCTGACACAGTCCGGCTGATAGGGTTCGGCCGCGCGTTCGATGTCCGGGCTGAACTGTTGCGGAAGCCAAATGACCCTTGCTGCCCATTCCGAAACCCCGGTTATTGTGCTGGAAAACCTGTCCTCCGGTGAGGCGGGCCTCACGGCAGCGGACGTGAGCCGCCGGCTCGCAGAGCAGGGGCCGAACCGCTTGCCACAGGCGCCCCAGCGCTCGGCGCTGCGGCGGTTTCTTGCCCAGTTCCACAATATCCTGATTTACGTGCTGCTCGCCTCGGCAGTGACTACGGCGGCGCTCGGACATTTCATCGATTCGGCCGTGATCCTGGCCGTTGTCGTGGTCAATGCGGCCATCGGCTTCCTGCAGGAAGGAAAGGCGGAGCAGGCGATGGCGGCGATCCGCGATCTGCTCGCGCCAAAGGCCTCGGTGATGCGTGACGGCATCCGCCAGACCGTCGCCAGCGAGACCCTGGTGCCCGGCGACATCGTGCTGCTTGAAGCCGGTGACAAGGTGCCGGCGGACCTGCGGTTGCTGTGGGCCGGACGGTTGCAGATCGACGAGGCGTTGCTGACCGGCGAGTCCGTGCCGGTTGAAAAGAGCATTGCATCGGTGGCGGTGGATGCACCGCTCGGTGACCGCAATTGCATGGCCTACAGCGGCACGATGGTGACGCAGGGCACGGCCGGTGGCGTCGTGGTGGCGACGGGCAAGCAGTCCGAAATTGGTCGGATCAGCCGGATGCTGTCTTCGGTCGAGACGCTGACGACACCGCTGGTGGCGCAGATGGACCTGTTCGCGCGCTGGCTGACCCTGTTCATCCTGACAGTCGCCGCGCTTATCCTCGGCTTTGGGACTTATGTCCTGAGGTATGATTTTACCGAACTGTTCATGGCTGTTGTCGGCCTGTCGGTTGCGGCGATCCCGGAAGGTCTGCCGGCGGTGCTGACGATCACGCTGGCCGTTGGTGTGAAGGCCATGGCGCGGCGCAATGCGATTGTCCGCCGCCTGCCCGCCATCGAGACGCTGGGCGCTGTCTCGGTCATCTGCACGGACAAGACCGGTACGCTGACGCGCAACGAGATGATGGTGGCGAGCGTCGCCGTGGGCCGCGAGTTGTTCAGCCTTGACGGGGACGGCTTCGCGCCCGCAGGCGCTGTCCGGGCCTGGGGCACAGACACGGTCGTTCAGGAGCAGCCGTTGCTGCATGACCTGGCCGAAGCGGCGGCCCTTTGCAATGATGCGGCCATCCGTGAGGTCGATGGCGTCTGGCGTGTCGAGGGCGATCCGATGGAAGGCGCCCTGCTGGCGTTCGCCGGCAAGGCCGGACTGGAACCGGCGGCGCGGCAGGATGGCTGGACCCGGATGCGGGTGATCCCGTTTGATGCCCGCCATCGCTATATGGCTGCGCTGAACCGGTCGCCGGAGGGGACGTCGGTCATCCATCTGAAAGGGGCGCCTGAGGCTGTGCTGGCGCTCTGCGCCGGGGAACTGACCGCTGAGGGTCTGCCGATGCCGCTCGACACAGCTCATTGGCATCAGGTGGCGGAAGCCTTTGCCGCGCGTGGAGAGCGGGTGCTGGCCCTGGCCCAGCGGCGCAGTCTGGGCGGGGCCACGGTTCTCGACCATGCGGACCTGTTGGATGATGTCCATCTGATCGGGCTGGTCGGCATGATCGATCCGCCGCGGGCGGAGGCCGTGGCCGCCGTTGCGGAATGCCGGGCAGCCGGCATTGCCGTCAAGATGATCACCGGCGACCATGCGGTGACGGCGGCGGCGATTGGTCGGCAGGTCGGGCTGGCGCAGCCGGAACGGGTGCTGACCGGGGCCGATCTCGACCGCATGTCTGAGGCCGAAATTGCCGCAGCGGTTCTGGAGACGGACGTGTTTGCCCGCACAAGCCCGGGACACAAGCTGGCCCTCGTCAAGGCGCTGCAGGCGCATGGATTGACCGTGGCCATGACCGGTGACGGTGTCAATGATGCCCCGGCGCTGAAGCGCGCAGATGCCGGGATCGCCATGGGGCAGAAGGGCAGCGAGGCGACGCGCGAGGCGGCCGAACTGGTGCTTGCCGACGACAACTTCGCCTCGATCGTTGCGGCTGTGCGCGAGGGGCGCACCGTCTATGACAACATCAAGAAGGTGATTGCCTGGAACCTGCCGACCAGCACGGGCGAAGCGCTGACCATTGTTCTGGCGATCCTGGCTGGTCTGACCCTGCCGGTGACGCCGGTTCAGGTGCTGTGGGTTAACCTGGTCACCGCCGTGACGCTGGGGCTGGCTCTAGCCTTCGAGCCGACCGAAGCGGGGACCATGGCCCGGCCACCACGGCCACGCCACGAGCCGATCATCAATGGCCGCCTGGTCTGGCACATCGTGTTTGTCTCTGGCCTGATGCTGGCTGGGGTGTTCGGCATCTTCACCTATGCCATACAGCAAGGCTATTCGGTCGACCTCGCCCGCACGCTGGCGGTCAATGCGCTAGTGGCGATGGAAGTGTTCCACCTGTTCAATGTGCGAAACCTGCATGGCACCTCGCTGACCTGGACGGCGATCCGGGGAACCAGGGTTATCTGGGTGACGATTGGTCTCGTCACGCTGGCCCAGTTCGCGATTACCTATCTCCCACCGCTGCAGGCAATCTTCGGGACCACGGCGGTGCCGCTTGCCGATGGCCTGCTGGTGGTCGGCATCGGCGTTGCCCTGTTTACCCTGGTAGAACTGGAGAAGCAGATCCGTTTTGCGCTGCTCCCGCAACGCAGCCAGCTTGCGCGGGAAGGGGAGGAGCACCATTCCGGCGCATCCGTCTGACAGCTACTGGAATTGTCCGTCCGGTCGGTTTATGAATTTGTCCTGCAGTCTGGGTTGACAGCCGGTTGACAGGCCAACCGGCTCTCCCTAGCGTGCAGAAAATATTTTAAACTTAAACCTTCTGCGGTGAGGCTGAGGGTTCTGCCGGGAGAGATGACGCCGATGACCGAGCACCACAGCGCTGCCAGTGAAGTCGTGACCCTGACGCGCGACGGCGATCTCACCCTTGTGACGCTGAACAATCCGCCCGTGAACGCGCTGAGCACGGCGCTCAGGGCCGGAATTGTCGCAGCGCTTGCGGAGGCCGCAGCCGACCCGGCGGTTAAAGGCATCGTGATGACTGGCGCCGGACGTGGCTTCTGCGCCGGAGCTGACATCACCGAATTCGGCAAGCCGCCGCGCGAGCCGTTCCTGCCTGATGTTATTGCCACCATCGAGGCCTGCCCGAAGCCGGTTGTTGCCGCGATCCACGGACCGGCGCTGGGCGGCGGGCTGGAAGTGGCGCTTGGCGCCCACGCCCGCGTCGCCGCACCCTCCGCGAAGATGGGTCTGCCGGAGGTGAAGCTCGGGCTGATCCCCGGTGCCGGCGGCACCCAGCGCCTGCCACGCCTGATTGGCCCGGCGGCAGCGGTGAAGCTGATCGTCTCGGGCGAGCCGGTGGGCGGCGTGGAAGCCCTGAGGCTCGGCATCGTCACCGAGGTGGCCGAGGATGTGGTGGCTGCGGCCAAGACCCTGGCGCGGCAGATGATTGCCTCCGGCGTGGCGCCGGTGGGGCTCTCCAGGGACGCAGAGCGGCTGGAGGCGGCGCGGGCCGGGCGCGACGCGTTCGAGGCAGCAGCAGCCGAGGTGCTGAAGGGCGCGCGCGGGGCGGAAGCCCCGGCGGCTTGCGTCGCGGCCGTGCGCAACAGTCTGGATCTCGACTTCGAGGCGGGCATGAAGGCGGAGCGTGCCGCATTCCTGTCGCTGGTGACTGGTGACCAGTCGAAGGCGCTGCGCCATGCCTTCTTCGCCGAAAAAGCGGCGGCCAAGATCGACGGCCTGCCGGCCGATGCGGCAGCCCGTCCGGTGCGCTCGGTTGCGGTGATCGGCGCCGGCACCATGGGCGGCGGCATTGCCATGGCCTTTGCCAATGCGGGCTATCCGGTGACCCTGATCGAGACCAGCGCCGAGGCGCTGGCGCGCGGGCAGGGCAACATCGACAAGAACTATGCCTCTACCGTCGCGCGCGGCCGGATGAGCGAGGCCGAGAAGGCCGAGCGACTTGCGCGCATCACCGGCTCGCTTGATCTTGCCTCCGTTGCAGATGTCGATCTCATCGTCGAGGCAGTGTTCGAGGACATGGGCGTGAAGAAGACGCTGATGGCTGACCTCGACCGGCTGGCCGGACCGAACGCGATCCTGGCGACCAACACCTCCTATCTCGACGTGAACGAGATTGCTTCGGCAACATCGCGTCCCGAGGCGGTGGTCGGCATGCACTTCTTCTCGCCGGCCAACATCATGAAGCTGCTGGAGGTGGTGCGGGCGCAGCAGACGGCACCGGACGTGCTGCTGGCCGCCGTCGAGGTGGGCCGCAAACTCGGCAAGATCCCGGTGGTGGTCGGCGTCTGCAACGGCTTCGTCGGCAACCGCATCCTCAGGGCGCAGCGCAACGATCTGGAGGCGCTGCTGGTCGAGGGCGCGAGCCCGGCCGAGGTGGACGCGGCCTGGAGCGGCTTCGGCTTCCCGATGGGTCCGTTTGCCATGCTGGATCTCGCCGGCCTCGACATTTCCTGGCGCGCCCGCAAGGCGCTCGGCCAGACGGCAGAGATCGCCGATCACCTGTGCGAACAGGGCCGCTTCGGCCAGAAGACCGGGCGCGGCTTCTACCGCTACGAGCCGGGCGAGCGCAAGCCGCTGGCCGACAGCGAGGTCGAGGACCTCGCCAAGGCGATTGCCGCGCGCGAGGGCATCATCCGGCGCAGCATCCCTGCTGCGGAGATCGTCGAGCGGTTGCTCTATCCGATGATCAACGAGGGCGCGCGCATTCTGGAAGAGGGCATCGCCCAGCGGCCCGGCGACATCGATGTGATCTGGATCTTCGGCTACGGCTTCCCGGCCTGGCGCGGCGGCCCGATGCACACGGCCGGCAGCATCGGCCTTGCCAAGATCCGCGACGGCTTGCAGGCCCGCTTCGAGCAAAGCGGCCGGGCGGAGTTCAAGCCGGCGGCGCTGCTGGAGCGGCTGGCCGCAGAAGGCGGCAGCTTCGCGGGGTGAGGCACGCGGGGCAGTCGCATAGGGTGCCAGATGGAAATTGAGGCCTCTCAGCGCCCCTCCCCCTCGTGGGGGAGGGGTTTGGGGGTAGGGGCGGGACTCGAAACCAGGATACTTGCTTTCCTGACTAGGCTTTCATCAGACCCCTACGACCTAACGGCCTCCCGAGCCCCCCACCCCTTACCCCTCCCCACGAGGGGGAGGGGAGCAGAGAGGCGGAGTGCGCCCCGTACTTTGCTCCTGTGATCCCCGATCAGCGCTGCACAGGGCGCAGTGGCTCTCCGGTCTCAGGTCTCCGCTGCGCTTCGCCCGGGATGACGCCGAATTGTATGATGCTGCCAGCCGCGCCTCCGGTGAAATGCGCATAAGGGCAAATCGTCACAAACCGGTTGCTGCGGTGCAATAAGCTCTCCTCTGCTCGGATCGTCCGGTCCGACCCAGGGGAGTGCCTGAGATGTTTGATCTCACCGGTCAGAAGGCGCTGATTGTCGGCGTCGCCAACGACCAGTCCATCGCCTACGGAATTGCCGCGGCATTGCGCCGCCAGGGCGCGGATCTGGCCATTACCTACCTGAACGCCAAGGCCGAGCCGCATGTGCGGCCGCTGGCGGAAGCCCTTGGCGCCGAAATCATCGCGCCGCTGGATGTGCGCAGCAGCGACGACACCGATGCGTTGTTCGGCGAAATCGCCAGCCGCTGGGGCCGTCTTGACACACTGGTCCATTCGATCGCCTTCTGCCCGAAGGAAGACCTGCACGGCCGGGTGGTTGATTGCTCGGCCGCCGGCTTTGCCGAGGCAATGGACATCTCGGTCCATTCCTTCCTGCGCCTCATCCGCAAGTCCGAACCGTTGATGGCAGTTGGCGGCACCTGCATGACCGTATCCTTCTATGGCGCGGAAAAGGTGGTCGAACATTACAACATCATGGGACCGGTGAAGGCAGCGCTTGAAGCCGTGACCCGCTATGCGGCGGCGGAACTGGGCCCGAAGCGGATTTCGGTTCATGCCCTGTCGCCCGGACCGCTGAAGACCCGCGCAGCCTCGGGCATTGCGGAGTTTGACGAATTGCTCAACGCGGCGGCCGAACGTGCGCCGACGCATCTGCTGGCCACCATCGAGGACGTCGGCGCCTATGCCGCCTTCCTCGCCAGCCGTGAGGCCGCCAACGTCACGGGCGGCGTCCATGCCATCGACGGCGGCTACAGCATCATCGGCTGAAGGGAACTCCCATGAGCAACATTTTCGATGCCCTGAATACACCGAACGGCGATCTGCTGAAGTCCCTGCAGGATGCGACCGCCTGGTCGCCGAGCGAACGGATGAAGGTGTTCACCGCCCAGTTTGCCGAATTTTCCGCCATGAGCGAGATGATGCTGCGCGGCACGTCGCGCCATCTGGACGCGATGGCGCGCACGCACAATGCCCGCACCCGCAAGAGCCTCGACAACCTCACCAAGCTGGCGACAGACCTGACCGCCCGCCAGGCCGAGGGAACGCTGGCCGAAGACGTGAAGGCCTATGTCACGGATGCGGGCCAGCGCATGGTGCTGACGCTCGACACGCTGCGCCAGCGCGGTGACATCTTCCTGAAGCACGAGGCCGAAGGCTGTCCGCCGGTGCTGATCTATGACCATGAGGTCATCGTCGACGGCAAGGACCTGCCGCATCCCTGCAACTACATGCTGCTGCGCATCCTGCCCCCGGCTGGCGTGACCATCGATCCGGACAAGCGGCCCTACATCATCATCGACCCGCGCGCCGGCCACGGCGCTGGCATCGGCGGCTTCAAGACCGACAGCCAGGTCGGGGTGGCGCTGAAGGAAGGCTATCCGGTCTATTTCGTCGCCTTCCGCCGCGCGCCGGAAAAGGGCCAGACGCTGGCCGACGTGACACGGGCCGAAGCGGAGTTCGTGCGCGAGGTCACCCGCCGCCATCCCAACGCACTGCGTCCTGTCGTCATCGGCAATTGCCAGGGCGGCTGGGCAACCTTGCTGCTGGCGGCAACCAATTTAGACCTGACTGGTCCGATCGTGCTCAACGGCGCCCCGGTCGACACCTGGTCTGGCCTCGTTGGCGGGGACCCGATGCGCTACAACGCGGGCGTGCTTGGCGGCACGGTGATGCCGATGATCCTGGCTGATATCGGCCATGGCGTGTTCGACGGCGCGCATCTCGTTTCGAACTTCGAGTTGCTCAATCCGTCCCGGACCCTGTTCCGCAAATATGTCGACCTCTATGCCAACATCGACACGGAAGCGACGCGCTTCCTCGATTTCGAAACCTGGTGGGGTGGCTACTTCCTGCTCAACGAAGCCGAGATCCGCTGGATCGTCGAGCAATTGTTCGTCGGCAACCGGCTGGCGCGCAACGAGGCGCGGCTGGAGCCGGGCCGCAATGTGGACCTGAAGTCTATCCGCGCGCCGATCATCGTCTTCGCCAGCCATGGTGACAACATCACGCCGCCGCAGCAGGCGCTGAACTGGATCATCGACACCTATTCGGACGTCAGCGAGATCCAGATCCGCGGCCAGCGCATCCTCTACATGGTGCATGACCAGGTCGGGCATCTCGGCATCTTCGTCTCCTCGTCGATTGCCAAGAAAGAGCACAGCGAGATGGCTTCGACGATGAAGACCATCGAGGCGCTGGCGCCCGGTCTCTACGAGATGAAGATCGACAACTATACCGGCGATGTTCTGAACCGCACCTTCACCGTCTCGTTCCACGAGCGGACGCTGGACGATATCCTGGCTCTGGATGATGGCCGCGATGACGAGACGCCGTTTGCAGCCGTCGCCCGGTGGTCGGAGCAGCAGGCCGAGGTCTATGACACGGTGATCCGTCCCTTCGTGCAGGCAGGTGTGACCGAAGCGAGCGCAGAGGCTGGCCGCGTGATGCACCCGTTGCGGGTGCAGCGGGCCATGTTCTCGAGCAAGAACCCGCTCGTGCAGCCATTGTCCCATATGGCGGACAAGGTTAAGGCGGAACGCGCGCCGGCACCGGCCAGCAATCCCTTGATCGAGTTGGAACGGCTGAGCGCTGACCTGATCGAACAATCCATCGACATGGTCCGCGACCTGCGCGACACCTGGTACGAGATGGCGTTCTTTGGCATCTGGGGCACACCCTGGGCGCGCTGGTATGGTCGCGGGCATGTGCGTCCGCGCACACTGAAGCGTACGGACGAACTCAGGGCCCTGCCGGTCGTGCAGTCGGCCCTGCGCCGCGTGGAGGAGGGCGGCTTCGTGGAGGCCGTGATCCGGATGCTCGTGCTGCTGGCGGAATCGCGCGGCAATGTGCGCCGCGACCGGCTGGAGCGGTCAGCGCATATCCTGACCGAGGACGAGCCTTTTGCTTCGCTGAGTGCCGAAGAACGGGCGATCATCATCCACGAGCAGACGCTGATCGTGGAGTTTGACCGCCATGGGGCGCTTGCAGCCCTGCCGAAGCTCCTGAAAACCCGCGAGGAGCGCGATCTGGCCGCACGTGTCGTGCAGTATGTGCCCGGCGCTATTGATGAAATGGCCCCGCACACGCTGGAGATGCTGCAGAAGTTCCACGAAATCCTCGACCTGCCGCCCATTTCCGGCGACGTGACCGAGGACCCGCTGGGGAACAAGGCGGTCAGCGGTCCAGCCGAGGTGATGGTGGCGGCGAAGTAAGGTCGCGGGGTGGGGGCAGGTGTGTCGCGTCGCGGGGCTCTCGCTCTTGGTCGGGTTGGTTGGACGCTTTTCGAGGTCTCACCGCCCCCCTCCCCCTCGTGGGGAGGGGTAAGGGGTGGGGGGACGGGCAGCCGTTGGATCACAAAGTGTCTTAAGTCCATCTGGCCAGAAACGCAGAACAAGATTTTCCGTCCGCTCCCCCCACCCCCAAACCCCTCCGCACGTGGGGGAGGGGAGCTGAGAGGCTTCGACAAGGTTGCCGTCACCTGGCACAGGAGTTCACATCGAACGTGTGACAGACTTCATGTGCGGCTTCCCTGCCAAACCAAGGCGGCAGAGGCGCAGGTGGCAACTCCCTATGTTCTTACGCCCGGTTCATGCCGGAGCGATGGGCCCAGCCGGTCATCCGCATTTCCAGAAGCGCCATCAGCGCATACATGACGATGCCGAGGACAGCGAGGGCGACGAGGCCGGCCCAGACCAGCGGCACGTTGAACTGCGACTGCGCCGCCAGCATCATGTGGCCCAAGCCGGAGTTGGCGGCCACGTTCTCGGAGATCACCGAGCCGACGAAGGCAAGCGTGATGGCGATCTTCAGCGAGCCGAAGAAATAGGGCATCGAGCGGGGGATGCCGACCTTGAGCATGATGTCGAGCTTCCTGGCCCCCAGCGCCCGCAGCACGTCCTCCATTTCCGGCTCGATGGTGGCAAGGCCGGTGGCGACATTCACGACGATGGGGAAGAAGGCGATCAGGAACGCTGTGAGCACTGCAGGCACCGTGCCGATGCCGAACCAGATGACCAGGATCGGCACCACGGCCACCTTCGGCACCGAGTTGAAGCCAATCATCAGGGGGTAAAGCCCTGCATAGATCGCGCGGCTCCAGCCGACGGCCAGGCCCAGCAGGAGGCCGCCGACGACGGCAAGGCCAAAGCCAAGGACGGTGGTAAACAGCGTCTGCAGCGAGTTCTTCCAGATCGCCGGCCAGTACTGATAGATGGCAACGGCAATGTCGGTCGGTGCCGGCAGGATGTAAACCGGCAGCTTGAGAGCTGCGACAGCCAGTTGCCAGATGGCAAAAAGCCCGAACGTCCAGAGAAACGGAGCAGCCTTGATCCAGCGGTCGTTCATGCTGCCGCCCTCGCTTCTGCAATATAGCCGCGCAATTCATGCACGATGTCGTTGAAGCCGCCCTCATAGGTCAGATCGATGGGGCGCGGACGGGGGAAATCGATGCTGCGTTCCATGATCACTCGGCCGGGCCGGGCGCTCATGACGAAAACGCGGTCGGCAAGATAGACGGCTTCGCGCAGGTCATGGGTGACCAGAATGGTGGTGAAGCCCTTTTCCGCATGCAGGTCACGCATCACCTGCCACAGTTCCTCGCGGGTAAAGGCATCGAGCGCGCCAAAGGGCTCGTCCAGCATCAGGAGGGCCGGATCATGCACCAGGGCACGGCAGAGGTTGGCCCGCTGCTGCATGCCGCCGGAGAGTTGCCAGGGGAACTTTTGACCGAAACCCTTGAGGCCGACAAGGGCCAGCAGGTCCTCAGCCTTCTTCAGGTAGGCTGTGCGTTCGCGTTTCAGGCGGCTGCGATGTGGCTGGACGATTTCAAGCGGCAGCATGACGTTGTCCAGCGTCGTGCGCCAGGGCAGCATCGAGGGGTTCTGGAATGCCATGCCGGCGATGGAGACTGGGCCTGAAACTTCCTTGCCCGCCACCTCGACGGTGCCGGCCTGGGGGCGCATCAGCCCCGTCGCCAGCTTCATCAGGGTGGATTTGCCGCAGCCGGACGGGCCGACCACGGCTGCAAACTCTCCCTTTCGAACGGCCATGCTCAGGCCATCCAGCGCCAGCGTCCCATCGGCAGTGCCGCCATAGGTCAGCCGAATGTCCCGCAAGTCGACAAATCCGGTCACAGCCCCTCCAGTCGGGTCTACAAAAGTCAAAAAAAAGCCCCTCCCGGCGCCCTTGGGCAGACCGGGAGGGTAGGACCTGTGAGTTGTTACTTGACGGTGCGCTCTGCGACGGGCGGCAGATAGCTCGGGTCGAAGACCTTCTCGGCAGCCGGCGGTGTTGCGCTGACGCCCATCGAGGTCTGCAAGTATTCCATCGACTTGGTGAGCTTGGCCATGTCGACGCCGCCGAAACCGTTGGCCTTCACCGCCGGGGTGGCGATGGACTGGGCGACCGCCATTTTCAGGCGTTCGATTTCGACAGCCTCGTTCAACACCTCATTCCGCTTCATGACATGCGGGATTGCGGCCGCTGGATCGGCAATCGCGTCGAGATAGCCCTTGGTCAGCGCCTTGACGAAGCCCTTGACGGCGTCCGGATTGGCGGCGGCAAAGTCGGTGTTGACCATGACGACGTTGCCGTACAGGTCGAGACCCTTCTCGGCCATCATGATAAGCGCGATGTCGTCTTCCGCCACGCCCTGGGCCTTGAGGTTGATCACCGAGGAGAAGGAGAAGCCGAAGATCGCGTCGACCTGACCCTGGGCCAGCATTGGCTCGCGCACGGGGAAGCCGACATTCTCGATGGTGATTGTCGAGGTATCGAGGCCGGCGACCTTGGCGAAGGCCGGCCACTGGCCGAAGGCGGCATCCGGGGGAGGCGCGCCAAGCTTCTTGCCTTCCAGCGACTTCGGATCGTCAGTGATGCCAAGGCTCTTGCGGCCGATGACGGCAATCGGTGGCCGTTCATAGGCCATCAAAACAGCCTTGACCTTCAGGTCAGGCTGGGTGTCCATCAACTGGATCAGCGAGTTGATGTCGCCGAAGCCCATCTGGTAGGCGCCGGTGGCAACGCGCGGGATCGACTCGCGCGAGCCAGCGCCGGTGTCGATGGTGACATCCAGCCCTTCGGCGGCAAAATACCCCTTGTCGAGCGCAATGAAGAACGGAGCCGCCGGGCCCTCGAACTTCCAGTCGAGTGTGAATTTGATTTCAGTGGCAGCAAGAGCCGATGACGCGGAAAGCGCCAGGCCCAGTGCCAGTCCGATAAGACGCCGCATGCTGTTCCCCTCTGGTTTTTATGAGGTTTCACAGCAGAGTGACGTTGAAATGCACAGGCAGCAAGCAGGAAATATGCTGCACGCTAATTGTGCAGCGCAATGCGCATCAGGGATGCATCTCTAAAATATTGAAGCTATGGCAATGCCTTAGACGGAAAAATCAACCGCTCTTGCGGCAGGTCCCCTTCATTGCAGCGCGAGGTTCTGCTGCCTGAGCGCGGAAAAATGGTGCAGGGTGGTGTTTGGGGTCCTTGTCTAGCTGTCGTCGAAAGGACGCGAAACGGGCCCCTGCGCCGTCAGTTCGGTGTAGGCGAGCGTCTGGTCCAGATGCTGGGTGCGCCAGTCGAGCAGTCGTTCGGCATAGGCCAGGCGGGTGGACTGCGAGGCCGGGTCGGCGGCCAGATTGCGCAATTCGCCCGGATCATTCGCCATGTCGAACAGAAGCGGTGGCAGGCCGCCGGCAAAGTGGACGTATTTGAACCTGTCGTCCCGGATCACGGTCAGGGCGAGGGCGCGCGACGGCAAGCTGAAATGGGCCTCATGCTGTCGCTGGCCGATGTCGCGGAAGTCGAACTCCCACACCACCGCATCACGCCAGCGCTGAGGCTCCCGTCCTTCGAGGAAGGGCCGCAGAGATTGGCCGTCCGGCCCCGTCAGGGGTGCTGCGCCGAGATAATCAGCCAGCGTCGGGAAGATGTCGCAAGCGCTGGTGAAGGCAGTGACGGTCTTGCCTCGGGCCCTGTCGGCGCCGGGCAACTTGACCACGAGCGGGATGTGATAGCTCTGGTCGTAGAAGCCGCCCTTGCCGAAACCCCAGTGATCGCCCATCAGCTCGGCATGGTCGGAGGTGAAGATGATCAGCGTGTTGTTAAAAGTCCCCGCCGCCTTCAGCCCGTCGAACAGGCGACCGAGTTGCGCATCCACTTCGCTGATCATGCCGTGATAGATCGCGCGGATGAGGCCGTGATCCTCTGCCGACCACTGATCTGTGCCGCCGGTCGCACCGGCGAGGAAATGTCCGGCCCCGACGCGCGCGAGTTCAGCGGCGACATAAGGATGGACATCAGCCTGTTCCGCACGGGTGGCGGGCCGCAGGAAGCCCTCAGGGCTTGCGTCGTACATGGTGTTGTAGGGGGCGGGCACCACGAAGGGCGGATGCGGGCGCAGGAACGAGATATGGGCAAACCACGGCCGCTCGCCCTCGCGCTCCGACAGCCAGCGCAGGAACTCGCCCGTGAGGAAGGCGGTCTGGGTCTCGTCGGCGCTGTAGGCGGGCGCATCGCGGGTAATGGCGCCCGGCGCATGGCCGACGGGGACATGGATCCTCGACGGATCGTCAATCCGGTGGCCGCGCTGGCGCAGCCAGGACAGCCAGGCCTTCTCGTGCTCGGGCAGCAGCACGCGGGTCGTGAAGCCTGGCAGGACGCCCTCATAAGTGGTCAGGTCGGGATCATGGCTGTCCCGGGTGCGCGGATCGGGCGAAACGTCCGTGTAGCCGAACAGCGTCGGGTCGTAACCGGCCCGGCGGGCCAGCCGGGCGATGTTGTCGAGCCGGTTGTCCATCGGGGTGCCGTTGCGGGTTACCCGGTTGTTCATCTGGGCAAGGCCGGTGTAGAGGCACGCGCGCGCCGGGGAACAGGGGGCCGCGCCGGCGAAATGCTGCCGGAACAGCACGCCCTCGCGGGCGAGCGCATCCACGTTCGGCGTCTTGATTTCACCGTGACCGGCGCAGCCAAGGGCCGCACCGCGCCACTGGTCGGCGGTGATCAGGAGAACATTCGGCTTCATGTTCCGTCCCCCACTAGACAACGGCGTTGCGATGACGAGGCTCCAGCCGCTTTGAAGAGCTGTATCAGGCGCCAGCTTCGAGACGCTCGATCAGGGCCGGAAGATCAGCCACCGTGTCAATGAGATAATCGGCACCGGCAGCTTTGAGGCGTGCGCCGGCTTCAGCCCGGATGGCGTCGATCTCGTCCGGCGAAAGCGCTGCCAGCTCGTCCGGCGTGCGGCCGGCGATGTTGCCCGACAGGGTGACGCCGACGGTAAGGCAGCCCGCCGCGACGCCTTCGCCGATGCCCGGCTCGGTGTCGTCGACCTTGATGACGGCAGACGCCGGATGGACACCGAGATCGATGAAGCACTGGTACATGCCGAGCGGGCTCGGGCGGCCTTCCTTGACCTCGTCAGCGCAGATGAGGTTGTCGGGTGCATAGCCCTGCGCAGCCGCCACAGGCAGGACGCGGGTCATGATCGAGCGGGTATAGCCGGTGGTGGAGCCGATCTTCAGGCCGCGTGCCCTCAAGGTGTCGACCGCCTCCTTCGCGCCGGGGACCAGCGTGGCGAAATCGGCGACGACCTCCTCATTCATCGGCACGAAGACCTCGTAGACCCGGTCGACGTCAACGTCGGTCGGATAGGCCCCGTGCGCGGCCTTCCAGCGTTCGGCCAGAGCCGGGGCGGTCATCATCGTCTTGATATGATCCCACTTGGCCATGCCCATCGGCGCCCGGGCCTCGGCGATGCTCGCCGTGACGCCGAATTTCTCGAAGGCCTTCACGAAAACGCCCATCGGGGCGAAGGAGCCGAAATCGATCACGGTGCCGGCCCAGTCGAACACCACTGCCTTGAACTTGCTCATGCCTTGAAATCCTGTCCGTAGAGGGAAGCGATGGTTTCCTCGCCAATGGCAAAGGCAGTGGAGGCGCCGCAGCCGGCGGTGACCACAACGATGCGTGTCGCGTCATCGGGCGCATCGGTGAAGCGCCAGCGGCCGTCGGCGCTTGCATAGGTGCCAACCCAGTGCTCCTGGATAGTGCGGCCCGGCAGATCCAGCACCTGATCCATTTCGTCGAGGATCAGGTCGCGCACGTCAACGGGTGCGAAGGGATCGGGCGTTGGCGCGTAATGGTGACTGTCGCCGACCACCAGCGAGCCATCGGCCGACTGCACCACGATCAGGTGAATGCCGTTGTCCCGGTGTGCACCCTGCTCGCTATCAAGACGCGTCTTCAGCGCGGATGCTTCCGGCAGGTCCGCATAGCCCTTGTACCGTGCAAGCCCGAGATCGGACATGACCGGGGTCCTGAAGGCGACCGGACTTGCGGGAGCGACACGCAGCATCTGCAGCTTGCAACGCAACGGCCGGTAAGCGCCGATCCGCTCCTGATACAGGGAAACGAAATCATCCCCCGGGCAGACAATCACGCTCTCGGCCATCACCTGGCCACGTGAGGTTTCCAGGTGTGGGGCATTGATGCTGGTGACGGACGTCGACCAGCGAAACGTCACGCCATGAACGTCCGAAAGCCAGGTTGCCAAGCGCGGAAGGGCCTGGCGGCTTTCGACCCTGAGTTCATGCGGTGAATACAGGACGCCGGACAGCCGGTCCTGCCGCAGGGCCGGAACAAGGTCGGCAGCCTCGGGCAGGGTCAGGCGGCGGCACTGCGCGCCCATCTCCGTGGCCAGGAACGCATCGATCACGGCCTCGGCTTCCGGCCGGCGTGCCGTCATGACCATGCCACGTTGCAGGACGGGGATGCCTGCGGCAGCCGCCACTTCCGCCCATACATCGCGGGCGCGGCGCGCCATCTGCCAGCAATCGCCGGCCTCCTGACCGCTGACGGTCACAAAACCGAAATTGCGGATCGACGCCCCATTGGCCTGGGCGTCACGGTCGAGGACAACGACGGATTTACCGCGCCGGGCGGCGGCAAGAGCATGGGCAAGGCCGACGATACCGGCGCCCACGATCGCTACATCGAACTTGGTCAATGGATGTCCTTAGGGAAGGGGAGATTGTCACATTCGGCTGTCATAATAGCGGACCATAGTGTCTATGCTTGACGCAGGATGACGCTATTATGACGTTTATACGATGGAACTTTTGAGGATGGCGCCCCTTCATTAAACTGTCATAAAAAAGCAGTCGAAGTGTCATCTGTATCGGCTAATGGCGCAGGGCAGGGGCTCGGCAAGGACTTTCCATCGCGCTTTCTGCGGAGTGCGAGGGTCGGGACAAGGCCTTCTGCGTTTTCGAGGGCGATGAGGATCGCTTTCACAGTTTGTCGTGATCGGGGTTCGGGAGCGGGCAGCACAGGCTTGCTCGTGAGGCCGAAGCCGACCTGCGACCAGGGAACCGGTTCGCCCGGCCGTCCATATGCGTCGGCCGAAATTCCGGGAGGCCGCATCTTCTGTTGCGAGGGGATGCGTGGGAATTTTTGCAAGGAACCGATTCACGCGTATCGGGTAACCCAGGAGAAGTGCATGAACATCAAGACAATTCTGGCAGCGACGACGAGTCTCGCTGTCCTGTTCAGCGCCACCGCCGCTTCTGCGCAGTCGATGGAAGAGCTCATCGAAGGCGCCAAGAAGGAAGGCATGCTCACCACCATCGCCCTGCCGCATGACTGGTGCGGTTATGGCGGCATCATTGCCTCCTTCAAGGAAAAATACCCGTTCCTGACCGTCAACGAACTGAACCCGGACGCCGGCTCTGCCGACGAACTGGAAGCCGTTCGCGCCAACAAGGGCAACACCGGCCCGCAGGCTCCGGACGTTCTCGACGTTGGTCTGTCCTTCGGCCCGCAGGCCAAGGCAGAAGGCCTGATCCAGCCGTACAAGGTTTCGGTCTGGGACGAGATCCCGGATGCCGTCAAGGATGCTGACGGCTATTTCTACGGCGCCTACTATGGCGTCATGGCCTTCGTCTCCAACAAGGATCTCGTGCAGAACCCGCCGATGGAGTGGGAAGACCTCCTGAAGCCGGAATACGCCGGTCAGGTCGCACTCGCCGGTGATCCGCGCGCCTCGAACCAGGCCATCCTGGGTGTCCTGTCCGCTGGCATGGCTGCTGGCGCCAAGGCTGGCACCGAGTCCGGGGCCGCTGGCCTGCAGTTCTTCAAGGAACTGAACGAGAAGGGCAATTTCGTGCCCGTCATCGGCAAGGCTGGCACGCTCGCCCAGGGCACTACGCCGATCATGGTGATGTGGGACTACAACGCCCTGTCCGCCCGTGACAGCCTGAAGGGCAACCCGCCGGTGGAAGTGACCGTGCCGACCAAGGGCACCCTGGCCGGCGTCTACGTCCAGGCCATCAGCGCCTATGCACCGCATCCGAACGCTGCCAAGCTCTGGATGGAGCACATCTTCTCCGACGAAGGCCAGAATGGCTACGTCAAGGGCTACTGCCACACCGCGCGCTTCAACAAGATGGTCGCGGAAGGCAAGATCTCTGACGAACTGCTGAAGGCCCTTCCGCCGGCCGAGCCGTATGAGAAGGCTTACTTCCCGACCATCGAAGAGCAGAACGCCAACAAGGAAGCTGTTGTTTCCGGTTGGGACAAGGTCGTCGGCGCGAACGTCCAGTAAGCACGCCTGATACTGCGAAGAGCCGGGGCCTCCCCGGCTCTTCCGTCTTGACCGCCAGCGATGGACGAGTGGCCCTCACGGTCCTGTTTCGTCGCGGACGGCGGCACATCAGAAGCCGGCAAACGGCCAGACTGACAAAGACCGGGCGGGGCATCCAGGGGCGGATGCAACCGTGGCCGGCCACCGGACGAGAGGGGCTTCGCCCGATGCCAGAACCCAGACCGGGTCCACTCAGCCGTCTCAACCTCAACTGGTTGGGGCTGCTTCCCTTCGCGCTGTTCGCGCTTCTGTTCCTGATCCTGCCGACGATGAAGATCGTGGTCGGGGCATTCCAGACGCCGGATGGCAGCTTCACGCTCGACAACATCTATGGCCTCAACACCGAGTCCATCGTCTCCTCCTACTGGGTCTCGATCCAACTCAGCCTGATCACGGCTTTTCTGGGCTGCCTGATCGGCTTTGCAATGGCGGCGGCGGTGATCCTGGGCAAGTTGCCCGGCAAGGTCCGCAGCGGACTGATGACTTTTTCCGGGGTCGCGTCCAATTTCGCCGGTGTTCCTTTGGCCTTTGCCTTCCTGGCAACGCTCGGGCCGGTTGGCCTCGTGACCATCTGGCTGCGCAACGAGTTCGGCATCAACCTGCGCGCCATGGGCTTCAACCTGTTGTCCTTCTGGGGGCTGGTCGTCGTCTATCTGTTCTTCCAGATCCCGCTGATGATCCTGATGATCGCCCCGGCGCTCGACGGCCTGAAGCGCGAGTGGCGGGAGGCAGCCGAGATCCTCGGTGCCTCTGCCTCGCAGTACTGGCGCATGGTGGCGCTGCCGATCCTGTTTCCGGCCCTGCTGGGTACCTTTGCCCTCCTGTTCGCCAATTCCTTCGGCGCCATCGCCACGGCCTTCGCCCTGACCGGACCGCAGCTCAACATCGTGCCGATCAAGCTCTATGCGCAGATCCGTGGCGATGTGCTGGGCAACCCGCATCTGGGCTATGCGCTGGCCTTCGGCATGATCGTCATCACCGCCCTTGCCAACGGGCTCTACATCTGGCTGCGGGTGCGCAGTGAAAGGTGGCTGAAGTGACCCGTCTTCTCGCCTGGAGCGCCCTTGTCCTGGGGTGCGTCTTCTTCGCGCTGCCGCTTGTCGGCATGACCGAATTCTCGATGCGGATGCTGCGCGAGGGCTATTCCTTCGAGGCCTACCGTGTCGTGCTCGTGGACGAACGGTTCCAGCTGACCTTTTCGTATTCGGTGCTGATGGCGCTGGCGACAATTGTGGTGGGCATGGTCCTGGTGGTGCCGACAGCCTACTGGGTGCGGCTGCGCCTGCCGGCGGCCCGGCCGTGGATCGAGTTCATCACGTTGCTGCCGCTGGTGATCCCGGCGATTGTCATCGTCTTCGGCTATATCCGCCTCTACAACACATCGTCCTGGCTGCCGCTGACCGGGTCGACGACCGGCACCAACATTCTCCTGATGTTCGGCTATGTCACCCTGTCACTGCCCTACATGTACCGGGCCGTGGACACGGGCCTGCGGACCATCGACGTGGCAACCCTGACCGAGGCAGCGCTCAGCCTTGGGGCCGGCTGGGTGACGATCCTGAGCCGGGTGATCCTGCCCAACGTGCTTGTCGCGGTTCTGTCCGGCGCCTTCCTGACCTTTGCCATCGTCATTGGCGAGTTCACCATGGCGGCGCTGCTCGACCGGCCGGCCTTTGGTCCCTTCATGCAATTGCTTGGCGCAAACCGCGCCTATGAACCGGCGGCACTGGCCGTGATAGCCTTTGGTATCACCTGGGCCTGCATGGCCCTGATCCAGCTTGCAACCCGCTTCTCCAAACACATACAGGTGCAACGCTGATGGCTTATCTCGAGCTGAAGAACCTGAAGAAATCCTTTGGCCCGACCACGGTCGTCAAGGATTTTGACCTGTCTGTCGGGCAGGGCGAGTTCATCTCGCTGCTCGGCCCCTCGGGCTGCGGCAAGACCACGGTGCTGCGCATGGTCGCCGGCTTCGAAATACCGACGTCCGGGTCGATCGTCATCGACGGTCAGGATGTGACCCGGGTGAAGCCGAACGGGCGCAACATCGGCATGGTGTTCCAGGCCTATGCGCTGTTCCCGAACATGACCGTGGCACAGAACGTTGCCTTCGGCCTCAAGATCAAGGGGATGGGACGGGCCGACATCGATGCGCGGGTGCGCGAGATGCTCAAGCTCATCGGTTTGCCGGATCTGGGCAATCGCTTCCCGTTCCAGCTTTCTGGCGGCCAGCAGCAGCGCGTTGCGCTGGCGCGTGCCCTTGCGCCGAGCCCGCGCGTGCTGCTTCTTGATGAGCCCCTGTCGGCGCTCGATGCCAAGATCCGCGTCAGCCTGCGCACCGAAATCCGCGAGATCCAGCGCGAACTCGGCATCACGACCATTTTCGTGACGCATGACCAGGAAGAGGCGCTGTCGATGTCGGACCGCATCGTCGTCATGTACGGCGGCGTGGCCGAGCAGGTCGGCAATCCGCACGAGGTCTACAACCGGCCGCGAACCCGCTTCGTCGCCAACTTCGTCGGAACGCTGAACACGCTGGATGCAACCGTGCGCGATGCCGATGCCGGCACCCTGACCATGGCCGGTGTCGACCTGACACTGCCGGAGGGCGGATTGCAGGCCAAATCCGGTGAGCGGCTTACCGTCGCATTGCGCCCGGAAGCGGTGCAACTCGGGCGCGGAACCGACACCGACATCGTTTTGCCCGGCAGCATCGAGGATGTGCATTTCATGGGCTCGGTCATCCGCCTCAAGGTGGCAGTCGCCGGCTCATCCCTGTCACTCGATACCTTCAACCGCTCCGACATGCCGCCGCCGGCCGTTGGCGCCGCCATCGAAGTGTCCCTGTCGCCGAAAGACCTTATCGTCCTGCAGGGGTGAGTGTTTTCGCACTTGATTCAAAGACAACGCCGGCCAATTGGCCGGCGTTCAAACGTCGTACAGCACCTCTCCCGTCTTCCCGGGCGCAGCGAAGCGGAGACCCGGGACCGGAGAGTCACGGTCTGTTCGGTCTTTACTCTGTGATATGTCTAGACCTTGGCTCTCCGGTCCCGGCTCGAGCTGACGCTCGTCCGGGATGACGCCGGGGAGGCTGAAGTTTATTGTCAAAATGAACGCCGTCGTTTGATCGTGGTTGCCGTTCAACGAGCTTAGCCCCGTGACAGCATCCAGTTGAGGATCAGGCGCCAGTCGGTCATGCGGATCGGGGTGCCGTGGGTGCCGGTGTCGAACAAGGTGAAGCGGACGGGGTAGCCGGGTGCTGCCTTGCGGATCTGCTCGTAGAAAGCGACCTGCTTCTCCCAGTCATAGACATTGTCCCAGCTGCCGTGGCCCATGTAGAGCGGAACATTGTTCTCCGCCTTGCGCAGGGTTGCCGACTTCAGGAAGGCATCGTCCTTCGAGGCGCCAAACAGCAGCACGCCGGACAGTTTGCGCGCCTGAGCCGGATCCTTGAGGAGGTTCCAGCACAGGATGCTGCCCATGGATCCGCAGGCGACAAACGTCTTGGCGCGCGGCGAACTGGCCCTGTAGGCATCGATGATCGCGGCGACATCCTCGGTGCCCTTGGCCCCGAAGTCGGTGAAGCCGGCCGAGATGTAGACGCCGCCGTTGCGGGACATCAGGTTCTTGATGCGGTTGAAATTGCCGCCGAAGGTCAGGTCGTTCATGCCCTGGAAGCGGTTGCCGCCCTGGCCATGCACGTAAATCACGACGATCGAGGCGCCTCCTTCCGTCTTGCCGGTAGCCATGTATTTCACGGCACGGCCATTCGCCTTGAGTTCCAGGTCAGCCTGGCTGGATGTGGGATGGAAGGAGACGTAGTTGCCCCAGACCTCACGCTCCGGCTCCTTGTCGCGCTCATGCAGGTCGCGTGCCTTGATGTATTCCACCACCTCGTAGGTGCCATCGTCGTTGCTGGAGATCAGGCGTGGATAGGCAAAGAGGCTGTCCTTGTAGGGCGGCAGGCTCTGGGCGCTGGCGGGCCCGCACAGGAGCGTGAACCCGGTGAGGGCGGCAAGGCCGTAGCGCAAGCCGGCGGAAAGGAGAGCACGCATGACAAGGTTCCTTGTGTGCCGGTTCGCGGCAGTTTCCCCAGACATACCCAAGCGCGGCAAGCCGTGCAAACGCTCAGAAACGCAATGCCGACATTCAAGCATTTACCCGCCCGCAAAGGTGTTGTTTACACATTGCGGTACACCGGATTTGTCGCTTGTGGAAAACTTTGACTGGAACCTTGTCAGTTTTACGGCTGAGCCGCTCCAGGCTGTCTCCCGAAAGCTCGCAAATTATTACAGGTAAATGCATTTTGCGGCGAGTTATCGATTTGTTAACCATGAACTATTGAAACTCTGAGGACGAGAAGTCGCCAGCAGAAGGCCAACGGCTTCCGATCCAGGAGACCCACCGATGCCCGTAATTTCCTTCGCAAACGCCAAAGGTGGTGCAGGCAAGACCACCGCGGCGCTGCTCCTGGCGACAGAAGTCGCCGAACGGGGGAAAACTGTCACCATATTCGACGCCGATCCGCAGCGCTGGATTTCCAACTGGTCCGATCTGCCCGGTCGTCATCCCAATATTTCCGTCCAGAGCCAGTTGTCTCCTGCAACGATCACCGAGCAGGTGCTCGAGGCCACCCAGACAAGCGACTATGTGATCGTGGATCTGGAGGGTACGGAGAACCTCATGGTCGCAAATGCGATCTCCGTATCCGACCTTGTCGTGGTGCCGATCCAGGGCTCGTCGATGGACGCGCGGGGCGGGGCAAAGATCCTGCGTCTCATCAGCAAGCTGGAACAGATCGTCCGGCACGATATTCGCCATTGTGTCGTCCTGACCCGGACCAATGCCGCCGTCACCACCCGGGCGCTGAAAGCTGTGCAGGACCACCTCGCCGTCAGCGGTATCGATGTGATGATGACCCCGATCATCGAGCGTGCGGCTTACCGCGATATGTTCGAGTTCGGCGGTGGATTGGCCAATCTCGATCCGCGCACGGTGACCAACCTGGAAAAGGCGCGCGAAAACGCGGCCCTGTTCGCAGCCGAAGTGCTGGAGCGGGTGCAGGTGCGGCAGACGCGGCGCTGGTACGACTGGTTCAAGAAGGCTTCGTGAGCGCCGTAAGGGGGCGAGGCATTCTCGCCTTCACGGCCGGTTCAAGGACCTAGCGAATATAAAACGAGGCCCGGCCGCAAACGGCCGGGCCTCGCTGTCTTTCGCAGCCGACCTACGGGGCGAACTCTCTTCGACTGAGGGTAGGGACATCACTCGAGGAGACGGGCGGCAACGAAATGCGATGGCGGCTTCCTGGGGAAGTTGCCGGTTTCGAGAATGCGGAAGCCATGCGCCGCGATCTGGCGGTCCAGGGCCTCCTGGCGGAGAAAACTGACGTGCGGTGCCTTGCCGAACAGCTTCATCGCGCTAACCAGCGGGCGGAAGATAAAGGACGCATCGCCAAGGCAGACGGTCTTTGAGATGAACATGCCGCCGGGACGCAGCTTGCTGGCAACCTGCGCCAGCACCGCATCAAGGTCACGGACGAGGTGCAGCATGTTGAAGGCGAGCACCGCATCAAAACGGGCCGCCGGCAAATTTGTTCCGTCAGGGCCTGACGGCTGAAAGATCACGTTCTGCGCGGCATCTGCCTGCTTCAGCTTCTGCCGTGCGATGTCGATCATGGCCGGAGAGAAATCCGTAGCCGTGATGTGGCCGACCGACGGCGCCAGCAACAACGCCGTCGAGCCCGTGCCGCATCCTAGTTCGAGAACCCTGTCGCTGGGCAGCAGACAGCTGCGGGTTCGCTCAAGCGTATATTCATAGGACGCCATGTCCTTGATCGGATCGCGGGCATATTTCTGTGCGATCCGATCCCAGAAGATCATGTCCCGGTTCGGCGTCGTGCGGTTGATTTCAGAACTTGCCTTGGTCATGAGCCTTGTTTACCGACATGCAAAAAAATATGAAATTGCGGATTTTCGTACAGTTGGTATGCGTAGCTGCATGAATTGGACAAAGCTCACCTTTGACTGGAACCAGGCCCGTGCCCTCGTCGCGGTTGCCGATCTCGGCTCGCTCTCGGCGGCGGCGAAAGCGCTCGGGCTGACCCAGCCGACGATCGGTCGCCAGATCTCGGCGCTTGAGGCGGAACTGGGGGTGGTTCTGGTCGAGCGCAGTGGCCGGTCCCAGACGCTGACGGCCTCGGGCCGTGAGGTATTGGAAGCCGCACGGGCGATGGCGGAAGCGGGCCTGCGGCTCAGCCTGGTTGCCTCGGGTCATGCCCAGGCCGTCGCCGGGCCGGTGAGCATCTCGGCCAGCGACATGTTTGCGCATTACGCTTTGCCCCCGGTGCTGCGACACCTGCAGGCCATCGCACCAGCATTGGAAATTGACGTAATTGCCTCGAATGAAATCAGTGACCTGAAACGGCGCGATGCAGACATCGCGATCCGCCATGTCCGTCCCACGGGAAATGAACTGTATGCACGGCTCGTGCGGGAGGCGACTGCGCATCTTTATGCCGCGCGGAGCTATCTCGACCAGACGGGCCGTCCGGGTTCAGTGGCGGATCTGACCGGGAAGACATTTGTCGGCTTTGGCAACAGGGCCGAGATGGTGCACTACTTGGCAATGTATGGCATCAGCGCTGCGGAGAGCGATATCCGGTTCAATTCCGCAAACGGGACAGTTGCCTGGGAAGCTGTACGCAAGGGGCTTGGCTACGGCTTCATGGCAGTCGACTTTGCGCGCGGGCTGACCGAAGTGGAGCCGGTGCTTGCGGACGAGATTGTGGTGAAGTTCCCGATCTGGCTCGTCACCCACCGGGAACTGCACACCAGCCCGCGCATCCGTCTTGTCTTTGACGTTCTGGCAAAGGCGCTGGAAGCACGCCCCTGACGGGATCAGCCGCCGGACTGCCAGACCCTGATCGCCTCGATCGGGCTGATCAGCATGATCACATTGAGGGTCAGGTTGTCGCGGATCACCCACAGGGCGGCAAGCTCGAAGACAAGGGCCAGAAGCACCGTTACCCAGACGGGCACCCGCGCGGCAAAGGCGAAGCCGGCGAGCATCCAGAGGATATCGAACACCGAATTGAGGACGCTGTCGCCGGTGTAGCCGACAGCAATCGTCGCCTCGCGGTAACGATCGATGATCCAGGGGCTGTTTTCCGTGATCTCCCAGGCGGCCTCGATGAGGATCGCGATGAGCGCGCGTTCCCCGACCGGGCGGGCGCGCAACATCAGCCACAGGACCCAGTAGAAGATCATGCCGTGAATGATATGCGAGGGCGTGTACCAGTCGGCGATGTGCTGGGAACTGCCCGCGACATCGGACGCCGGGGTCCAGAGCTTGATCTCGCCGCAGGCGCAGATCGGAAGACGGCCCATGGCGAGCAAGATGATGGCGGTGAGAGCGATCAGGCCAAGGCCGGTGAGCCAGATGAGACGTTGGGACAAGAAACAAACCGATGCTGGAGACGACAACACCCTCGTGGCGCTCCGGGCTGCCGCAGGGCTGGCCGTGGCGGGGCTACCCGGCTATGCATCTCTAACGCGGCAAATCTGTGCTGGCAAATCCGCGCTTTCCTGACTATTTCCTTGGCACCAGACCCGAACCAGACGAAGCGGTCTCCGGCATGGGTCATCCCATGGGCGGAAGAGGCCGTGCTTTTGGGCGTTCCCGCCCCAAGGAGTTTCCGCATGACCACGGCTGCTGCGCCCTATCTCGCGCGCCGAACCTTTGCGATCATTTCGCATCCGGATGCCGGCAAGACGACGCTGACCGAAAAGCTGCTGCTGTCGGGTGGCGCCATTCGCGCGGCGGGCCAGGTGCGCGCACGCGGCGAGCGCCGGCGGGCCCGTTCCGACTGGATGAAGATCGAACAGGAACGCGGGATTTCGGTGTCGTCCTCGGTGATGACCTTCGAGCGCCGTGGCATCATCTACAACCTGCTCGACACGCCGGGCCACGAGGACTTTTCCGAAGACACCTACCGCACGCTGACCGCCGTGGACGCCGCGATCATGGTCATCGATGCGGCGAAGGGCATCGAAACCCAGACGCGCAAGCTGTTCGAAGTCTGCCGCCTGCGGGATATCCCGATCATCACCTTCGTCAACAAGATCGACCGCGAAGGACGGCACGCGCTGGAAATCCTCGACGAGATCCAGGAGGCGCTGGCGCTGGATGTGTCGCCGATGACCTGGCCGGTGGGCATGGGATCCGACTTCTTCGGCGTCTACGACGGCAAGAAGCACCTGTTCTGCACGTCGGACGGTGAACGTGGCGGCCCCTACACCCAGGCCAAGCCGGTCAGTGGTCTTGAGGATCCGATCCTTGTCGATACGGTCTTTGACCGGGTTCTGGCCGAGCTGTCGGAAAACGTCGAACTCGGCGAGGCGGGCTATGCTGCGTTCGACCCGGAAAGCTTCCTCGAAGGGCATCTAACGCCGGTGTTCTTCGGCTCGGCGCTGCGCGACTACGGTGTCGAGGACCTGCTCGACTTCATTGCTGAACATGCGCCGGCCCCGCATTCACAGCCGGCGACAGGTGGCCGTGTCATTGCGCCGGACGAGCCGGATGTGACCGGCTTCGTGTTCAAGGTTCAGGCCAACATGGACCCCAAGCACCGCGACCGCATCGCTTTCGTGCGCCTGTGCTCGGGCACCTTCAAGCGCGGCATGCGGCTGAAGCATGTGCGCGCCGGCAAGTCCATCGCCGTCTCCGCGCCGATCTTCTTCTTTGCCGAGGAACGCGAGATTGCCGAAGAAGCCTTTCCCGGTGATGTGATCGGCGTGCCGAACCATGGCCAGTTGCGCGTGGGCGACACGCTGACCGAAGGCGAGGAAATCCACGTCACCGGCCTGCCGGCCTTTGCCCCGGAAGTCCTGCGCCGCGTGCGCCTGTCCGACACCATGCGGGTCAAGCAGATGCGCCAGGGACTGCAGGACCTGGCCGAAGAGGGCCTGGTGCAGATCTTCAAGCCGGATCTCGGCTCGAACTGGATTGTCGGCGTCGTCGGCATGCTGCAGTTGGACGTGGTGATCGACCGGCTGAAGAACGAGTACTCGACCGAGATCGGCTTCGAGACCGTTCCTTATACAACGGCACGCTGGATCGAGTGCGCGGACCCGCTGAAGCTGCAGAAATTCATCGAGACCAACCGCATGAGCGTCGCCCTCGACCGCGATGACAAGCCGGTGTTCCTGTTCAAGAGCAACTGGGAAGTGAACTATATCGGCGAGAAGAACCCGGACATCGGCTTCCGCGAAACGCGCGAGATCGTGCACACGCATTAAGCCCAGATGCCTCGACAGCGCCGCCGCACAGGTTTTGCTGCGGGACAGGATCGAACTCCCTTGCGCCTGACATTTGCCGAAAAGCGGCTTAATGTCGGGCTCGACAAGGGGGGCGGAATGTTCGACCAGATCTACCAGCGCCGGCTGAAAGCCGACATCGAGACCTGGATCGCGCGCGGCTGGGTCAGCCGGGACGCGGCCGGTCACATCCTGGCCGAGGCTGGAAAAGGCGATGGCCGCAGCCGGTTGCCGATGGCGCTGGCAGGCGTCGGTGTCATTTGCGTTGCCCTGGCAATCACCGCCTTCATTGCCGCCAACTGGGATGGCATTCCCCGGGCTGTCCGGCTGTTTGGTATTGCCGCGATGGTGATCGGAGCAAATCTTGCTGCCGCCCGCGCCGCAGCCCTGGGCCGCCACGGGATTGCAGACCTTGCCACGGCCTTTGCCGCGCTGGTCTTCACGGGCGGCCTGTCCCTGGTGGGGCAGATCTACCACCTGCCGCAGGACTGGACCGCCGGCGCGCTGCTGATCACCTTCGGCAGTCTTGCAGCAGCCTGGCTCGGGCAGTCCCGTATGACACTGGCATTTGCTGCCGTGGCTGCAATCATGTGGCAGGTTCTGGCGGCCGACGCGCATCCTGCGCTCGGGCTTGGCGAGGGAATCTTGAGCCTTTGCCTGATCGTCGCCATCGGGGCGCATGCCATCCGCTTTCCGGCCCGGCTGTCCCGCTGGGGCGTGATCCTGCTCGCCTATGTTGTCTACGGTCGCTGGCTTCTCATGGCGGCCGAGCAGGGCGCACGCGAGGAGGGGGTCCTGTCGATTGGTCTGTCCGCCTTGCCGGCGGGGATCATCCTGCTGGCTGTGGCCCTCGAACGCGGCAGCGGCTCGGGTTCCCGCTTCGCCAGGTGGGGCGGCGGGGTGAGGCTGCTTGCCCGTTCGGCGAGCGAGGCGTCTCTTTTGGTCCTTCTGGCGCTTCTTATCATCACGCTGGTTGTCGCCCTTGACGGTGCAAATCCGTTGCCGGCCTCGGTCTATCTTGCCGTCCCGGTTGGTCTGGCGCTGGTGCTGATGCTGGTGGGGATCGGGGTGCTGATCCCCGTGGCCCGGCAGGACCTCGCAGCGCTGTTGGTTCTTCTGGCTGTGCCCGGTGCTGTTGTTTGCGTACTGATGGTGGTCTCGGCCCCGCATCAGGTTGTCCTGACTGCAGCACTCGGACTGGCTGTTTCCGTTGGCATAGCCATGGTCGGTGTCGTGTCGCACCAGTCGTTCTGGACGCTGGCGGGCCACGGCGCCTTCACGGTGCTGGCGCTGTGGTTGCTGTCTGAAACGATTGGCAGCCTGCTCGGACAGGCCGTCTTCTTCCTTGTGGCCGGTCTTGTGTTGATCGGCATGGCCTTGATTACCGCCCGCAGCCTCAAGGCAGCCGCGCGTCGGGACGCTCTGAAGGCAGGTGCAGCATGACGATGGCATCGCAGACCGGGACGGCCGGTCCGGTTGGCGCAATCCGGTCAATGCTGGCTGCGCCTTACCTGCGCTGGGGCCTGATCATCCTGCTGCAACTCTTGCTCATCGGCCTGCCCTTGGCCGAGCGGGCGAGCGTGCATATGTTCGGCCAGGAGGTGCGGCTTGAAGTCCGTCCGGTTGATCCTCGGGACCTGCTGCGGGGCGACTATGTGATCATCAACCTCGCGATCACGCAGCTGGATTCAGCCCTGCCGGGCCTCGAGCAGGAGATCCGGACTGGCGAGACGGTCTATGTCGAGCTGGCCGCTGATGAGGGAGGCCTGTTCCAGCCTGTTGCGGTTCATCGTGATGCCGGCATGGCCAAGGGACCAGTGATCGCCGGAACCGCCGAGTACACCCGCCGGCCCGGGACCGCGCTCAACGTCAACTATGGCATCGATGCATTCTTCGTTCCCGAGGGGGAAGGGCTCGCCATCGAGACCACGGCTCCGGAGCGTATCAACCTTGTGGTTTCGCTGGATAGAGCCGGGCGCTCGGCTCCTTTGCGGCTGCTTGTCGATGGCCGGGAGATCCTCAGCGACGCCGGCTTTTGACCCGGACCGCTGACACCTGTATGAGGGGCCCCCGAACCTCCAATCCAAGAGACCTGCCGCAATGACCGATCCGGTGCTTGAGACCCTGCTGCTGCCGCTGGAAAATGGCACCTTCGACCTGCCGGACGCGCCGCAGCGGATCCTGTTCCTGCGCGCCCGCATGGGCAAGGATCTCGGGCTGCTCGACAAGTCCCGTCTCGACCTGGTGCAGAGTTTCGCCCCCGACCGCGAGGCGCTGGCCGCCGGCGGCTATGAAGCGCAGCCCGAGTGTGGTGGCGAAGGCTACAGCCTGGTGCTGCTGCTGCCGCCGCGCCAGAAGCAGGAGGCGCGGGCGCTCATTGCCGAGGCGTTCCGCCGTGTGGCGCCGGGCGGCCGCGTTGTCCTGTGTGCCGCCAATACCGAAGGCGCCAAGGCGTTCGAAAGTGATGTCGAGGCGCTGGCCGGAGCGCTTGAAGGCAAGCAGTCCAAGGCCAAGTGCCGTGTGGTCTGGGCGATCCGCGATGATGCGCGGCTGAATGCCTCGCTGCAGGCAGAGTGGGCCGAGGGCGATGCGCCGCGTCCGATCCTGGATGGCCGCTTCGTCAGTCGCCCGGGCCTGTTTGCCTGGGACCATGTCGATGCGGCGACAGAGCTTCTCGTCCGAACGCTGCCTGTTGGCCTGTCCGGCATCGGTGCGGATCTGGGCGCCGGCTTCGGCGTGTTGACGGCCGGGGTGCTGGCCCGGTGTCCGAAGGTGGCTGCGCTGGACCTCTATGAGGCCGAGAAGCGCGCGCTGGATCTGGCGCGTCAGAACCTGGCTGCCGAGGCCGCACCGCGTCACTTGCAGTTCTTCTGGGCCGACGTCACCAAGGGGCTCGGCCGGCCGCATGATTTCATTGTCATGAACCCGCCGTTTCATCAGGCGACCAAGGCCGACCGGACCGATGTCGGCCATGCCTTTATCCGCGCCGCCGCCAAGGGACTGAAGCCTGGTGGCAACCTGTGGATGGTCGCAAACCGCCACCTGCCTTACGAGGGCGTCATCAACGAGGTCTTCGCCGAGATGACCATTGTCGCCGATGAAGGGGGCTTCAAGGTCATCCATGCGCGCAAGGCCCGCGGCAAATGAGGCTGGTGAAGCTTCTGGCCAATCTCGGCTACGGCACGCGCAAGGAGATCCAGACGGTCATTCGCAACGGCTGGGTCACAGACCGCGCGGGCAATGCGCTGAAACCGGACGCCCGCAACGATCACGACGACATCCTGTTCGACGACGAGCCACTGGATCCGGCGCAAGGCATGGTGCTTCTGCTGAACAAGCCTGTCGGCTACACCTGTTCCACCAAGGATCAAGGCAAGCTGGTTTATGATCTCCTGCCTGACCGGTTTCGCTATCGCAAGCCGGTGTTGTCGACAGTTGGCCGGCTGGACCGCGAGACCTCCGGCGCACTGCTGTTCACCGATGACGGGACACTGCTGCATCGGATCATCAGTCCGAAGGCCGAGGTGCCCAAGGTATACGAAGCCATGCTGGACCGGCCCCTGAAGGGCGACGAGGGCGTGCTGTTTGCCTCGGGCGGCATGATGCTGGAGAGCGATGACAAGCCGTTGAAGCCGGCCGAACTGGAAGTTCTGGGCGAGAAACACGCCCGCCTCACGTTGCACGAGGGCCGCTATCATCAGGTCCGCCGCATGTTCGCCGCCACCGGCAACCACGTGAACGCTCTTGCCCGCATCAGGATCGGCAACCTCACGCTGGAGGGCCTGGAGGAAGGCAAGTGGCGGCTGCTGGATGCCGGCGATCTGGCGAAGGTGTTCGGGGAGTAGGCGGAAGGGCTGCCGAGGGCGAATTTTAAGCGGTTGAGGTCGATTGGCATTTGCCAATCGACGCGCGGTTCTGCATCCTTCAGTGCAGGAGGCAGGCAATGGCCCAAAGCACGATCGACCTTGAGTTTGTACTGCGCCAGCAACAGCAGGTGCTCGACGAACTGCGCCTCTTGCGCAAGGACGTGTCCGACATACGCTCGCTTGCGGTGCAGACCGTTGAATACAGCCGCCGGATTGAACGGCGAGTGAGCGAGACTCGCGATGACATCGAGGTCATGCTCAAGGCGGAGCTCAGCGGTCGGCTCGCACACCTCGAGACAACCATCGGAGGCCAGTTGATGACCTTCTCATCCCGAATCGACGAAGCGGTTGCCGGACTTGCTTCGCCGAACTCCTAAGCCAGTAATCGTGCCAAGCCCGGCAAATGCCGGGCATTCACCCCTCCGCTTCTTCCTTCAGCATCTCCAGTTCCAGCCACTGTTCCTCGGCCGCATCCTTTTCGCCGGTCAGCTTGGTGATTTCGGCTGAGAGCTTGGCGAAGCGGTCGGGGTTTTTGGTGTAGAGCGCGGGGTCGGCCATCTCGGTCTGGAGTTTTTCCAGCTTCTTCGTCAGGGTCTCGATGGTGCCCGGCAGGGTTTTCAGCAGGTGGAGCTGGCTGAAGGACAGTCTTGTCTTCGCGGGAGCCTTGGCTGCGGGAGCCGGATCGGCGGCACGGGCCGCCTTGGCCTGCTGCTTCTCGGCAACCTTGCGGGCGGTGACGCCCTCGCCGCGCTGGGCCACCATGTCGGAATAGCCGCCGGCGTATTCCTGCCACTTGCCTTCCCCCTCTGACACGATGACCGAGGTCGCCACCCGGTCCAGGAAGTCACGGTCGTGGCTGACGAGCAGGACCGTGCCGTCATAGTCGCCAAGCAGTTCCTGAAGCAGGTCCAGTGTTTCCAGGTCAAGGTCGTTGGTCGGTTCGTCCAGCACCATGATGTTGGACGGGCTGGCCAGCGCGCGGGCCAGCATCGCACGGGCCCGCTCGCCACCAGAGAGCACGCCGACGGGTGTTCTTGCCTGTTCGGGGGCGAACAGGAAGTCCTTCATATAGGCGATCACGTGCTTGGTCTCGGTGCCGAGCACCACGGTGTCGCCGCGCCCGCCGGTGAGGACATTCGACAGCGTTTCGTCCGGATTGAGCTTCTCGCGCTTCTGGTCGAGCGTCACCATCTGCAGGTTGGTGCCGAGCCGGATGCTGCCCGTATCAGGAGCGAGTTCGCCGGTCAGCATCTTCAGCAGTGTCGTCTTGCCGGCACCATTGGCGCCGATGAAACCGACACGGTCGCCGCGCTGGATCCGGGTGGAGAAATTGGCGACGATGGTCCGCTCGCCATAGGTCTTGGAGGCGGACTTGGCCTCGACAACCAGCTTGCCCGAGGTCTCTCCCTCGGTGACGGTCAGCTTGGCAGAGCCTTGCGGTCCCCGGTGATTACGGGCCTTGTCGCGCAGATCGGACAGTTCGCGCACCCGGCGCATGTTGCGCTTGCGCCGGGCGGTGACGCCATAACGCATCCAGTGTTCCTCGCGCTTGATCTGCTGCGCGAGTTTCTGCTGGTCGCGTTCCTCCTGCTCGAACACCTCGTCCCGCCAGGCCTCGAAATGCTCGAAGCCCCGGTCCATGCGCCGGGTGGTGCCCCGGTCGACCCAGATGGTGGCACGGGAGAGATTTTCCAGGAACCGCCGGTCATGCGAGATCAGCACGATGGCTGACTTCAGCCCCTTCAATTCGCTTTCCAGCCATTCGATGGCCGGCAGGTCGAGATGGTTGGTTGGTTCGTCCAGCAGAAGGATGTCCGGTTCAGGGGCAAGCGCGCGGGCCAGCGCCGCGCGGCGTGCCTCGCCACCGGACAGGCTTCTGGGATCCTCCTTGCCGGTGAGACCCAGGACTTCCAGCAGATAAGGCGCGCGATAGGGATCATCGCCGGGCGCAAGCCCGTCGTTCACATAATCCAGGATGGTGGCATAGGCGGACAGGTCGGGCTCCTGCGGCAGATAGCGCAAGGTGCGGCCGGGCTGCAGGAAGAACTCGCCCTGATCGGCCTCGATGAGGCCGGCAGCAATCTTCAGCAGGGTCGACTTGCCGGACCCGTTGCGGCCGACGAGACAGAGCCGGTCCCCTTCCGAAACACTGAGGTCAGCTCCTGTCAGAAGCGGGGTCGAGCCGAAGGTGAGGTGAATGTCACGCAGGATCAGAAGCGGAGGAGCCATGGAATTCCGGTGCTAGAAGGCGGAGACGGGCAAGGCCGTGCTGTTGCCGCGAGAGGAACGCCATCTTGAGCCCCGTTGCAAGAGGCACGCGATTGCGCTGGAATGTTTTTGTCTTTTTTAGGCGATGCCGTCACGGCCTGGGCCCTGTGGACAACGGTTGAGTCCTTGGTGCCGGTGCGGGAAGCCTGCAAATCCAGATTGAAAGATGGTTGTCCAGGTGAAGTCGGGGGTGAATATAATTTCCTGAATGAACTGTTAACCGGATGAAATTCGCTTATTCATCGCAGAACGCGGAAAGCGCCGTTGCGGTACGGTTGATCTCGAAACGGTCACGTGGAATCGTCGGCACCCTACCGGTACAGGTAGCCTTCAATTGCGAAGAGGGGAGATAAAACATGTTCAAATCAGCCCGGATGTCCATTCTGGCGACGGCCCTCATGGCCGCTACATCGATGAGCGCCATGGCCGAGGTGGTCTACCACCGCGGTAATTCTGGTGATCCCGAGACCCTGGATCAGCACAAGACCTCGACGGTTGTCGAAGCCCATATCCTGCGCGACCTTTACGAAGGTCTCGTGGCCTATTCCGCCGGTGGCGAGATCATCCCCGGCGTTGCCGAGAGCTGGTCGACCTCTGCCGACGGCAAGACCCTGACCTTCAAGCTGCGCCAGAACGCCAAGTGGTCGAACGGTGATCCGGTCGTTGCCGGCGACTTCGTGTTCTCGCTGCAGCGGATCATGAACCCGGAGACTGGCGCGAAATACGCCAACATCCTCTACCCGATCCTGAACGCTGAGGAAGTCAACAAAGGCACCGCCAAGCCGGAAGAGCTGGGCGTGAAGGCTGTCGACGACCTCACCCTTGAGATCACCCTGAAGGCTCCCACGCCCTACTTCGTCGATCTTCTGGCCCACCAGACCGGCCTGCCGGTCCATCCGGCGACCGTGCAGAAGCACGGCACCGACTTCGTCAAGCCGGAGTTCTTCGTCAGCAATGGCCCGTTCGTGCTGAAGGAGTTCGTCCCGAACTCCCACATCAAGGCGGTCAAGAACCCGAACTTCCATGACGCTGCCAACGTCAAGATCGACACGGTGATGTTCCACCCGACCGAAGACCGTGGCGCTGCGCTGCGCCGCTTCCAGGCCGGTGAACTGCACTCCAACGATGACATCCCGACCGAGCAGGTTGACTTCATCCGCAAGGAACTGGGCGACCAGTTCAAGGTTGCCCCGTATCTCGGCACCTACTATTTCGCCGTCAACATGAAGAACGAGTCGCTGGCCAAGAAGGAGGTCCGTCAGGCTCTCTCCATGGCTGTTGATCGCGACTTCCTCGCCGAGGAAATCTGGGGTGGCACCATGGTGTCGGCCTACTCCCTGGTTCCTCCGGGCATCAACAACTACGGTGAGCCGGCGTTCGCGTCCTACAAGGACATGTCGCAGATCGACCGCGAGGAAAAGGCTGCCGAGCTGCTGAAGGCTGCAGGCTACGGCCCGGACAAGCCGCTGAAGATCGAGATCCGCTACAACACCTCGGAAAACCACAAGAACACGTCGGTCGCCCTGGCTGACATGTGGAAGCCGCTTGGTGTTGAAGTGACACTGCTCAACACGGACCTGAAGACCCACTATGCGCATCTGCGTGACAAGGGGGCCTTCGATCTCGCCCGTGCCGGCTGGATCGGCGACTACTCCGACCCGCAGAACTTCCTGTTCCTCGTTGAATCCGACAATGACGGCTTCAACTACGCGAACTATGCCAACCCGGACTATGACAAGCTGATGGATGAGGCGGCCGCAACGACCGACCTTGAAAAGCGCGCCGAAATCCTGAAGCAGGCCGAGACCATGTTCATGGACGACCTGCCGTTCATCCCGATGCTCTACTACGCATCGAAGAACCTGGTGTCCCCGAAGCTCAAGGGCTTTGAGACCAACCTGCAGGACGTGCATCCGACCCGCTTCATGAGCATTTCGGAATAAGGCACTCGTCAGGAGCCGGTCGCGATGGTAAATGCGCGGCCGGCTTTTCTGCGGACATGAAATGCGCAGGCCATGGATGCCGCGCGCACCGGTCTTGCCGTCGCTGACGGGATCGGACCGCAGCCGAGCTTTGAGCTGAACAAGAAAACTTTAAGGGCAGGGCCATGTTGCGCTACGTGCTGGAAAGGCTGCTCGGGGCAATCCCGACGCTGTTCCTGATCGTTACCATTTCCTTCTTCCTGATCCGCATTGCGCCGGGTGGCCCGTTCGATCTTGAGCGGCCGTTGGAAGCCAAGGTGATGGAAAACCTCAACCGGATCTATCATCTCGATGAGCCGCTCTGGCAGCAGTATCTCATCTACCTGAAGAGCGTGGCGCAGCTCGACTTCGGCCCGAGCTTCTATTTCCGCGATTTCTCCATCAACGAATTGTTCGCAGCCAGCCTGCCGATCTCCATCCAGCTCGGCCTGACGGCCCTCGCGCTTGCGCTGGTCGTTGGCGGAATTCTGGGCGTCGTCGCGGCCCTGCGCCAGAACCATGGCACTGACTATGCGGTGATGGCAGCAGCAACACTCGGCGTCACGGTGCCGAACTTCGTGGTTGCCCCGGTGCTGACCCTGATCCTCGGCGTCTGGCTCGGCTGGTTGCCGGTTGGTGGCTGGAATGGCGGGGCCATCGTCAACACGATCCTTCCCGTCGTCACTCTGGCTCTGCCGCAGATTGCCGTCGTGGCGCGGCTGACGCGTGGCTCGATGATCGAAGCGCTGCGCTCCAATCATGTGCGCACGGCCCGTGCCTATGGTCTGTCGTCTTATACGGTGATTGTTGTCCACGCATTGCGCGGGGCGATCTTGCCGGTTGTCTCCTACCTCGGGCCTGCTGCGGCGGCGCTGCTGACCGGGTCGGTGGTGGTTGAAACCATCTTCGGCATTCCGGGGATCGGGCGGTACTTCGTACAGGGCGCCCTTAACCGCGACTACACGCTGGTGATGGGCACCGTCGTGGTCGTTGCCTGTTTCGTGATCCTGTTCAACCTGATCGTGGACCTGCTCTATGCGGTCCTTGATCCGCGTGTTCGCTTTGATTGAGGAGAAAGCGTGATGAGTGTCTCCTCCGCTGAATTGATTGCAGAGCCGGTAAAGGGGCGGTCCCTGTGGGATGATGCCCGCGACCGTCTGCTCAAAAACCGCGCCGCAGTCGCCAGCATGATCGTGCTGACGCTGATTACCCTGATCTCGATTGTCGGGCCCTGGCTGTCGCCGCATGGCTATGACCAGGTCTATCGGGACTACGTCAAGGTTCCCGCGAGCCTGACGGCCTATCCGTTGCCGGAGCAAGTCGAGCCGGCCTTCCTGTCCGCGCTCAAACGGGCCCGCCTGACCACGGAAGGCTTTGAGCAGGAGGGCGACACCGTCTCGGTCCGCGTCTCGTCCAACCGCGAGATCGATCCGCGTTCGGTGCAGTATGTCGACCGCAGCGACCTGTTCAAGAACGCAAGGCTTGAGGATTTTGCCGAGGACAAGAAGTCGGCAGTCATCAAGGCGGATATCCGGCATCTCCACTTCTATTTCGGCACGGACGCCAATGGCCGTGATCTGATGACCCGCACGTTCATCGCGGGCCGCGTATCGCTGACCATCGGCTTGCTTGCCACCTTCGTCGCGATTTCCATCGGTGTGATCTATGGCGCAGCCTCTGGCTATCTCGGCGGGCGGATCGACCAGGTGATGATGCGCGTCGTCGACGTGCTTTATTCGCTGCCCTTCATCTTCTTCGTCATCATGCTGGTGGTGTTCTTTGGCCGCAACTTCGTGCTGATGTTCATCGCGGTCGGTGCGGTGGAATGGCTCGACATGGCGCGCATCGTGCGCGGCCAGACGCTGACCATCAAGCGGCAGGAATATGTCCAGGCGGCGGAAGCCATGGGCGTTTCGAACGGCGGCATCCTGCGCCGGCACGTCATCCCGAACACGCTGGGCCCTGTCGTTGTCTACATGACACTCCTGGTACCGAAGGTGATCCTGCTGGAGAGCTTCCTGTCGTTCCTGGGCCTTGGCGTGCAGGAGCCGATGACCAGTTGGGGCGTGCTGATTTCCGAAGGCGCGCGCAACCTGCAAGGCTCGGTCTGGATGCTCGTGTTCCCGTCGATCTTCCTGACCTCGACACTGTTCGCCTTGAACTTCATCGGCGACGGGCTGCGCGACGCTCTTGATCCGAAGGACCGCTGAGGGACATGGACATGACCACAACACGCGAAACGGTCCTGAAGATCGAGGACCTGAAGGTCGACTTCACCACCAACTCCGGCGCCGTCAATGCGGTGCGCGGTGTCAACATCCACGTGGAAGCCGGCGAGACCGTTGCCATCGTTGGGGAAAGTGGCTCTGGCAAGAGCCAGACCATGATGGCCGCAATGGGCCTGCTGGCCTCCAATGGCAAGACGGCCGGCAAAGTGATCTATGGCGGCGAGAACATTCTCGGCCTGCCGATTTCGCGGCTCAACACGATCCGCGGCAAGAAGATCACCATGATCTTCCAGGAGCCGATGACGTCGCTCGATCCGCTCTACACCATTGGAAGGCAGCTCGCCGAGCCCATGGTCGAACATGGCGGGCTGAGCTGGGCGGCGGCGAAGGAGCGGGCGCTGGACCTCTTGAAGCTCGTCAATATTCCGGAGCCTGAACGCAAGCTGAAGTCCTATCCGTATGAACTCTCGGGCGGCCAGCGCCAGCGTGTCATGATCGCCATGGCGCTGTCGAACAATCCTGATGTTCTGATCGCGGATGAGCCGACCACGGCGCTGGATGTGACAACGCAGGCGCAGATCCTCGAACTGCTTGCCGATCTGCAGAAGCGTCTCGGCATGTCGGTCGTGTTCATCACGCATGATCTTGGTATCGTTCGCCGCATCGCGGACCGCGTCTATGTCATGCGTCAGGGCGAGGTGGTGGAAGAGGGCGAAACAGCGAAGATCTTCGCTGCGCCGTCGCACCCCTATACCAAGATGCTGCTGGACGCCGAGCCCGAGGGGCACAAGCCCGCCGTGGCAGACAGCCAGCCGGCGGTGATCGAGGGGCAGAAGGTCCGCGTCGAGTTTGCGCTCGGCGGCGGGCTTCTGGCTAAGCCCTTCATCCTCACCGCCGTCAACGACGTCTCGCTCGTGTTGCGCGAAGGCCAGACGCTCGGCATCGTCGGTGAAAGCGGCTCCGGCAAGTCGACGCTCGGCCGCGCGCTGCTGGGGCTTCTGCCAGCTGAAGGCCGCGTGATGTTCAAGGGGCAGCAGATCAGCGGCAAGAGCCGGTCTGAACTGCGGGGCCTGCGCAAGCACATGCAACTGGTGTTCCAGGATCCGTTCGGCTCGCTGAGCCCGCGCATGACCGTCGGCCAGATCATCACCGAGGGGCTTCTGGTGCACGAACCTTCGCTGGGCTGGGCCGAGCGGGACCGCCGGGCCTGTCTGGCGCTGGAGGAAGTGTCGCTGGATCCTGGCATGCGCAACCGCTATCCGCACGAGTTCTCGGGCGGCCAGCGCCAGCGCATTGCCATCGCCCGCGCCATGGTTCTCAAGCCTGAGCTGATGGTGCTGGATGAACCGACTTCGGCTCTGGATCGCACGATCCAGAAGCAGATCGTCACGCTGCTGCGCGACCTGCAGGCCGCCCATGGCCTGACCTATCTGTTCATCAGCCATGACCTTGCCGTCGTGCGTGCAATGGCTGACACGGTCATGGTGATGCAGCATGGCAAGGTGGTGGAAGCCGGCCCGACGGAGGCGATTTTCGAGGCGCCGCGTGAGGACTACACGCGCAAGCTGATCGCCGCGGCCATGCTGGAAACGCTGGCGGCCTGATCCGTTTGCCCAAGCGCTGGTGCAAGACATTGACGGGGCGATCCGATGGATCGCCCCGCTTTCCATTCCGTGTCTGCCGAGCTGTGTTCAGGCTGCCTGTCTTGCGTCAGGATGGGGCAGCAGTGGACCGAGGAGGCATCGGTGCAAAAGCCTCGGCCTGCTCCCCGCCAAACACTTTGTGATAGATCGCCGGAGCGAAGGCCTGGATGTTGCTCATGATGTGCTCCCGCATCCGCTGACGGCACAAGGCCGGATCGCCGGCCTCAAGCGCCTCGATGACGAGCCGGTGCGGATCCGGCCGCAACTCGCGCCAGATTTCCGGCCCCAGGCGCCCGGAAATCGTGTAGCGATGCAGTTGCAGAAGAATGCGGCTCAGCAAGGGCATCAGGTTCGGCATGTCCGCCTGCTCGAACAGTCGCAGGTGAAAGGCCCTGTCCAGCAGCACGAGATTATAAAGATCACCTGTTGCCTGGACAGCCTTGTATTCCGCAGCCGACTGGGTGAGGAACTGGCGCACATCGGGATCTAGGCGAAGGGCGGCCCGTTCGATCGCGGCGCATTCCAGTTCCAGCCGCAGCCGGACAAATGCCTCGGCTTCGGCCTCCGACAGCTGGGTGACGTAGGTTCCGTGATAGCCCTTGCGGTCGACGAGACCATCTTGTTCGAGGCGCAGCAAGGCTTCGCGCACGGTGCCTTGCGCGCAGGAGTAATCCTGCGCAATCGCCTGCTCGGTCAGGATGCTTGCGCCGGTCAACTCGCCAAGCACCATCTTGCGCTTCAGGTCGCAGTAGACGTGATTGCTCTTGCGGCCCCCTTCAGCCGCATGCAGTGCATGTAGCGTGGTCAGGATGATTGGAGATGCCGCTTCGCTCATGCAGCCCCCCTGTCAGCCACATCTGGCAAGACTATTAAGCGGCATTGCACGTGAGGGCGCGCTGATATCTGGACCAATTTGTCCGATCCCCCTTCAGGCAGTATGTTTGCGAACCACAAATCAAACAGCAAAAATAAATAAGAGCACCACTATAGACAGGTCCAGCATCCTGCTACCGCATTTGACCGGAGCAAGGCGGTAACATCTTCGCGAGTTGAGCCCTGATCTACAGGCCGGAGCGTTCAATCACGCCGAGCCAGTTGCGCCAGGCGATGCGGGCAATCAGGTCGTCGCCATATCCGGCCTGCCGGAAGGCATCCAGCAGGGCGGGCAGACCACCAACATCGCCAATCGCGCGCGGAACGACACAGCCATCAAAGTCAGATCCGAGCCCGACATGATCTTCGCCAAGCCGGCTGATCAGATGGTCAGCGTGGCGAACGATGGTCTCTAGCGGCGTATCTGCATTGTGCCGTCCGTCCTCGCGAAGGAAGGCGACATGGAAATTGATCCCGACAAGCCCCTTGCTTTCTGCGATGGCGTCGAGCTGACGGTCTGTCAGGTTGCGGGCGCTCGGGCAGATGGCGTGGGCGTTGGAATGCGAGGCGATTAGCGGTCGGTCGCTGAGCCTTGCCACGTCCCAGAAGCCCTTTTCGGTGATATGCGACAGGTCGATCAGCAGGCCCATGCGATTGCAGCGGCGCACCAGGTCCCGGCCAAGATCGGTCAGGCCGTCGCCGGTGTCAGGTGACGAGGGAAACGCCATCGGGACCCCGTCACTGAAGATATTGCGCCGGCTCCAGACCGGTCCGATTGACCTCAGTCCGGCCGCATGCAGCACGTCCAGTGCAGCGAAGTCCGGGTCAATCGCCTCCGCTCCCTCGATGTGCAGCACCATCGCCAGCTGCCCTGCGGTCATTGCGTCCTTGATGTCCCTTGAACTGCGGCAAATCCGGACGGCCCCCGGGGCCTGCTGCTCGAGCCGGAATGCGCGGGACATCATGCGCAGAGTGTAGTCAAGGGCTTCGGGCTGGGACAGGCGGCCGAAGTGGCGCGGATCCGAGTTGGGGAGTGCCCGGATTTCAGATTGCGAGCGTACCGAGGGCACGAACATTGCAAACAGTCCGCCGGCAAATCCGCCTTTGCGGGCCCGGGGCAGGTCAATGTGGTCTTCTTTGCTCTCTTCGATAAAAGAACGGGCGCGGCCGTCCTGCTCGCGCATTTCCAGCTTCAGCAAGGTGTCATTGTGACCATCGAACACGGGAACAAGCGGCTGGGAAATCGGCGAATCACTCACGAAGCAGTCTTTCGGCTGGGCAGGGGCAGGGCGGGGTCGGAAACTGAGGGTTGCCGTCGCCCTATAAGACACTGGCGGTTCAGGGCTGGCAAGCCGTAGCCGGGGCGGCGAGCGAGCGCTTTCGGAGAGAAGTGCAGCACAAATGTGACGGATCCGCTTCTCTCGCGCGGTTTTGATCGGGCAAAGCCGATGGCCCATTGCCTTTTGCTCGTGTCGCGGCGCAAAAGGGGCATTATTGCTTGCCTGCTGATTTTCCGAAGGTGATGTGAATGGCAGTTGATCATGCTGATGACGAGACCCCGATTGCAGACCTGGGCCTGAGCCGACGGGGATTTCTGGGTGGTGCATCCCTGTTGCTGGCCAGCGCGCTCGCCGGCTGCCAGTCTGTCAGTCTTCCAACTACGGTCGGCTTGCCTGGCCAGCCGCCGTTGCCGGATGAAAAATTCGACTACGCCCTGGCCTATGCCGGCCGCAAGGATGGCGAGTTCGAGATCCCGGCCATCAAGTACCAGAACTTCGACCGCAAGTTCTGGCGACAGGTCGTGCATTATCCAAATGACCTTGATCCCGGCTCGATCATCGTCGATCCGCACAATCACTTCCTCTACTGGACGCTTGGCCGCGACAAGGCGCTGCGCTACGGCATTGGCGTCGGCAAGGCCGGTTTCGCCTGGGCCGGCGTTGCCGTGATCCGGATGAAGCAGGAATGGCCGCGCTGGTTCCCGCCGAAGGAAATGATCGCGCGCCGTCCTGAGCTGAAGAAATACGACAAGGAACCGATGGAGGGCGGGCCGAAGAACCCGCTAGGCGCCCGCGCGCTCTACCTCTGGCAGGGCAATGTCGACACGCTGTACCGCATCCATGGCACATACGAGCCGGACAGCATCGGCCGCAGCGTTTCCAGTGGCTGCATTCGCATGTGGCAGCAGGACGTCATGGATCTGTACCAGCGCGTGCCGATGAAGACACATGTCTTCGTCATCGGACCGGACGGCAGCATTCCCAAAGCCCCGCCGAGGCCGCAGGATCCGGTGCTGACGATCCCGAATTGATCGGCGTTATCGTTGAGGAAAAGGCCCTGCGTTGCAGGGCCTCAGACTGCTGACAAACCCTCTATCGTCATCCCGGGCGCAGCGGAGCGGAGACCCGGGACCGGAGAGCCAAGGTCTCTCTTAGGGTAACTCATTGAAAGATAGAGGCCCCGGCTCTCCGGTCCCGGCTCGGCGCTTCGCTTGGCCGGGATGACTTCGGTGAGCTCGAGGTTTGTCATCAAGCTCAGGCCCTGCATTGCAGGGCCTTTTTGATTTCAGGAGAACAACACGGCCGGTTCAGGCGCCGATCACTGGGGTGAGCGCAACATCGGTCAGGATTGCGGCGAAGTGGCAGATGGCGGCGGCGAGGACAAAGGTGTGCCAGATGGCGTTCTGGAACGGCAGAGACTTCCAGGCGTAGAACGCAGTGCCGGCGGAATAGAGCGCGCCGCCGGCCACAAGCAGCCAGAACCCGGCCGGTGAGGCGTTCTCGATCAGCGGCTGGTAGGCAAAGACGATCACCCAGCCAAGCGCGAGGCAGATCGGCACGGTGAACTTGTCGAAGCGCTTCAACTGGATCAACTTGAGGGTCGCCCCCGCGAGTGCCCCGGCCCAGACCACGCCGAGCACGATGGCCCCCGCCCATCCGCCGATGACCATGGCCGCAAAGGGCGTGTAGGTGCCAGCAATCATCAGGAAGATCGCCGCGTGGTCCAGCCGCCGGAACAGGCTGGCGTGGTCGTTCTTGGCCAGCATGTTGTAAAGCGCCGAGCAGATGAGCATGGCCATCAGGCAGGCCGTGTAGATGGAAATGCTGGCGATACGGCCGGCGCCGGCATCGGGTATGACCAGCGACAGCAGGATGATGGTGGCCGCCAATCCAAGCGTGATGCCGATGATGTGAACTGTGGTGTCTGCGATGTATTCGGCTCTTGTCTGCGCGCGCATGCGGGCTCCCCTGAATTTAGCCGCAGATTACCGTTGACGTAATCGGAAAGGCAACCGTGCTTGGCATGACATTTCGGAGGATCGTAAAGGCGCAGGGTAGATGTCCTTGTCTCCGGTCGGTATGGCAACGGGCATGCAGTGGAAAAGCCGCCTTTCCTGTGGTGAATCACTCAGGGACCAGGCCCATGGTTGCCATGGGGTTTTGACCTTGTCCCCGAATCGCGGGACTGTCCCGCCGTGGTATTCCGGCGCGCGACACCCGTTGCCCCGGGCCGTTTCCGGCACTACAGGAGACGGGCAGGGCACCGGCTACGGGATATGGAATGACGGTCAGCATCGATATTGGCGAAATGACGGGCGGTGCCCGGGCCCTGATGGATCTTGAGGAGCTTCTGGCAACCCGGTTGCTGGTTCAGGGCAACTCCGGCTCTGGCAAGTCGCATCTGCTGCGTCGCCTGCTGGAACAGTCCGCCGGCTGGGTGCAGCAGGCGATCATTGATCCGGAGGGTGATTTTGTCAGTCTGGCCGACAAGTTCGGTCATGTGGTGGTGGATGCCGTCGGCACCGAGCGCGATCTGCAGATGATCGCGGCCCGGGTGCGACAGCACCGCGTGTCGGTCATTCTCAATCTCGAAGGGCTCGACGCCGACCGGCAGATGAAGGCTGCCGCCACTTTTCTGGACGGGCTGTTCGATGCCGATCGGGATCAGTGGTATCCGATGCTGGTCGTGGTGGACGAGGCGCAACTGTTTGCGCCAGCCGCTGCCGGCGAAGTCTCTGAAGAAGCCCGGCGCCGCTCGTTGACGGCCATGACCAACCTGATGTGCCGTGGACGCAAGCGGGGACTTGCTGGCATCATTGCGACCCAGCGCCTGGCCAAGCTGGCCAAGAATGTGGCGGCGGAAGCCTCCAACTTCCTGATGGGGCGTACGTTTCTCGACATTGACATGGCCCGCGCCGCGGATCTTCTCGGCATGGAGCGGCGTCAGGCGGAGGCGTTCCGCAATCTGGACCGCGGGCATTTCGTAGCGCTTGGGCCAGCCATGTCCCGCCGTCCGATCCCTGTGAAGATCGGTCCGGTGGAAACAATGGGGCGCGGCGGCGGGCCGAAGCTGACCCCTTTGCCGGAACAGCCGGCCGAGGACGCCAAGGATCTCATTTTTACCCCGACGGCAGACGAAGCAATCCGCATCCGGACCCGTGCGCCGGAGCCTGTATCGACGGCGGAAATCCTCAGCCAGTTGTCGGCCGCCGGGCGCAGCGAGGCCGCCCGCAACAGCGCGCCAGCCCAGCCGGACGAGCCGCCGGTCGATTTTTCTGCGCGGGAAGCGGCCGTCGAGGAGATCATGACCGCGATCCTGGCCGAGCCTGACGCGGCGTTCCTGCCGGTTGCGACATTGTACCAGGATTTCCAGGTGCGTTGCCGCATTGCCAAGGTGCCGGGCGGGGTTCCGGACCTCGCCTATTTCCGAGAAAAGCTCTCGGTTGCCCGCGCCGGTGTCGATGCAGGGGAGGTGGACACTGGCGACTGGGAACGCGCCGGCCTGATCGCGGCGGAATTGCCGGAAGACATGCGCGGTGTCTATCTGCTGCTGGCCAAGGCCGCGCTTGCCAAGGCGCCGTGCCCGCCCAATGCCGAGATCGCCAAGGCCTATGGCACCCGCTCACCCGGCCGCGCCCGCTGGCTTCTGGCCCATATGGAAGAGCGCGGCTTCCTCGTCTGCGCAACCGACATGCGCGGCAACCGGATCGTCACCTTGAGCGATCTTGGCTGGCAGACGGCACCGGGTGACGCGGAGGCCGCTGCCTGACCGGGGATGCGAAAAGGGCGCCACAAGGGCGCCCTTCTGCATTCGATTGAGGGCGGATGTCAGGCCGCGCGGACTTGCGACAGGAAGGTCGCGATGGTGGACTGCAAACTATGCGCCTGACGCGACACGTCCTGCGAAACCGAGAGGACATCGCCGGCCGACTGGCTGGTTTCCTGTGCCGACTGCATGACGTTGCCGACGTTTTCGCTCATGTCGGTGGTACAGCTGGCAGCCTTCTGGACGTTGTAGGTGATCTCCCGAGTCGCTTCGCCCTGCTGTGAGATCGCATCGGCAATGGTCGCGGTGAACTGGTTGACCTCGTTCATGGTGGAGGCGATTTCCTGGATCGACGTCACGGCCTCGCGAGTTGAGGTCTGGATGCCGCCGATCTGGTTGGAAATTTCCTCCGTCGCCTTGGCCGTCTGGTTGGCCAGTTCCTTCACTTCAGCCGCAACCACCGCAAATCCGCGACCGGCTTCACCGGCGCGGGCGGCTTCGATTGTCGCGTTGAGGGCCAGAAGATTGGTCTGCTCGGCAATGGCCTGAATGAGGCTCACCACTTCGCCGATCTTCTGCGCGGCCGTGTCGAGGCTGCCAACGCGCTCGTTCGAGGTTGCAGCTGCCCGGGTGGCGACGCTGACGACGCCCTTGGTCTGGTCGACCTGGCGGCTGATTTCGGCGATGGACGCCGACAGTTCCTCGGCGGCTGATGCAACGGTTTGCACGCTGATCTGCGTCGTCTCGGAGGACGAGGCGACCGAGGACACCTTGCCGGAAGTTGCCTGGGCGATGGCATTGAGCGATCCGGCGGTGCGTTCCATGCGCTCGGTGTTGCCGGCAACCTGGCTCAGCGCCTGCTGCACATCGGCCTCGAAGGTTGAGATCATCGTTTCGATGGTCTTCTGCCGCTCCAGACGGGCCAACTGCGCCTGCTCGCTCTCGCCCTGCAGTTTCTGGCGTTCGATTGCGTTTTCGACAAACACGCCGAGGGCGCCGGCCATCTGGCCGATCTCATCCTTGCGTTCGGTATGGGTCACGGCGCTGGTGACATCGCCGGCGGCAAGCTGGCGCATCCGGCCGGTCAACTGCAGGATCGGTCCGGCAATGGTGTTGCCGAGGAACCACATCAGGCCGGTACCAAGGGCGACAATGGCGGCCGCGATCAACATGGCAATGTTGCGGGTGCGGTCGGCAACGGCGGTCAGCTCGCCTTCGTCAACGGTCAAGACGACGAACCACTTCTGGTCCGTGTTGACGAGTTGCACAGGGCGCATGGCTTCAACCACGCCATTGTTGGTCGAGAGGCTGAGGTCGCCCGTGACTGCCTTCAGCTGGTTCACGAGCGAAGCATCTGCGGTCTTGCCCAAGAGGCTTGAGTCCGGGTGCGAAACCCAGATGCCATTGCCGCTGAGCAGGCCGAGGTAGCCGGTCTCGTAAGGATCCGTGGCTGCAATCTGTTTCTGCAGCAGGCTGAGCGACACATCGACTGTTGTTCCGCCGACGGCCTTGCCGCTGGCATCAAGGATTGGGGAGGCGGCGGTGGCCATCAGCACGTCAACGCCATCCACCGGATAAAGATAGGGCTCGGTGACCGTATCGCGCTTCAGCTGTTTCGGCTTGTCGTACCATTCCTCGGAACCGCTATCGCCGCCAAACATCAGCGGATCAAAGGCGACGCTGCTGCCCTTTTGATAGAAATAGGGAATGAAGCGGCCATTCGGGTCATTGAACCCGGTGCCCTTGTTGTCCGCATCAAGGCCGCCGACATCCGGTTCGAGAACCGCGCCGGCACCGACGAACTGCTTGTTCTGCGAAGCCACCTGTTGCATCACCGCGCCATAGGCATTGCGGTCCGTAATGCCGGACTGGACCAGTCCCTCCAGCGCATCGGCAGCACTCCGGGCGGTGAGTTGGGCTTCCGCAACGGTCTTGCTGACTTCAGTGGCAATCGCGAGCGTGACATCCGCAACCTGCTTGCGGCCTGCATCCTCTGCAGCATTGCGCATCATCATGGATACGACGGTAAGGAGAATGATGAATCCAATCAGGAAGATTGCACTCGCTGACAGGAAGATTCGATTGCGCAAAGACATGAATTCACTCCGGGGAGAGAGCGGGGCATTTTCCTCATAGTTAGAGTGTTCTTGTAAAGTAAACCTTACCATAGCTCCGGTTTGATCTATGCAAACGGGAGAAAAGCCATCGCTACTTTAGCCAGTTCTGGATCTGGTCGCTTCGGAATGCGTGTAATCGAGCGCTCTGGTAACTTTCAGTTGGCGCGTCGCATCCGCGTAACCCGTTGATCCGACTTGGCTGTGGACGGAAATTCCGGGTCTGCCAGCAGAAAACGAAGCTGAGCCAGCTCAAGTTCCAGCCCCTCGATGGTTCGGCTGAGAACGCTGTCCAGATAGCTTCCGGCGGGCGCATTGGAGCGGATGCGGTTGGCCTGGTTGAGTGTCGCGCGCAAATAGCGTGCAATGTCCTCGACCTCGAAACGGGTGACGCTGATCTCGTTCGGCTGCATGGCTTCTGCCTCATGAAGTTCTTGCTTTGTTCTATATCCGAGAGTCGCCTTCCAGGCAAGGGGGGGCAGATGTGCGATGGGGTGGTGCACGTGTCACAGACGCCGGCTGCATAAGCACTTGCGCGTAGGAAGGCTATTGGTTACATACGTAACCAATCAATCGGCCGTGGAGGGGTCACGATCATGGGCGTGAATGAACTTCAATACATGCCGGGTTTCGGCAATGATTTCGAGACTGAGGCCCTGCCGGGCGCGCTGCCGCAGGGCATGAACAGCCCGCAGAAGTGCAATTATGGCCTTTATGGCGAGCAGCTGTCGGGCACGGCCTTTACCGCGCCGAGCCACCAGAATGAACGCACCTGGTGCTACCGCATCCGTCCCTCGGTAAAACACACCGGCCGGTTCCGCAAGATCGACATGCCTTACTGGAAGTCAGCGCCCAATGTTGACCCGGATGTGGTTTCGCTCGGCCAGTACCGCTGGGATCCGGTGCCGCACACCGGCGAGGACCTGACCTGGATCACCGGCATGCGCACCATGACGACCGCCGGCGATGTAAACACCCAGGTGGGCATGGCGAGCCACGTCTATCTCGTCACCAAGTCGATGCAGGATGCCTATTTCTTCTCTGCCGACAGCGAGTTGCTGGTGGTGCCGCAGGAAGGCAAGCTGCGCTTCTGCACCGAACTGGGCGTGATCGATCTGGAGCCAAAGGAAATCGCCGTCATTCCGCGCGGTCTCATCTACCGGGTCGAGGTGCTGGAAGGTCCGGCGCGCGGTTTCGTCTGCGAGAATTACGGCCAGAAGTTCGAGCTACCGGGGCGTGGTCCGATCGGCGCCAACTGCATGGCCAACCGCCGCGACTTCAAGACGCCTGTTGCCTGGTACGAGGACCGCGAAGCGCCCTCGACCGTCACCGTCAAATGGTGCGGCCAGTTCCACACCTGCGACATCGGCCATTCGCCGCTCGACGTGGTTGCCTGGCATGGCAATTACGCGCCGGTGAAGTATGACCTCAGGACCTATTGCCCGGTCGGGGCGATCCTGTTCGATCATCCCGATCCGTCGATCTTCACCGTTTTGACGGCGCCGTCGGGCGTGCCGGGTACGGCCAATATCGATTTCGTGCTGTTCCGCGAGCGCTGGATGGTCGCCGAGAACACCTTCCGTCCGCCGTGGTACCACCGGAATATCATGTCCGAGCTGATGGGCAACATCTACGGCCAGTATGATGCCAAGCCGCAGGGCTTTGTCCCCGGTGGCATGAGCCTGCACAACATGATGCTGCCGCATGGCCCGGACCGCGATGCCTTTGAGCATGCCTCCAATATGGAGCTGAAGCCGCAGAAACTGGATGAGACCATGTCCTTCATGTTCGAGACCCGTTTCCCGCAGCATCTGACCCAGTTTGCGGCCAAGGAAGCGCCCTTGCAGGACGACTATGTCGACTGCTGGGATGGTCTTGAAAAGAAATTTGACGGCACCCCCGGCGTGAAGTGAGCGCCAGTGCCTGCCTAGGTAAAGATTGACGGTGACGGCCGGACACGGGAAGCGCTAGCCTTCAACCTGTGTCCGGTGACCCAGCTGGCGCCCGCTTGCGGCGTCTGACAAAGACAAGACCGAGGGAGAATCCATGAAACTCGCCACGCTCAAGGACGGCAGCCGCGACGGCAGGCTGGTGGTTGTGAACAAGAGCCTGACCCGCTGCACGGAGGCGTCCCATATCGCCCCGACGCTGCAGGCGGCGCTGGATAACTGGGCAGCGGTCGCGCCGAAGCTGGCAGTTCTGGCCGAAAGCCTGGAGCACGATGCCGTGCCCTCCATGCGGTTTCACGAGCACAATGCCCATTCGCCGCTGCCGCGCGCCTTCCAGTGGGCGGATGGTTCGGCCTATGTCAATCACGTGGAACTGGTGCGCAAGGCACGCGGCGCTGAACTGCCCGAGAGCTTCTGGACCGATCCTCTGATGTACCAGGGCGGCTCGGACAGTTTCCTCAGCCCGCGCGATCCGGTCGTGATGGCCGACGAGGCCTATGGCATCGACATGGAAGGCGAGGTTGCCGTGATCGTCGATGACGTGCCGATGGGCGCGACCGTCGATCAGGCCCGCGCCGCCATCCGGCTTGTCATGCTGGTCAATGACGTGTCGCTGCGCGGTCTGATTCCGGCGGAACTCGCCAAGGGGTTCGGCTTCTTCCAGTCCAAGCCCTCCTCGGCCTTCTCGCCGGTTGCCGTCACGCCGGAAGAACTGGGCGAGGCCTGGGATGGTGGCAAGGTGCATCTGCCGCTGCGCGTCGATGTCAATGGCAAGCCATTTGGCCGGGCAAATGCGGGTGTCGACATGACCTTCGATTTCCCGACGCTGGTGGCACACGCCGCCAAGACGCGGCCTTTGACAGCCGGCTCGATCATCGGTTCGGGCACGGTTTCCAACAAGCTGGACGGCGGCGCCGGCAAGCCTGTCGCCGAGGGCGGCGTCGGATATTCTTGCATTGCGGAAATCCGCATGATTGAGACTATCCGTGATGGCGCCCCCAAGACCCCCTTCCTTCAGTTCGGTGACACTGTGCGCATCGAGATGCTGGATCGTGACGGCCACTCCGTGTTCGGTGCCATCGAACAACGGATCGAGAGACATGCTTAAGGCTGGTTTGATTGCCCTTGGATTGCTCCTGCCCACGGCGGCGCTTGCTGCCGATGCCCTGGCTCCGGTGCGCGAAGTGATGAGCGCAACGGAAGCCAACTGGCGGGAGGGAGCCAGCGAGTTCCAGGATGTTTTTGCGGAGGAACGGCTCGTCCGTCTCTTCAGCAAGGATTTCGTCGAGCGCTACCGCAAGGCGGCGAACACGGAATATGCCAAGGAGTCCGGTTCGCCCTTCAGCTATGACGTCATCGTCAATGGCCAGGATGGCTGTGCCTTGCGCAACATCACCATCACCCCGGGCCCTGCCAAGGGCGGGGCCACCGAGGTGCAGGCGAAGTTCCAGAACCTGACCTGCTTTGGCGACGACCAGGAATACCAAGCCTACACTGAAACCCGCTTCAAGGTGATCAGCGAGGGCGGCAAGCCCGTCATCGATGACATCATCACGATGATGGATGGCAGTGCCCTGTCGATCAAGTCCGAGTTGGACGCTCTCGCGGCCCAGTAGGGCTCGCAAGAGGACAGTGTCGCCGCTCTGCTGGCGGGCCTGAACGCGCCGGTCGCCGGTGCGATCGCTACCTTGCTGCCTGGCCCTGCGGTCCGGCAGTCAGCTTACTTATCCGGCCCGCAGTTTGCTGTGGGCATGCAGGGACTGAGGGAGGACCGTGATGTCCAAGCAATTCGCATCCGCCGGCGACATGGCCGAAAAGAAGATTTCTTTCACGGAGATCGGCCGCGACCTGTGGGCCTTTACGGCCGAAGGTGATCCCAACTCCGGCGTCATCATCGGGGATGACAGCGTCATGATCATCGAGGCGCAGGCCACGCCGCGGCTCGCCAACAAGGTGATCGAGAAAGTCCGTGAAGTCACCGACAAGCCGATCTCGCATCTGGTTCTGACGCACTACCACGCCGTGCGCGTCCTCGGTGCATCCGCCTACAATGCGCCCACCATCATCATGGGCGATGCCGCCCGTGGCATGGTCGAGGAGCGTGGCCAGGAAGACTGGGACAGCGAGTTCGGCCGCTTCCCGCGCCTGTTCCAGGGCCATGAGTCCATCCCGGGCCTGACCTATCCGACCACGACCTTCTCCGAGCGCATGACCGTCTATCTTGGCAAGCGCCGCGTCGACCTGATGCATCTGGGCCGGGCCCATACGGCCGGTGACATCGTCGCCTGGGTGCCGGACGAGGAGGTCATGTTCACCGGTGACATCGTCGAATATCACTCGGCCTGCTACTGCGGCGACGGTCACTTCAATGACTGGGGCGACACGCTCGACATGATCCGCTCCTTCGATCCGCGCGCCATCGCGCCGGGTCGCGGCGATGCCCTGATCGGCCATGACATGGTTGAGGCTGCGATTGCCAGCACCCGCGACTTCGTCGAAAGCACCTATCGTCCGGTCGCCCGCGTCGTGGCACGCGGTGGCAGCCTGAAGGAAGCCTGGGACGCGGTGCGTGCCGAATGCGACCCGAAGTTCAAGGACTTCGCCATCTACGAGCACTGCCTGCCGTTCAACGTTGCCCGCGCCTATGACGAAGCGCGCGGCATCGACACGCCGCGCATCTGGACCGCCGAGCGTGATCGCGAGATGTGGGCCAAGCTGCAGGGCTGATCGATCAGGGCCGCCGGGTAAGTCTCGTGCGGCCCTTTCTTTGAAGTCAGCCGACTACGGGATCATCCGTACTTGCGCCTATTTGGTTGCAAATGTAACTAATTCATCGTTCATCAGGAGGAGAGATGACGAAAATCTTCGAAACGCCGCTGTATCCATATGTGCGCAGCAGCGACCAGGATGCGGCCCAGCCGGTGCGGCACACGGTGGTGATCATTGGCGCAGGTCCTGTGGGCCTGGCGGCGGCGATTGATCTGGCCCAGCAGGACGTGCCCGTCCTGGTGGTGGACGACAATGACAAGGTGAGTTTCGGCTCCCGCGCCATCTGCTTTGCCAAGCGTCCGCTGGAAATCCTCGACCGCCTAGGCTGTGGCCAGCCGATGGTCGACAAGGGCGTCCTGTGGAACCTCGGCAAGGTGTTCTTTGACGAACGCCAGGTCTATGGCTTCAACCTCTTGCCGGAGGATGGCCATAAGCGCCCGGCTTTCATCAACCTGCAGCAGTATTATTTCGAGCTCTATCTGGTCGAGCGTGTCCGCGCGCTGCAGGCCGAAGGCAAGGCGATCGAGATCCGTGGCGGCAACAAGGTCGTGTCGGTCGATCCGCGCGCGGACCATGTCGGCCTCACCATTGACACCGCAGATGGTCCCTACCGGATCGAGGCGGACTGGCTGATCGCCTGCGACGGGGCCAATTCGCCCGTGCGCCGTATGATGGGCCTCGATTTCGTCGGCCGCGTGTTCGAGGACAACTTCCTCATCGCCGACGTCAAGATGACGGCGGACTTCCCGACCGAACGCTGGTTCTGGTTCGACCCGCCGTTCAACCGCAACCAGTCGGCGCTCTTGCACAAGCAGCCGGATGATGTCTGGCGCATTGATCTCCAACTCGGCTGGAACATCGACAAGGAAGCCGAAAAGCAGCCGGAGCGGGTCATTCCGCGTCTCAAGGCGATGCTCGGCGAGGACGTCGAGTTCGAGCTGGAGTGGGTGTCGATCTACACCTTCCAGTGCCGCCGGATGGAAAAGTTCCGCCATGGCCGCGTCCTGTTTGCGGGCGACAGCGCGCACCAGGTCTCGCCCTTCGGCGCACGCGGAGCAAACTCGGGCTTGCAGGATGCCGACAACCTGGTCTGGAAGCTGAAGCTGGTCATCGACGGCAAGGCGGGAGACGCGCTGCTCGACAGCTATGACGACGAGCGTATCTATGGCGCCGACGAGAACATTCTGAACTCCTCGCGCTCGACCGACTTCATCACGCCGAAGTCGGACATCAGCCGCATCTTCCGCGATGCGGTTCTCGATCTCTCCGAGAAATTTGAGTTTGCCCGGCCCTTCGTCAACTCCGGTCGCCTGTCCGTGCCCTGCACCTATGACGGCTCGCCGCTTAATGGTCCGGATGCCTCCGGCCTGCCGGCGCGCACAAGGCCTGGCTCGCCGGCCGCCGATGCCCCGCTCGGAGACGGGTGGCTGATGGACAAGCTCGGCAACCGCTTCCAGCTTGTCGGGATCAACAGTCCCGTTCCGGCGCAACTGGATGTCGACGGCATCCTGGTCGAGAGCGTGTCTCTGGAAACAGCTGCCGACCCGAGCGGTGCCCTGTCCGCCCGTTACCTCGGTTCAGCCGATGGCGCCGTCTATCTGATGCGCCCGGACCAGCATGTTGCTGCCCGCTGGACATCCTTTGATGAAGCGGCTGTGCGCAAGGCGCTGGCAACCGCGCTGGCGCGCCACTGAAGCGAAGGGCAGGACCATGACCAAGCTGACCACGACCACCAACATCACCGGCGCGGATGATTTCTACGCCGAACTTCTTGCCGCCCATGAGGGGCTCACCAAGGCGGACAGCGATGCCCTCAATGCCCGCCTGATCCTGATCCTTGCCAACCACATCGGCGATCGCGCGGTTCTGACCGAAGCGCTTGCTGCGGCGGCGGGTGCCGGCGTGGATCGCAAACAGTCGGCATGAAGCCGGACACCTCTGGAGGAGGACCTGACATGAAAATCGAACAGATCCATCACGTTGCCTATCGGTGCAAGGACGCCAAGGAAACCGTGGAATGGTATGTGAAGAACCTGAACATGGATTTTGTTCTGGCCATCGCCGAGGACCATGTTCCCTCCACCCATGAGCCGGATCCCTACATGCATGTGTTCCTGGATGCAGGAAACGGCAACGTGCTCGCGTTCTTCGAACTGCCGACCAAGCCGGAGATGAGCCGGGACCTCAACACGCCGGTCTGGGTGCAGCACATCGCCTTCAAGGTGAAAGACCGGGAAACGCTGGTCGCTTTCAAGGACCAGTTGGAAAAGAACGGCATCCCGGTGCTCGGTGTCACCGACCACTCCATCTTCCATTCGATCTACTTCTTTGATCCGAATGGCCACCGCGTCGAGTTGGCCTGTCCGGATCCGGAAGAGGATGCGCTGCTGAAGAAGCTCGACAGCGTCAAGTGGGACATGCTGGAGGAATGGTCGAAGACCAAGCGCGCTCCGAAGCATGCGGCCTGGCTGCATCAGAAGGAACTGTCCGGCGTTTGATACCGCCAGGTGGCGCCTTTCTGAAGGCCGATTTCAGTCTGCATTCCGGGCCCTGCGGGGCCCGGATTTATTTCGCCTCCGCAAAACTGCCGAGCCTGCAAGGAAATCTGCTGCCGGAGGAGGAAGCAAAGCCCTTGCCGGGATTTGGTTTTTCTAATGAGCCAGAGTCTTCCCGCAGCCTGCCATTTATTTCGGAGTCTGGTTTTACGCTTTGTTTATTCCGTTCTCCCGTAATTGCTTCAAGGTTTGGGGGGAATGATGGCTTCTTTCATCAAATGGCTTTCGGGTGTCCGGATTTCCGCAAAGGTTGGCGGTGGCTTCGCTGCGATGGTGACGCTGACAACTCTGGTTGGCGGGATCGGCGCCTTTTCGGTCCTCGGTCTGAGTGAGCAAACGCATACAAGCGCAGCGGCAACAGCGGCTCTCGCTGGCTTGCAGGAGGTCACGGCTGCCAAGGAAGTCTATCTCGACACCCGCGAGCCGGCTGCAGCCGACCTGGTGGTCAGCCACCTCGACGCGCTGAAGGGGCAACTTCGCGACCTGAAGGCTGCCGGTGCGGATGCCTCGGCTGTCGACGCCGCCAACATCGCTGTCGACGGACTGGCCGCGAACTTCTCTGCCGTCACAAGCGCAATCGATGAGCAGCAACAGCAGATCGGGCGCCTGCTGGCCAGTTCCAGCAAGATTGAAAACCTCTCCACCGAAATTGGCGACGTGATGCTGACACAGCAGCGCGGGGCTGCGGAGGAGGTCAAGTCCGCCAGCCGCACCCGTGACCGGGCCGACAAGGCCGCGCGCCTCCTTGCTGAGGTGCAGGAACAGGCCCTTGAGGTGCAGAACCTGTTGCTGATTGCCGGACGGGCTGGCGACGCTGACGTGCTGCAGCAAGCGCAGGACAAGGCGCGGGCAATGGTTGAAGCATCGGCGGCGGCGGCCGCGGTGAAAGGAAGCGGCCTGGACGAGACCGCCGGCGCTGGGCTGACCGTGAGCGCCACGGCGCTGGCCGAAACGCTGTCGCCCATTTCAGCTATGCCCGATGCCTGGGGCCGCCGGGCCGCCGCAACCGCGATTGCCAATGACAGCCTGGAAACGCGCCGGAAGGCGGCCGATCTCCTGTCGGGGCTCTACGCAACCCTCGACGCGGCACGCAAGACGGCCGCTGGTGCCCAAAGTCGTCTGAGCATCGTCGAACTGGTCAAGGTCAATGCCGACAAGTTCGCACGAGCATCGCTGGAACTGCGGGCCGCGACCATGGAATCGCTGGCCCGTCCGTCCGGCTTCGAGCTGAAGCCTGTCGCAATGCGCGTCGACATGCTGCGCAGCCTGTCTTCGGTCCTTGCCGCCGATGTGGCGGCCTTCCCGCAGATTACGGATACGGTTGCCCGGATCACCGGTGAGGTTGACGCCTACGCTCAGGAACTCGCAGCCCTTGATGCGGTATCCGCCCGGCTTGCCGACAGCCGGAAGGCACTGGAAACCCTGTCGACGCAGGTGATGGGCGAGATCGCGACCATGACCGAGCGCCAAAGTGCGGCGACGGAACAGGCGGCCAGTGCGGCTCTGACCGTGATTGCAGCCGCCGTGCTTGCCGCCATTGTTCTGGCAACGGTGCTGGGCGTTGCCTTGTCGCTGCTCATTTCGCGTCCGACCCGCGCGTTGACCGCCGTGATGGACCGTCTGGCCCGTGGTGATACGAGCGTTACCGTCACCACCGCCGACCGTGGCGATGAGATCGGTGACATGAGCCGCACGGTTGAGGTGTTCCGCGACAATGCCATCGAGCGCCTGCGCCTGGAGGCCGAGAACCGCGCTGAACAGGAGCGCGCCGAGGCCCGGCAGAGGCGGATCGAGCATCTGATTGAGGACTTCCGGGAGACGGCCAGCCGGTTGACGTCGCAACTCGGCCAGACGGCCGGCGGTATGGAGACGACCGCGCGCAACCTGTCTGCCATTGCCGAGGAAAGCGCCCGCAAGGCCGGCGACACGCTGACGGTCAGCGATAGCGCGACCCATAGCGTGGAAAATGTTGCGAGCGCTGCCGAGGAATTGGCAGCCTCCATCGGCGAGATTGGCGGGCAGGTCCGCCGCACCAGTGCCATCGTCAATACGGCCAGCCAGTCGGTTGAGGACACCAACCGCAAGGTCGAAAGCCTGGCAGAGGCCGCTCACCGCATCGGCGAGGTCGTGACCCTCATCCAGGCGATTGCCGAACAGACCAATCTCCTCGCCCTCAACGCAACGATTGAAGCAGCGCGGGCAGGGGAGGCAGGCAAGGGCTTTGCGGTCGTAGCCGCCGAGGTCAAGGGCCTCGCCAACCAGACTTCCAAGGCAACCGAGGAAATCAGCGCTCAGATTGCTGCAATCCAGTCCTCGACGGCTGAGGCAGTCTCGGCCATTTCCGGGATCGTCCACACCATGGGCGAGGTCGACAGCTACACCGCAGCCATTGCGGCAGCGGTCGAGCAGCAGGGGGCTGCGACGTCGGAAATCTCCGGCAACGTCCAGCGCGCGGCCCAGGGCACCCTGGCCGTAAAGGCCAACATGGATGGCCTCGCCGGCACCGTGGAAGAGACCCAGTCGTCTTCGCAGTCGGTTCTTGCCGCAAGTGGCGAACTTGGAACCAAGACAACCGCGCTACGCACAGAAATCGACCGGTTCCTGGCCGAGGTGGCAGCGGCCTGACTTCCCCGTGGGGCTGATTTCTATCAGCGCCCTGGTCTTCGCAAGGCCTGTGACTTTGATCACAGGCCTTGCCACTTTCTTCCGCCACAGTCGCGCCCGTGCCGGTAAAACACGGCACCTGGGCCTGACACGAAGGGGGAGATCGGATGGCATTCTGTCCAAACGGACGAAGAGGAGCATGGGTCGGGGCGTTGCTTGGACTTGTCGGCTTGCTTCCCGGCGTGGCCTACGCACAATCGGGCACGACGCCCGACACGATGATTGTGCTTGATGTATCCAACTCCATGTGGGGGCAGATCGATGGCGTTGCCAAGATCGAGATCGCCCGTGAAGCGCTGGGCAATTTGCTGGACGAGTTGCCGGACGGCGGTCGAACCGGTTTGATGGTCTATGGTCATCGCCGGGAGGGCGACTGCTCCGATGTTGAGCTGGTGGCGCCGCTGACGCCCCTGGACCGGGCCGCGCTCAAGGCAGCCGCAGCAAGGGTCAAGCCGAAAGGCAAAACGCCCATCACCGAGGCTCTGCGCCAGGCGGCAACAAACCTCGGGGTCGCCGATCGGCCTACCCGCCTGATCCTCGTTTCCGATGGCATTGAAACCTGTTCCGGCGATCCTTGCGCCCTGGCGGCGGAACTTGCCCGCGCCGGCGTTGATTTCAAGGCGCATGTCATCGGCTTTGACATTGCCTCGCGTGCCGACCAGGCGAAAATCGCCTGTATCGCCAGCCTGACGGGTGGCAGCTACACCAATGCCCGCGATGCTGCAGAACTCTCTGAAGCCCTGAAGAAATCGGCAGCCAACGTCTCGCAGGAGGCGCCTGCGGCAAAGTTGCCCGAGCTGATCTTGACCGCGATTGACGGCGCAACCGGCAAGCCGATCGAGGGACCGGTCAGTTGGACGGTAAGCGGTCGCGACAGCGAAGCCGTCGTGGCGGCCGGGCTCACCGGCGGGACAGTCAGCCTGCCGCTTCCACCCGAAGCCTATACGGTTTCAGCGACGCTTCTGGAAAAGTCCGGCGGCGTTGAGGCCAGTGTCACCGACGCCGGGGGCACGGCGACTGTGGTCCTGGACGGTGTGGTCCCCAAGGCCAGCATCAGTCTTACCGCAGCCTCCGCTCCCGCCTCGTCGGTTCTCGCCGTCAGCTTCGAGGGGCCGAGGGAACCGGGTGATTTCCTGCGTATCGTGACGGCGGATGGCGAGCGGCTTGAAACCGATCTGTGGGTGCGGGTCGATGATGGCAGCCCTGTCGACATGCGCTTGCCCTCTGAGCCCGGCACCTATGAAATCGTCTATGTCTGGAGTGCGGGTGATGACCGCATCATCGCGCGCGCGCCCTTGACCGTTGTACCGGCCGAGCTGTCGCTCGAATTGCCGGCAACTGTCCCTGTCGGCGCGCAGGTTTCCGTCGACTGGAAAGGTCCGGGCGGGACAGGCGACTGGATTGGTTTCGTCCCGCAGGGGGGCGGTGCCGGGGACTATGCCGGCCGCTATGTCTTCGTCGAGACGGGCCCTGCCATGCTGATGGCCCCTTCGGAGACGGGCGCATATGAAGCGATCTATGTCACCGGGCATGACGGCGCGGTGGTGCAGCGCAAGGCGTTCGAGGTTACCGAGGGCAGCAGTGCCCTGGTTGCTCCAGCCTCGGCCGAAGCGGGCGCCGAGATCGACGTGACCTGGCAAGGGCCAGGCGGCAGCAGCGACTGGATCGGCGTTTCGGAGCCGGCTTCAGCCGCAGGCAGCTATCTGACCTGGACTCCGCCATCGGATCCCGTCGTGCGCCTGCGCTTGCCGCTGACGCCTGGAGCCTATGAACTGCGCTATGTGCTGTCGGCTGCTGACGGGGCCAAGGTGATGGCGGCGCAGGCCTTGACCTTGACAGAGCCGGACATCCAACTCGGTATTCCCACGGAAGTTGCCGCTGCAACCGACGTCACTTTCGCAGCCAAAGGCCCAAGGAACGGCTCGAACTGGATCGGCTTCACCTTGCCGGGTGCCGAGCCCGGCAGCTACAGCTCGGGGCTGTGGACTGGCGCTGAAGACATTGCGGATGGTCAGTTGACGATGCGAACCCCGCAAGAGCCAGGCGTCTATGAACTGCGCTTCGTCCTGTCCGGGACTGGCGAGCCGCGCATCGCGAAAACGGTGACGGTTACGGTGAAATAACCAAGCAAAGACAAAGACAAAAGCAAAAGCAAAAGCAAGAGCCGGGCAGGGGAACCTTCCCGGCTCTTGTCACTTGATTGGGAAGCGGATGTTCCCGTCTTGTCAGGCGGCCCGGATGTTGGAGAAGAAGGCATCCAGTTTGGTCTTCAGGATGTGCGACTGGCGGGCCAGTTCCTGCGAGGACGACAGCACCTGGACAGAGCCGGCGCCCGTCTGCGTTGCCGAGCCTGTGACATTGGTGATGCTCGATGACACCTGCTGCGTCCCATAGGCAGCCTGATTGACGTTGCGCGCGATTTCCTGCGTGGCCGCGCCCTGTTCCTCCACGGCTGCCGAGATCGCGGTGGAGGCTGAATTGATCCTGCGGATGATTTCGCCAATGCCCTGGATGGCGAGTGCGACCTGATTGGTGGCGTTCTGCATTTCATCGATATGCGCCCCGATCTCGCCGGTCGCGCGGGCCGTCTGGGCAGCGAGCGTCTTCACTTCGGTCGCAACCACGGCAAAGCCCCGGCCAGCCTCTCCGGCACGCGCCGCCTCGATGGTCGCGTTCAGCGCCAGGAGATTTGTTTGTCCGGCGATGTTGTTGATCAGTTCCAGCACGCCGCCGATACGGGACGCCGAGGCGACAAGGCCGTTGACGGTCGCCTCGGTCTCCGTCGCAGCTCTCAATGCTTGGTCGGAGATATTCGCCGACATTTGCACCTGGTTCGAGATTTCACCGATCGACGCGGCCAGTTCATCCGAAGCGGCTGCAACGGTCTGAACATTTGCCGCCGCTTGCTCGGAGGCTGCTGCCACAGTTGTTGCCGTCTGGGCGCTGGTTTCTGCGATCTGTGACAGGGATTCAGCTGTTGCTTCAAGCTCCGACGAGGCCGAGGCCACCGTGCGCAGGATCACGCCGACATCCTCGTCAAGGGTGGAGACCAGTTCCTCGATCAGCAGGGCACGCCTCTCCCGGGCCGCACGCTCTGCCGCCTGCTCTGCTTCGAGACGCTGGCGCTCAAGCCCATTTTCCTTGAAGACGGCAACGGCCGAGGCCATTCCGCCGATTTCATCCTTCCGGCCAATGCCTGGAACTTCGACGGCGAAGTCCTGGTCGGCCAACCGCTTCATGGCGTCTTGCATGGACTGGATCGGCCACAGGACGCTGCGGATCACGAATATGGCGACAAAGCCGGCAATCGCTGCCGAGAGCACCGCCAGCACCGCCATGATCGTCAGCGACAACTGGTCCGTTGCCTTGGCAGACTCATACTCTTGCCCCGCAACATCGATCTGCAAGTCGACGAGTTTGGAGATCGGGTCGCCAATAGGGTCGATGGTCGAATAGAGCGAGGCATTGATATAGGTCTCGAGCGCAGCCTGGTCCCGCGACTGCAGGATGTACTCAAGCCGTGTAACGGAGGGTTTGGCCGCCGACATGGCTGCATAGACCTCTTCAGCCAGAGCCTTCTCGTCTGGAACCATGTAGGTGGAACTATAAGCGGACCACTCCTTGTTGATGATCGAGAGAGCATCAGAAACCGAAGATTGTCCTTGCTCCCAAGTCAATGCACCACTGCGGACCTTGTGTGCGGTGTCGACAATGCTGACAGCATAAGAATCTGCAACCCGTTTCAGTTGTTTCATCGGAACAACTCTGTCATCGACAATTGTACGGATGGATTCATAAGAGGCTGACAAGGCGAAATAGCCACACAGGCCCATGACGGCGAGCATCAAAGTCATGATGACAAGACTGGCCAGAATCCGAAACTTTATGGTCATCGGGTTCCCCTAAGGAAAATTACCCGGCCAGTTTGCTCAAAAATGATGCAGAGGCGTAAGGGGGGAGCCGTAGCGAAGGGGTTATCAACAGGTTAATTGCACGCAGCGCGAGTATTATTCTATTGTAAAGTAACTTTTGCGACGCATCTCAACTGCAGAGTGGTCTGGTTGTATATTTTGGTTGCTGAAATGATGGATTGTGCAGGCGCTCAAGGGAAGGGCGCTGACAACGGTTTCGCGCGATGATTCGAAATCGCATGGACGCGAATTTCGACTCGTTGCAACGACAATTCATGAAGGAAAACTGGATGGTCGGAGTGGAGTGATTCGAACACTCGACCCCCTCGTCCCGAACGAGGTGCGCTACCAGGCTGCGCTACACTCCGATCCAGTGATGTCGGTCTTGCGACCGCCGGGAACGGCAGAGCTAGGTGCGCCGCCGATGTGGGGGGTAATTAGCACCGTGATTTGAGGTCCGCAAGAGCGCAATGCGAAGAAGACGAAAAAAGTTCGTGGCTAGAGCCCAAGGCGTGGATAAGTCACGGGAATTCCGCTGGAAAATGGCTGTAAACAGGTATTTCGGATGTTTCGGAGAGGTGCTTGCACCGTCTGGCGGCAGGAGGTATACAGCGCCTCACCCGACCGGACCGAGCCGTCCGGCCTGCTGGGGCGTCGCCAAGTGGTAAGGCATCGGTTTTTGGTACCGACATTCCCAGGTTCGAATCCTGGCGCCCCAGCCAAATTCTCCTGGATATGAATTAGAGCTGTTGTTGAAGAATGGCCCTGTAAGCGGTCTTCTGAGATTAGCTAAATGTGCCGTTGATTGAGCAAGTCGCCGCATTCCCTGAGCGCGTCGACAGCCAAGTTCTGCGGATTCCATTGGATCATTGTCATGGCTATGAACCCGTGGCCCAATCCTCGAAACGCAACCCATCAACGCGCGCGAACTCCCGCGTGTTGTTCGTCACCAGCACGCAGTCCGCTGCCAGCGCATGACCCGCAATCATGACGTCGTTGTTGCCAATTGGGGTCCCCTTCGCGGCCAGTTGCTGCTTGATGCCCGCGGCGCATTCAGCGGAAGCCGCGTCCCACGGCAGGATGATCGAGAGGCGGGAGATGAAAGCGTTGACCAGTTGCGCATGCCGGGGTGAGGCGTTGCGGCCGACGGTTCCCAGCAGCATCTCGTAATAGGTGATGACCGAAATAGCGATCTGGTGCTGCTCGTTTACAGTCTGTTGCAGCCGTTCAAGCACGGAGGCCGGCCGCTCGCGCATGATGAACGAGCAGATATTCGTGTCGAGCATGTAGACGACCGGCATTCGTTCCTTCCCCGTCGCGCCTTGAGCGTTCCTTGCCGTATGGGCTTGCTTTATTCATCGAAGGAGAATCGCCCATCTTCAATGAGATCGGGCCGTTCGTGCAGGAAATCGGCGTCGGCGCGGGGCTCGTCCAAGTAAGACAGCCAGTCCGGTCGCACCGGGCGCAAAAGGATCGTGTCGCCCTGTCGTTCGATGGTCAGCTCCGTTACGCCTTGAAACTCCAGGTCCTTGGGCAGGCGGATAGCCTGGTTGCGGTTGTTGCGAAAGATGGACACGGTGCGCGGCATGACGAGCCTCCATGGTGGAGATGAACATCTGCCATATGTCTAGCATATGCCAACGCTCAACTCCACGCTGAAATCAACTCAATCGCTTCGGCATCCACCGTGAGCAGGGTCATTTCTGCCGAAGGCGCATAGCATGGCGTTCTGTATGCGTCCAAAAACCCCAGCCAAATTCTCCCATCTTCCCAGATGCTTTCAGGTCGCTGGCGTTTTCTCGCGCTGCGGTGGTCTGTCGTGCTTTTACGTCGTTCTGGGATGTCTGCCAGGCGCCACCTTTTTGACAAGGGCGTTGATGGGGCTGAACGCTCAAGCCTCACGCAAGTCCGCCGCGTCACACCTGCCCCGCGCTTGGGTCCTTGTCGGCGAGGGAAAATTCGCTGTGCCTGTCTGGAGTGATGCGGACGGGTTGCGGCGGTCCTGCCCTGTTCTGGCACACCTGTGACCCGATCGACCGCCTGCCGACTTTAACACTTGTTAAGCAGTGCAGCTTATTTTCCAGACTGGGGTTGATGGGCAAGGACATGACCAAGCCGATGTTTCGCGCAGCTAGCCTCACCCGAACCGAACGCCGGACCGCAAGCCGGCGCTTGTGGAGCGGTGTTGGCAAACGTGCCTCGGCGTTTGTGTTCCTGCTGGCAAAGAACCTGCTGTTCTGGGGTTCCATGGTCATCAGTGGCTTTGCCCTCTATAGTTTGGTGGCCTGGCTCATCTAGGCCTTCAGGCGCGTGAACTGAAACAAAGTCCGGGAGGGAAGCCTCGTCGGGGTTAACCTTAACAGGTGGACTGGAGCCAGAATTCATGACCGGCGCAATGATCCTGATGTTTCTCGGCGCGTTGCTCTACGGTGTCGTGGCCTTGATGTTCCTCGCGTTTTCCTGCGCTGAGTTGATCGACACCAACCGGTCGAGCCGGCTCCGTCTGATGCTTGCAATTGGTGCTGCGATTGCCTGGCCTGTTGCCTTGGTGCTGGCGAGTGGTGCGGCCGTCTTGATGGCGCGTCCGCGGAGCGTCGCCCGGGGGCAGTCCAAGCCCTCAGCCCATCACACGTCGTCCGAGCCGGCTGAAGTCCTCCCTGGCAAGCGCCTTGCTGCCTGATCTGTCAGACTGAGCCGACGCCTGCACGAGCCTGTCTGAAAAGAAAGATATTTCCGGGCCGGGGATAAACACGCGCGTTGATGCCTCCGTTGGCTTGCCGATCAGTGCTACATCCATACCGGATCCAACGTCGCTGGCCTTGCGTTCCCCAATCAAATCCGGGCGATGACGGCACTTGAAGGTCGCGGCTGCCCCGCACTGTTGGCGTCCCGGCTGGCGTTGGCGCATTGGCCTGTGCAGGAAAGTAGCGGATATGAACCACCCGAGCCCGCAAGCCCATCCCCGTCATTCGCAGTCCGGCGTGCCGTTCGATCCGGCCGAAAGAGCGCTGCTGGCGATGGCGCTGGAGGCTGGCGAAGCCATACTTGCGATCTATGCCGCCGAGACCGACTTCAGCAGCAAGGGCGACGGATCGCCGGTGACCGCAGCGGACCATGCCGCGGAGGCAATCATCCTGCGCCGGCTTTCCGAGCATTTCCCGGACCTGCCAGTCGTGGCGGAGGAGGCCATTGCCGCTGGTCACATTCCAGCCAGCGGACCTGACTTCATCCTCGTCGATCCCCTGGATGGTACCCGCGAGTTCATCAGCCGCAATGGCGAGTTCACCGTCAACATCGCCATCATCCGTGGCGGCGTCCCGGTGCAGGGTGTCGTCTATGCCCCGGCGTCGGGCGACATCTACTGGAACGCAGACGGGGCTGCCTTTCATGCCAGCGTAAGGGACGGAGCGATTGCCGAAGTCGCCCCTATTGCGGTCCGGCCGGCCCCGGCAGGCGGCATTTCCATCCTGGCCAGCCGCTCGCATCTCTGCGCCCAGACGCAATCCATGATCGAGGCCCTGAACGCAACGGACGTTGTCTCGGTCGGCTCGTCACTCAAGCTGTGCTGGCTGGCCAGTGGCAGGGCGGACGTTTACCCGCGCCTGTCGCCGACCATGCAATGGGATATTGCAGCTGGTCACGCGGTTTTGCGGGCCGCCGGTGGCACTGTGCGCAACATCGCGCAAGGCGAGTGGCCGGAACTCGCGTACAGGCTCGTGCCGGATACGGATGTGGTTACCATGCTGCGCAATCCTGCCTTTGTCGCTCTTGGCGACCCGAGGCTGGTTGACGATGTGCGCAAGTGCCTTGCCGGAACGTCCGGATAGATGTCAGATCCGGTTGCGCCGGGCGAGCGCGGCTTCCCAGTCGAGCGCATGGCGCACGATCACGTTCAGGTCCTCGTGCTTGGGCTGCCAGTTCAGCTCCCGCAGGATGACATCGTTGGCGGCCAGGACCTCCGGCATGTCGCCCGGGCGGCGCTCACCAAGGCGAACTTCGAACGTTGCGCCCGAGGCAGCCTGAACGGCGTCGATGACCTGACGCACGCTGGAGCCCTTGCCATAACCGCAGTTCATGACCACGCTGCCGCCGCCGGCCCGCAGGCGCAGCAAGGCCAGACGATGCGCCTCGACCAGATCCCAGACATGGATGTAGTCGCGAACCCCGGTGCCATCGATGGTGGGATAGTCGGTGCCGAAGATCGTCATGTGATCGCGTTTTCCGAGCGCGGTTTCGCAGGCGATCTTGATCAGGTTGGTGGCATTCAGCGTTGCCTGTCCGGTCCGGCCTTGCGGATCGGCACCGGCGACATTGAAGTAGCGCAGCGCCGTGTAGCGGAACGGATGGGCGGCTGCCACATCCTTCAGCATCAGTTCCGTCATCAGCTTTGACAGGCCATAGGGCGACTGCGGTCGCAGCGGCGCATCCTCGCGCACCGGCACCTCGTCAGGATCGCCGTAGACGGCCGCCGTCGAGGAGAAGATGAACTTGTCGACGCCGGCATTGACGCAAGCCTCGATGACATTGCGCGAGACAGCCGTGTTGTTGCGGTAATATTTCAGCGGGTTGGAGACGGACTCCGGCAGCACGACGGACCCTGCGAAATGGATCACGGCCTCGACGGCGTGTTGCTTCAGGATCTGCTCCATTCGCAAGACGTCGCCGACATCTGCCTGGATGAAGGGCACGCCCTCCGGCACCAGCCAGTCAAAGCCGGTGACGAGATTGTCGACGACAAGGGGTGTTTCCCCCGCGTCGAGCAGGCATCGCACCATGTGGCTGCCGATATAGCCGGCGCCGCCAGTGATCAGGACAGTCATGCGGTCTCCTCATCCAGTCATGGAGGCAAGACATACCCTGAAAAGATTGACGAGGCTTTGAGGCGGCGCTCAGTCGCCCTCCGGATCCTTGCAGACATCAACCCAGTCAGCCCCTGTCAGCGCCGCCATCCGCTCGGGCGAGAGGCAGACAGCGGCGTTGACCGCGCCGGCGGCGGGATAGACTTGGGTAAACGCCTTGAGCGAGACATCGCAGCAGACGCGCAGCGGCCGGGCAAGGCCGAAGGGGCAAACGCCGCCGACCGGATGACCGGTTATCTCCTCGACCACGTCAAGGCCCAGCATCTTCACTTTCGAGCCGAAGGTCGCCTTGGCCTTCTTGTTGTCGAGACGGGCATCGCCGCGCGTCACGATCAGCACAACATCGTCGCCGGCCTGGATCGACAGGGTCTTGGCAATCTCCGCCGGCGTGACGCCCAGGGCAGCGGCTGCTTCCGCCACTGTTGCGGTGCTCTCCTCCTTCACCGTGACTGCGATGTCAGGCGCGTGTTCGGCAAAGAAAGCGCGGACACTGTCGAGGCTCATCTGTTTCTCCGGGAACAAGCAAATCGTGCGTACCGAACCGTTCGGTTCTGGTGCGACCAAAGCAGTTCGTTGCGGCCCTGTCCAGCCGCAGCGTCACAGGATCGGTTCGCCCGCGTCCCTTCCATCTGAGTGCAGCCAGTTCCAGGGAGCTACCATGGCGAAGGATCCGATCATCATTTATGGCCGTGCCGTTCAGGATGCGCGCAACCGGCTGCGGTCAGCCCAGATTTCGACCATGACCGACGTGCTGGTGGCCGAATTGTTCAAGCCGGGCACTGGGGATGGGACCGCTTTTGCCACTGTCTTTGCAGGCTGGGTCAAGAGCCTGCCAAAGCTTCCTGGAAAAGACTCCGGCACTGGCAGCCCGCTGGACCAGCGCGCTGCGGATGCAGCGAACCGCGCTCGGAAAGCCGCTCGCGTAAGGGCGGATGACTTTGTAACGCGCGATGGTGCGATCCAGGACATCTATGCCATCGGCGACATGCTGCGCTACGTTGGCGAGTATTTTGAATTTGGCGGTGGCGGACAGGACGCAACCGTCAATGCCGTGAACCAGTTTCGCGACGGGCTGCGCAACCAGCTCGCCTTCAACAAGGCCAACCGGGCCCGGCGGCCGGTGACGGACTTTGACCTCACCGAATGGCCAGATCTCGGCATCTTCAAGAACGAACTGCTCGACCGGTCCGTGGTCAAATACATGGAGCGCTTCTACGGTCCCTATATTGGTGCAGACATTTCCGGCACCACGACGGATGCACTGGATGTGCTGGCGTTTTTCATTGCCGGGGCGAATGGAACCGATCTTCTGGACATCTACGCGGGCACAGCCATCGGCCTTGGCGAGGAAATGGTGCCGATTGCCACGATGGTCCTGCAATATCATCACAGCCTGATGGAATGCGGGCTGGCGCTGAGCCTGTCGAGCAAGTCGATGGAAAACATCGCTTCGACGAATGGAGCCGCCCTGAAGCGTTTCAATTTCTACGACTATGCGACCTTCATCAACAGCTCGGCCCAGGATCCCATCGCCAGTGTCATGACACGCGGCAACCAGACGTTGACCCGGGATCTCGCCGGGCGCGGCCTGGTCATCATCCGCGATGCCATCGACATCAACGACAATCCTTACGCCGACACCGAAATTGCGCTGCTGCTGGACGATCCGGCGAACAATCGCCTCTTTGACCTGAACAGCCAGTACACCCCTTTCGCCGAAAAGCGGCGGGAGGTGATGATGAACGAAGACGGCTACTACCAGAACTGCAATCCCAGCCTGACGGCCTACGCGTCGCGTCAGTTCGGCAACCTGGCCGTGGCGAGCAAGAGCTACGATGATATCATCCGCATGAACTCCATTGACCTTGCTGCACTTCAGGCAACGGCACCGGCGCTGGTCTTTGACAACCTTGATGCTGCGCTAAAAGCCGATCGCCCCGGCGCGGCGCTCAACGCCCAGCAGGTGGCAGCGGCCCTGAAGCTGGCACCTCAGCCGCAATCCTCGGCCCAGCCAGCTTCCCAGCCTCAACCCGCGCCGCAGTTGGCGCCGGGGGATGAGCCGGATGCCGATGAAAGCTCCTTGCGCGGCATTGATCCGAACCGCCTGCGCAAGGCGCTGGCGATTGCCAGCCTGTTCGACAACTGAGGGAGGCGAATGATGCGTCGCTCAGGCGAAATGCGCCTCGGGGCGGAAGGAGGCGGGCAGGGGATGCTGCGGCGCCTCGTCCGCCAGCTCCGCCACAAGGGCGTCGGCGATGCGGTGCGCGAGACTGAAGCCGGTCTTGAAACCGCCCGTGGCGACGAAAGCGCGGCGCAGCCCCGGAACCGCGCCAACCAGCGGATCGCGCGCCTTCGGCTTCGGGCGAATGCCGGCCCAGGCCTCGATGACGGGGCGTCCGGCGAGTTGCGGGCAGAAGCGGATGGCACGGGCAACGAGGTCAGCCGTCGCCGCCGCTTCCGGCTCGGTATCGGTTACCCCAGCCAGCGCCGTGCTGCCGATGGCAACGCTGCCGTCGCTGTGCGGGACGACGTAGAGCCCGTCGCAATAGACGGCGGGCATGTCGGAAAGACCCGTGCCATCGATCCGAAGCGCCTGCCCCTTCTGGCCCTCGCCAAGCGTCTGGCCGGTGAGCGCGGCCAGCGCATCAAACGCGGCATAGCCCTGCGCCAGGACGATGCGGCCGGCACTGATCCGGGTGCCGGAGGAGAGCGTGACCGTCCCCGTTTTGTCGTCCAGCTCACCAAATCCCTCGCCGAGACGAAGTTCCGTCCGGTTCCCGTTCGCGCTGCGGCCGGTGGCGGTGAACGCGGCAGCGAGCGCTCCGAGATAGGCGCGGGGCGCCACGCGGGCCGCCAGCGTTTCCCGGACAACGCCGAAGGGCGCCGCCTCGGGGGCAATCCAGCCGCCAAGCGTGCCGGCATCCTCGACCGCATACGAAAAACCGGTGACCGGGGTCGTCCAGTGGGTCAACGCCTCGGCCGCGCGCGCCTCGTGATGCGCCCGAAGGTCCGCCGTGGTGATCGGCAGAACCCGGCCACAGCGGCGGTAGCCGCAGTCAAGGCCCGTCTCAGTCTCAAGGGCGGCAATAAAGCCGGACAGGGAGGCAAGCGCCTCGAACTGAAACGCCTTTTTCGCGTTCCAGCGGGCCGGCATGTGCGGCATCAACGCGCCAAGAACGCCCCCGCTCGCCCCTGAGCCAATGGCTTTCTGCTCCACAAGCGTTACCCGCAAGCCCTTGCGGGCGGCGCTGAGCGCGACCGACAGGCCAAAGACGCCAGCACCAAAGACGAGCACATCCGGGGACTTGGACACGAGGCGCGGGCTCCGCTAGGAAGGAAAGGCATCGGGACACAGGCTGTGCCGCCTCAGCGGGTTCTATCGCATGGCTCAGGACGAACAAAGGAAATTGCCGCAACCGGTTGCCGCGCCAGAGCTTGAATGGCTGGACGATGGCGTGCCCCGGGCGCCGCAATTTGGCGACACCTACTTTTCGCGCGCCGGTGGCCTTGCCGAAACGGCCCATGTCTTTCACGCCGGCAACGGCCTGCCGGCGCGCTGGCAGGGCAGGGACCAGTTCGTCATCGGGGAACTCGGCTTCGGTACCGGACTGAATCTGCTTGCCACCCTGGCATTGCTGCGCGATCAGCCCGCCGCGCCGCACCTGACCTTCATCACGGTCGAGGCCTTCCCGCTGTCGATCGCCCAGCTCGAGAAGGCCCATGCCGCCTTTCCGGAGCTGGGCATGCTTGCCGATAGTCTGCGGCAGCTACTGGCAAAAGCTCGCATCGGCGAGGGCGCCGCAGCGGGCTGGCACCTGATGGAAATGCCGGGCGTAACACTCTGGCTTGGTCTTGGAGATGTCAACAGGCTTGTCCCCGAGCTGGTGAACGAGAAGGCCCCTGTTGCCTTAAGTTCCTGTCTTCCCGTGGATGCCTGGTTCCTCGACGGCTTTGCCCCATCACGTAACCCGGAGCTCTGGCAGCCGGGTCTGATGCAGGCGGTCTATGCAGCAACAGCCCCGGGCGGGAGCTTCGCAACCTACACATCCGCCGGCTGGGTTCGCCGCGCCCTGGCCCAGGCCGGCTTCACCGTCGAGAAGCGCAAGGGCTTCGCGGGAAAGCGTCAGATGTCGGTGGGGTGGCGAGGCGAGGTTACCCCCGGCCGATAAAGGGCATCGTGGTGGCCATTACCGTCATGAACTGCACGTTTGCCTCCAGCGGCAGGCCAGCCATGTGCAGGACAGAGCTGGCCACGTGCTGCACGTCCATGACGGGCTCGGCAGCGACCGTTCCGTTGGCCTGCGGCACGCCCTTGCTCATTGCGTCGGTCATGTCCGAGGCGGCGTTGCCGATGTCGATCTGGCCGCAGGCGATGTTGAAGCGGCGGCCGTCGAGCGACAGGCTGCGCGTGAGGCCGGTGATGGCGTGTTTCGACGTGGTGTAGGCGACCGAGCCCGGACGCGGCACATGCGCGGAAATCGAGCCGTTGTTGATGATGCGCCCGCCCTGCTGCACCTGTCGCCGCATCAGCGCGAAGGCGGCACGGGCGATCAAAAAGGCACCGTTCACGTTCACGTCGATCACGTTCCGGAATTCCTGCGGACTGATCTCGTCGATTGTGCGCGAGAGCAGGCTGATGCCTGCATTGTTGAAGACCACGTCAAGCCGGCCAAACCTTGCCTCCAGAGCGGCGAACAACTCATCGACGAAGGCCTCGTCGCTGACATCGCCGGCAACACATAGCGCTTGTTCGGTTGGCGCGCCGGAGAGGGCCAGCGTCTCGTTGAGGGCGTCCAGCCGGCGTCCCGTCAGAACACCTGTGCCCCGGCCTCAAGGAAGGCAATCGCGGTGGCCCGGCCAATGCCGGCGCTGGCACCCGTGACGAGAATGGTCTTTTCCGACAAGGACATGTTCGCTGGGCCCGGTGTTGTGGTGGAGTTGGAACGGCGAAGAGAGGGCAGGTTAGAGGCCTCGCCCCGCCCATGCAATGGCTGGCGGGCTGTGGACATTTCACAGACTTTCCTTATCCTTACGGCAGTGCCGGGGAGGAGGCTGCGTTCATCGCGGTGCCGGCAGGAGGGAGACGCGAGGATGGGACTCACCCATGAGCCCTGGCTCGTTGCCTTGTCCGTTCTGGTTGCCTTCCAGGGCAGCTTTGTCGGATTGAGCATGGCCATCCGCGTGCGTGACGCGCGCGATGCACGCCGGCGCATGCTGCTGGCGGGCTCCGCATTGACCCTCGCCCTTGGCATCTGGTCCATGCATTTCGTCGGCATGCTGGCGGCGCAGCTGCCCGTGGCAGTTGATTTCCTCGTGCTGCCGACGTTGCTGTCGTTTCTGATCTGCGTCCTGGTCGTCGGGCTGGCGGTGTTCACGGCCGCACGGCGAAGGGGCGGGCTCACGCGGTTGCGATTGCTCATCGCCGCCTTTGTCATGGGCGCGGGCATTGCCACCATGCATTACCTCGGCATGCTGGCGCTGCATGCCTCGTCGCACATGACCCATGATCCGCGATTTGTCGGCGCCAGTTTTCTGGTGGCCTTCTGCGTGTCCGGCCTGGCGCTCTGGCTTGCCTTCGGCACGGTTCGCCGTCCGCCCGTTCTGGTGTCGGCGCTGGCGCTTGCACTTGCCATCGCGGCGATGCACTACATCGCCATGGCCGGCATGACGCTGATGCCGATGGAGGGCGGCGGTACGGGCGCGCCGGCTGTGTCGCCCGGTAGTCTTGCAATCATCGTCTCGGTGGTGGCCTTTCTCGTTTCCGGCCTCTTCCTGCTGACCCTTGTGCCGGAAACCGAGGAGGCGGAGCCGCCGCTGGCGCTGTCCGCACCAACGCCGGCCGCACAGCTAGGTCCCGCCTTTGCCGCCAGTGAGACAGCGCATCCGGGCGAAGACGACGAGGCAGCGCAAACGACCAGCGTTGCCTCTCTGGCGGCACTCTCGTCCGTGCCGGCAACCACGCGCGACGGTCTTGCAGAACCGTTGCGCCGCGCGGCGCTTGGCCTGCAGAGCGCGCCTGACGAGGCACGCCTGCGGTCTCAGCTCGCCGTGGGCGGCCTGTCCCTGCCCATTGAGCGCGATGGCGGCAAGGCGCGTCTGGCCGTTGGCGAGATTGTCGCCGTGCAGGCGGATGCCCATTACACCCGGGTGTTCGATCTGCATCGCGCCTATTTCTGTCCCCTGTCGATCACCGAAGTCGAACGCCTGCTCGACGGGCGCCATTTCACACGCGTGCATCGCTCGCACATCGTCAATCTCGGCCGGGTCCGCGCGTTGCGGCGGGCCGGGGACAGCGGAATGGTGCTGCTGGAAGGCAGTCATGGCCACAGCGCGCCGGTCAGCCGGTCCAAATGGCCAAGGCTAAAGTCCAGCGTTGCCAGCGGCACGGTCAACGCGGCCGAGTAGGCCGACGCGCAAAGTTCAATTCAACCGGAGTTTGCTCGTCTCCGCCCGTTGCGGGAGGAAATCATCCGTTTTTCGCCCGAGATGCGGCAACCCTGCTGACGCATTTCGTGCAGAGGCAGCGCGAATGGTGCAGCTCCCGTTGTGCGTGCACCGCACACATCGCCAGCCTCAGGATCAGGAGCAAGCGGTTTGGCCCGGTACCCCTGAGTTGACCGCACCGGTGAGGGAGGAAGCCGTGATCCCAGGACAGTTCACCTATCACAGACCATCGACCGTACAGGAGGCGGTGGCCCTTCTTGCCAGCCACGGCGAGGAAGCCCGGCCGCTGGCCGGCGGCCACAGCCTGATCCCGATGATGAAGCTGCGCATGGCGGCGCCCGAGCATCTTGTCGACCTCGGCGGCGTCGCCGAGCTGAAAGGCATTCGCGAGGACGGGGGCCACATCGTCATCGGCGCGACGACCACCCAGCACGAAGTGATCGGATCCGAACTTCTCGCCAGCAAGCTGCCGATCCTGCGCGAGACCTCGCTGGTCATCGCCGATCCTCAGATCCGCTATCTGGGCACCATCGGCGGCAATGTCGCCAACGGCGATCCGGGCAACGACATGCCGGCGCTGATGCAGTGTCTCGATGCGAGCTACGTGCTCGTCGGCCCGTCGGGCGAACGCCATGTGGCTGCGCGCGAGTTCTACGAAGCGGCTTATTTCACCGCACTGAGCCCCGACGAGATCGTGGCCGCGATCCGCATTCCGGTGCCGGCTGCCGGGCACGGCTATGCCTACGAAAAGCTGAAGCGCAAGGTCGGCGACTACGCCACGGCGGCGGCTGCCGTGATGCTGACCCGCAGCGGACATCAGATCACCTCCTGCGCCATCGGCCTCACCAATGTCGCCGACACGCCGCTGTTTGCCGAGGAGGCGGGCCGTATCCTGACCGGATCGTCCATGGAAGCCGATGTCGTCACCCGTGCCGTGGCTGCAGCCGAAGCAATCACCAATCCCGCCTCCGACGGCCGTGGGCCGGCGGAATACCGCACGCGCATGGCCGGCGTGATGCTGCGCCGGGCACTGGCCCGCGCCTATGACCGCGCAGCGGCCTGAGGGAGACAAAAATGAGCGAAATCGAAAAGCATCCCCTGACCCTCACGGTCAATGGCAAGAAGGTGCAGCGCTTCGTCGAGCCGCGCACGCTTCTGATCCACTTCCTGCGCGAGGAACTGTCCCTTACAGGCCCGCATATCGGCTGCGAGACATCCCACTGCGGCGCCTGCACCATCGAGATGAACGGCATGTCGGTGAAGTCCTGCACCATGTTCGCCGTCCAGGCGAACGGGGCGGAGATCACCACCATCGAAGGCATGGCCGCTGCCGATGGCACCCTGTCGGCTTTGCAGGAAGGCTTCCGCCAGATGCATGGCCTGCAGTGCGGCTATTGCACGCCCGGCATGATCCTGCGCGCGCATGTGCTCTTGAAGGAAAACCCGGACCCGACCGAAGCGGAAATCCGCGCCGGCATTGCCGGTAACCTGTGCCGCTGCACCGGCTACCAGAACATCGTCAAGGCGATCCAGTACGCCGCCGCCAAGCTGGCCGGGCGTGACTTCCAGGAGGCAGCAGAATGAACGACATGACGCTGACCAAGGAACAGCGCGAGGCCCGGCTGGAAGGCATGGGCTGCAAGCGCAAGCGCGTCGAGGACATCCGCTTCACGCAGGGCAAGGGCCAGTATGTCGACGACATCAAGATGCCCGGCATGCTGTTCGGCGACTTCGTCCGCTCCCCTTATCCGCATGCACGGGTAAAGAAGATCGATGCCTCGCGGGCCCTGGCCCTGCCGGGCGTGATTGCGGTTCTGACGGCGGAAGACCTCAAGGGCGTCAACCTCGCCTGGATGCCGACGCTCGCCGGCGACGTGCAGATGGTGCTGGCTGACGGCAAGGTGCTGTACCAGAACCAGGAAGTCGCCTTCGTGCTCGCTGAGGACCGCTATCTCGCCGATGATGCGATCCAGCTTGTCGATGTGGAATATGAGGAACTGCCGGTTCTGGTCGACCCGTTCAAGTCGATGGACCCGGATGCGCCGGTGCTGCGCGAGGATCTGGTCGGCAAGACGAGCGGTGCGCACGGCCCGCGCAAGCACCACAACCACATCTTCACCTGGGATGTCGGCGACAAGGACCTGACCGACAAGGCCTTCCGCGAGGCCGATGTCACGATCAAGGAGCTGATTTCCTATCACCGCACCCATCCCTCGCCGCTGGAAACCTGCCAGTGCGTCGCGGCGATGGACAAGGTGAAGGGCGAACTGACGCTTTACGGCACCTTCCAGGCCCCGCATGTCATCCGCACCGTGGCCTCGCTGCTCTCGACGATCCCGGAGCACAAGATCCACGTCATCGCGCCGGACATTGGCGGCGGCTTCGGCAACAAGGTCGGTGCCTATCCCGGCTACATCTGCGCCATCGTCGCCTCCATCGTCACGGGCCGTCCGGTGAAATGGGTCGAGGACCGGATGGAGAACCTCTCCACCACGTCCTTTGCCCGCGACTATCACATGACCACCGAGATCGCCGCCCGCAAGGATGGCACGGTGACGGGCCTGCGCGTGCATGTGCTGGCCGACCACGGCGGCTTCGATGCCTGCGCCGATCCGTCGAAGTGGCCGGCCGGCTTCTTCAACATCGTCACCGGCTCCTATGACTTCCCCGTCGCCCATCTCTCGGTCGACGGCGTCTACACCAACAAGGCGCCCGGCGGCGTTGCCTACCGCTGCTCGTTCCGCGTGACGGAAGCTGCCTACTGCATCGAGCGGGGCATGGACATCCTGGCGCAGAAGCTCGGGATGGATCCGGCGGACCTCAGGATGAAGAACTTCATCCGCCGCGACCAGTTCCCCTACCAGTCGGCGCTTGGCTGGGAATATGACAGCGGCGACTATCACCTCGCCATGCAGAAGGCGATGGACACGCTGAACTATCGCGCGCTGCGCGAGGAGCAGAAGCAGAAGCAGGAAGCGTTCCGGCGCGGCGAGACCCGCGAGATCATGGGGATCGGCATCTCGTTCTTCACCGAGATCGTCGGCGCCGGCCCGTCCAAGAACTGCGACATCCTGGGCGTTGCCATGTTCGACAGCGCCGAGATCCGCGTCCATCCGACCGGATCGGTGATCTCGCGCATGGGCACCAAGAGCCAGGGCCAGGGACATGAGACCACCTGGGCCCAGATCATCGCCACCGAGATCGGCATCCCGGCCGAGAACATCATGGTGGAAGAAGGCAACACCGACACGGCCCCCTACGGCCTTGGCACCTATGGCTCGCGCTCCACGCCGGTCGCCGGTGCGGCCATCGCGCTGGCGGCCCGCAAGATCCGCGCCAAGGCGCAGATGATCGCGGCCCACATGCTCGAGGTCTCCGAGTACGATCTGGAGTGGGATGTCGATGGGTTCCAGGTGAAGGGCAACCCTGAGGCGCGCAAGTCCATGACCGAGATCGCCTGGGCCGCCTATCATCTGCCGCCCCCGGGCATGGAACCGGGGCTGGAAGCGGTCAGCTATTATGATCCGCCCAACATGACCTATCCGTTCGGAGCCTATTTCTGCGTGATGGACATCGACGTCGATACGGGCGTTGCCAAGACCCGGCGCTTCTACGCGCTCGATGACTGCGGCACCCGCATCAACCCGATGATCATCGAAGGCCAGGTGCATGGCGGCCTGACCGAAGCCTTCGCCATCGCGATGGGGCAGGAGATCCGCTACGACGAGGCCGGCAACGTCATGGGGGCGTCCTTCATGGACTTCTTCCTGCCGACCGCCGTCGAGACGCCACACTGGGAAACGGACTTTACCGTGACCCCCAGCCCGCATCACCCGATCGGGGCCAAGGGCGTGGGCGAAAGCCCGAATGTCGGCGGCGTGCCGGCCTTCTCCAACGCGGTCAACGATGCCTTCGCTTTCTTGGGCTCCACCCACATCCAGATGCCGCATGACAGCTGGCGCCTCTGGAAAGTGGCCAAGGAACTCGGCGCGACGGCCTGACAACGCCAGAGGCCGGGCGGGGCGCTTGCGCTCCGTCCGGGGCGCGGGGGTGGCGCAGTTTCGTGCAGGCTGGATGTCACCTTGTGTCTTCCGGTAGGCCTCTCAGCCCCCTCCCCCTCGTGGGGAGGGGTGAGGGGGGGGCAGGGGAGGTCGTCGGATCACAAGGCGTCTGAAGATGACTTGGCCAAGAACGCAAGCTGCTTGGATCCAAGTCCGTTCCCCCCACCCCCACCCCCCCCCCCCCGCGGGGGAGGGGAGCGGAGAGGCTCCGGCGGGTTAAATTTTATGGGCACAGTCCTTCACTTCGAACACGTGCCAGATTTCACGTGCGACGGCGCTGACACAACGGGGGAGAGGGACTGCGGCCTTGCCAGATGCGCATGGGGAACGTTGAGCCTCCGCATTCGCTTCACCCCACATCAGGACCGGACTTATCCATGACTCGAACCAAGGACAGCATCGCCAAGGCCTTTGCCAGCGCCGGCTACATCGCCGACGAGGGACTGCTGACGGCCGTGCTGCTGATGGAGGTGCTGGCGCGGCCTCTGCTCCTGGAAGGTGAGGCCGGGGTCGGCAAGACGGAGGTCGCCAAGGCTTTGGCGGCCAGCGAGGGCACAGACCTGATCCGGCTGCAGTGCTTCGAGGGTCTCGACCGCTCTGATGCGCTTTACGAATGGAACTACCAGCGCCAGCTTCTCGCCATCAAGGCGCATGAGGGGCAGGGCGATCCGGACGCGATCGAGAACGCCATCTTCTCGGAAAAATACCTGCTGCAGCGGCCGCTGCTCGCTGCCATCCGCAGTGAGCGCCCGGTGGTGCTCCTGATCGACGAGGTCGACCGGGCCGATGAGGAGTTCGAGGCCTTCCTGCTGGAAGTCCTGTCGGACTATCAGGTCTCGATCCCGGAGCTTGGCACCATTCCGGCCGCCAGCATTCCCCGCGTCGTGCTCACCTCCAACGGCACGCGCGAACTCTCCGACGCCCTGCGCCGCCGCTGCCTCTATCATTATGTCGACTACCCGGACGTCGGGCGTGAGGCCGAGATCCTGCGCGCCCGGGTTCCCGGCATCGACACGGCCTTTGCCCTGCAGATCGCCGAGCTGATGAGCCGGCTGCGCAAGGAGGATCTCGCCAAGGTGCCGGGCGTCGCCGAGACCATCGACTGGGCGGCCGCGCTGACGGGGCTGGGCGGCACCCATCTCGCCCGGGACCGGGAGCTGGTCTTCGACACGCTCGCCTGCGTCCTGAAAACCCGCGAGGACCGGTCCCGCATCACCCGCGAGGTGACGGACCGGCTCATCGGCAAGGTTGCGTGAGGAGGACATGAGCCAAGCCGTCGCCACCCAGACCACCGAGTTTGAACCGGGTCCCGCCCTGCGCCTGACGCTGGCGGCCTTCGTCGCGCTGCTGCGCGACAAGGGGTTCCGCATCGGCCCGAGCGAGGCGGCGGATGCGGGCCGGCTGGTGACGGGTGCCGCCGGCCAGCGCGCGGCAACGTTGCGCCCGGCCTTGAAGGCCCTGTTCTGCGGTCGGCGCTCGGACTGGCTCGCCTTCGATGCGCTGTTTGATGCGCACTTCCTGCACAAGGGCATGAAGAAGGCGGTGGCGCTCGCCGGCTCTGCAGGGGAGAGCGGTGGTGCCCGCACGCTGAAGCAGATGCAGGACGAACAGGCCGCGCGCCGCTCGTCGCCCGCGCTGGATGTCAGCCGCGAGGCAGAAGCCCCGGAGGCCGGCGAGGAGGACCCGGCTGGCACCCGCGAGGGCGCAAGCCGGGCGGAGAACCTTGCCGAGACCGACTTCCGCAAGATCCGCGATCCCGAGCTGGAGGCCGAGGCGCACCGGCTGGCCGAACGGCTTGCGCTGGTGATGCGCCGCCGTCTCACCCGCCGCGACCGCATCCGCAGCGGCGGACCGCGCCTCGACCTGCGCCGCACCTTGCGCAAGTCGGTGGCCCGCGGCGGCCTGCCGCTGGATCTGGTGCGCAAGGGGCCGAAGCTCCGCCAGTTGCGCCTCGTTGTACTGCTGGATGCCTCGGGCTCGATGAACAATTACACCGGCGTGTTCGTGCGCTTCGTGCATGGTCTGCTGGATGCCTTCCGGCAGGCCGATGCCTTTCTGTTTCACACCCGGCTGGTGCATGTGTCCTCCGCGCTGAAGGAGCGGGATGCGGCGCGGGCGCTGGACCGGCTGGGGCTGATGGCGCAGGGCGTCGGCGGCGGCACGCGCATCGGCGCGGCGCTGGCCGACTTCAACCGCTGGCACGCGGCCCGGGTGCTGACCTCGCGCAGCTGCGTCATCATCCTCTCCGACGGCTATGACACCGGCCCGGCCGAGGAGATCGGCGCGGAAATGGCCCGGCTGGCCCGCCGCTGCCGCAGCATCGTCTGGCTCAATCCGCTCCTCGGCAGCGACGGCTATGCGCCGGTTGCCGCCGGCATGGCAGCCGCGCTGCCCCATGTCGACCTGTTCGCGCCCGCCCACAATCTGAAAAGCCTGGCAGCGCTCGAACCCTATCTGGCCAAGGTGTGAGGATCAGCCCCATGACCCCATCGACCACGCAACAACCACCCCACTGGGACGCCAGCGACGTCAACTCCGTGATGGACCGCCTGCGCCGGGAGGGCGCGCCCTATGCTCTTGCCACAGTGGTGCGCACTGTCTCCGTTACAGCGGCCAAGGCCGGGGCCAAGGCGGTGATCGCGCCTGATGGCACGATGCTCGCCGGCTGGATCGGCGGCGGCTGCGCCCGCGGCGCGGTGCTGAAGGCCGCGCGCGAGGCGCTGGCCGACGGACAGCCGCGGCTCATCTCGGTACAGCCGGAAGATCTCCTCGCCGAACAAGGCGTCGCAGCGGGGGATGAGCGTCAGGGCGTGCGCTACGCCAGAAGCATGTGTCCGAGCAAGGGCACGATGGATGTCTTTGTCGAGCCGGTGCTGCCGCGCCCGCGTCTGGTCGTGCTGGGCGCGAGCCCGGTTGCCGTTGCCCTGGCGGACCTTGGGCCGCGTCTCGGGTTTGACCTGACCGTCTGCGCCCTGCCGGAGGACCAGCCGGTGTTCGCGTCGGCGGACGAGCGGATCGAGGGATATGCCCTGCCGGTTGAAAGTCCGGCTGCCCGCTATGTCGTGGTCGCCACGCAAGGGCGCGGCGATCTGGTGGCTCTGAAGGCGGCACTTGCCGTCGAGGCCGAACACGTCGCTTTTGTCGGCAGCCGAAAGAAGGCGGAGGCCCTGTCACAAAAGCTGCAGGGGGATGGTATCGGTTTGAACCAGATTGGCCGGATGAAAGCCCCGGCCGGGCTTGACCTTGGCGCCATCACTCCCGAAGAAATCGCCCTGTCCGTGCTGGCCGAGATCATCGTGTTGCGACGCAAGGGACAGCGTGACACCCCAGAACTGGCAAAAATTCCGTAGTCCGATCAAGCCGAGGAAACAGCCCCATGCAGATGGCCGACAGTCAACGAATTGAAGCCCCGCGTCAGAAGGTGTGGGAGGCTCTGAACGATCCGGACGTGCTCAAGGCCGCTATCCCCGGCTGCGAGGAGTTGATCAAGCATTCCGACACCGAGCTGGAAGCCAAGGTGACGCTGAAGGTCGGGCCGGTGAAGGCGACTTTCGGCGGCAAGGTAACCTTGAGCGAGCTGGATCCGCCGAAGGGCTACCGCATCGATGGCGAAGGTTTCGGCGGCGTGGCCGGATTTGCCCGTGGCGGCGCCAAGGTCTGGCTCGAGGAAGACGGACCGGACGCCACCATTCTGAACTACGAGGTCGACGCCAATGTCGGCGGCAAGCTCGCCCAGCTCGGCGCGCGCCTGATCGATTCCACCGCCAAGCGCCTGGCCGGGGAGTTCTTCAAGAGCTTCGGCGACATCGTCGCGCCGCCGGCACCGGATGCCGAGGCAGCTGCCGAGCCGGCCGAGGGCGAGAAGAAGGGCTGGTTCGGTGGCCTGTTCGGCAAGAAGAAAGATGACGCTGCAGCGGACGCTGAGGCCTGAGCGAGGCCTATCAGAGGTGAGGAGAAGAACAAGATGACAGGCATGACCATCAGCCTTGATACGGGCCAGGGCCGGGAGCGCGATGAAACACTGGCGGAGATCCTTGCCGATCCATCGATCCGCCTTGCCCTTGGAACGGGAGCGGCTCTGGTGTCGGCGTTGGCCGCCGTCCATGCCTGTTGTCTTTTGCCTTCGATGGAAAGCTGGCACGGGCTTGCCGCACTCTGCAGTTCCGCAGTTTAGCTGGCCAGTGCCTGAAAGGGCACGCAATGCCTAGCGTTTTCAGGATGCAGGTTCGAACCATCGCCTCTTGATGCTGAGAGGCTTATTGTCATATGATTTTGCCCAATAGTGATATCTGAAACATCAGTATCGACAAGGCAGAACCATGTTGACCTCGGCACAGCTCAAGGCCGCCCGGGCCTTGCTCGGCATCGACCAGAGAACCCTGGCCGAGATGGCTGGTGTGTCCGTGCCGACAATCCAGCGCATGGAGGCCAGCAACGGCACGGTGCGCGGTGTTGTCGAGACGCTGACCCGTGTTGTTGAAGCTCTCGAACGCGCTGGTATCGAACTGATCGGTGAGAACGCCGCGAGCCTGTCCGGTGGTCGCGGCGTTCGTCTGCGTGACCGGTCCTCTGCCGGTAGCTAGCGTTGGGCTCGTGGACTGGCCGTTGCAGCCCCGGCGTGCGGTCAGGTCCCCAAAGCCAGCGCCGGGGCCGTGAGGATGCCATGTCCAGTGGTTCGGGTCCGTCAGCGCTGCAAGGCGGCAATCCAACAATTGCCGAACTGTTCACACCGAAACTCGTTACCGCCCTGCGCGAGGGCTACGGCCCGGCACGCCTGAGGGCAGATGCCATTGCCGGCCTGACGGTTGCGATTGTCGCCCTGCCATTGTCGATGGCGATTGCCATTGCCTCCGGAGCCTCGCCTGGCGCAGGGCTGACAACAGCCATTGTCGGCGGGTTTCTGGTCTCCGCCCTCGGCGGAAGCCGCTATCAGGTTGGCGGGCCAGCGGGGGCCTTCATCGTGCTCGTCGCCGCCTGCATCGCCCGCCATGGCATGGAGGGGTTGATCCTTGCCACCCTGATGTCCGGCGTGTTCCTTGCCCTGATCGGAGCTTTCCGGCTTGGCACCTACATCAAGTATATCCCGCATCCGGTGACGGTCGGCTTCACGGCGGGCATCGGCGTCATCATTCTTGCCAGCCAGCTCAAGGATCTGTTCGGTCTGAGCCTGAACGGGCCGGAGCCCGGACCGCTGGCGGAAAAGCTGCCAGCCCTGGTTGGCGCCCTGCCGACGGTCAGCGGAGCCACGGTCGCCGTTGCAGCGGGAACGATTGCCGTCATTCTGCTGTTGCGGCGCTACCGGCCGCACTGGCCCGGCTTGTTGATCGCCGTTGTCCTCGCCTCTGTCGCTGCCGCTACCCTCGGTTTGCCGGTGGACACAATCGCCTCGCGGTTTGGTGGCATCCCGGCTGGCCTGCCGGTGCCCGCGCTGCCTGACTTTTCGCCCGGCAAGATGCTGGCTGTGCTGCCGGAGGCGATCAGTTTCGCCCTGCTGGGGGCCATCGAGTCGCTGCTCTCTGCAGTGGTCGCCGACGGGATGACCGGACGCCGTCACCGGTCGAACTGCGAGCTGGTGGCTCAGGGCATCGCCAACATCGGCTCGGCGCTGTTCGGCGGCATCTGCGTTACAGGCACCATTGCGCGCACGGCCACCAACGTCCGCGCCGGTGCGACGTCACCGGTTGCTGGCATGCTGCACTCGGTCTTCCTGCTGCTGTTCTTGCTCGTGGCCGCCCCGCTTGCCGGCTACATCCCGCTGGCGGCGCTGGCCGGTGTCCTCGCCGTCGTGGCCTGGAACATGCTCGAGCGGCATGCGATCATCACCATCATCCGAAGTTCGCGTGCGGACACGCTGGTCTTTGCCGCCACCTTCTTCCTGACCCTGTTCCGTGACCTGACGGAGGCCATTTTGGTGGGGGTCGCGCTCGGTGCGGCGATCTTCATCGACCGGATGGCGAAGCTCGTGCAGGTGGAACAGCACAAGCCGTTTGTCAGCGAGGATGCGGCTGACCGCATGCAGGGCGACGACAGCGCTCTTGCCTACCTGCGCGGCGAAAGTCCGTTCGAGGCTGGTCTTGCCAGCGATCCTGATCTCGTTGTGTATCGCTTGTCCGGAGCCTTCTTCTTCGGCTCGGCTGCAACGGTCGGCACTGTGCTGGAACGGATCGCGGATCAGCACAAGGCGCTGGTGCTGGATTTCTCAGGGGTTGCGCTCATCGATTCCACCGCTGCCCTGACGATGATCGGTGTGGTGCGCAAGGCATCGGGGCGCAGTGTCGCCCTTTACCTTGTCGGTGCGAGCCCGGCGATTCGCGGCGCGCTTGTCACCCATGGCCTGAAGGACGGCGAAGTGCACTTCCAGCCGGATCTGGAGACGGCAGTCCGTGCAGCCCGACTTGCGCTGGACGCGGCTTGCACGAGTTAAGGCCAAGCGAGACAAAGCAAAAGCCCCGGAATGACCGGGGCTTTCATGGCGTCCGCATGGGATGCGTCAGGCTTTGCGATTGGTCTTCACCGCTTCGGCGAAGAGGCGATAGAGGCTCGAAGGCAGCCAGGGCAGCCGGTCGCGGTTGTAGTCCTGCCGGTGATCGATGATCAGGGCACGGGCAGTGTAGACGTTCATGGTCTTGTTCTCCTGCGTCTGGTGGTATGGGGCGCTTACGCGTTCTTCTTTCCGCTAAGGTATGTGCATTGAGTGCACATTTCAAGGCGTACCATGTGCGTTTTGCTCCGAATGTATAGATAACTAGACCAATATGTCGGTTTCACGACGCTCGACCGTCGGTTGCAGAATAAATGTGCAGCGTGCGTTGCCGGCTCAGGTTCATGCGAAAACGGCCGGCCCCTTCGGCCCAGCCCCCCAGGATTGTTCTGGCGTGTCGTTCAGGAGTTGTGTGGCCGGGCCGGCTCGAACAGCTCAATCGGCTCGGGAAGCCCGCGCAGGCTGTGCCGGCCAAGGCTTTCGACGGGGATGGTGATCGCGTCAGCCACCGGTGCGGTCAGGATGATCGGGCTTGCCAAGGGCTTCGTGAGGCCTTCGACCCGGCTTGCCGTGTTGACGGCCGAACCAATTACGGTGAAATCCAGCCGGTTCGGTGCACCGACATTGCCGAAGAAGACATCGCCGACATGCAGGCCGATCCCGGAGCGGAGGGGAGCCCATCCCTTAATATCGGCGAGTTCATCGGGCGGGGTAGTGCCAAGGCTGGCAACTGCCGCTTCTGCCTCCAGCGCTGCGGCCAGGGCGGCGCCGGCGGCGCTGGTTCCGGGGTAGGTTCGGTCCAGCGGGAAAACTGCCAGCAGGCCGTCGCCGACAAATTTGAGGACGTCGCCGCCCGCTCGCGTTACCGCGCCGACCATCTGCGAGAAATAGGCGTTCAGGATCAGCAGCATGTCGTCTGGTGCCAGCCGGTCGGAAAGATCTGTGAAACCGCGAAGGTCCGAGACCCAGATGACCGCTTCGATGCGGCTGCCTTTGCCGCGCTTGATCACGCCGTCGAGCACCGCCTTGCCAGCGTCGACCCCCAGATAGGTTTCGACCACATTTTGCGAGATCCTGACGGCGATGTGCCGTTCGACATGAAGGGCGAGCAGGCGCAGCAGCGAGCGCAGGATTTCGTGCTGCTCGGGTGAGTACCCATCCGGATGACGCGTCGCGACGGTTGCGACATTGTGATAATCGCCGGCCCCCAGGGGAAGGGCAACATACTGGGTAAAGCCGGCCTGGCGCAGGTCGGCCATCAGGCCATATTGCGCCACAGTCGCTTCATCGCGCGGATCGAGAACGAGTTCCTGGCCTGTCCGGAAGACAACGGACAGCGGGCTGCGCAGGAACGCTGGATGCTGCAACGCCTCCTCGCTGACCTGGACCTCGTCACAGAACCCGTCGGCTTCGCTCCAGTTCCAGGCAAAGCCCAGCAACTGCGGATGCAGGGTGCCGACATGCAGGCTTGCCCGGTGCAAGGGAATTCCGGCGACCACCAGACGCCAGCAGAACGCTTCGAACAAGGCGTGCAATGTTGGGACCCGCCCGCCCTCGTCCAGCAGCCAACGCTCGATCTCGTGGCGACACTGTCCGATTGGCACGCTGTCCGGGCTGCCGGATGACCGGGCAAGCAGCCGGACCATCGGCGGATAGACGCGCTCGGGAACCTTTGACGTCTCGGACGACTGGACCATGGATCTTCCTGTCAAGAAGTTGCAGAGGGCCTTGATCACAGCCCACGGTGCGAGTGTCGGCAACGGTTCAAGTGGGCTGCCCGTCGCCATGGCATCGAGTGCATCACGGCGGCGGACCATTTGTCTAGGAGTACTCCACCCGTCGTCAGGGGAAGAACAGGAGCGTCACTTCGTTGTGTAGCCGCCGTTGACCAGAATGGTCTGGCCGGTCATCCACCAGCCGTCCGACACCAGAAGACGGATCCAAGGAATGATATCTTCGATGTCGGTCAATCCGGTTCTGGAAAAGGCGGACAATGCGGCCGCGCTCTTGTGATACGCCTGTGCCTCCGGGGATTCTTGTCCGTAGAAGAAGGGCGTGTCCATTGGGCCGGGGCCGATAGCGTTGACCGAAATGCCCCTTGCGCCAAACTCCTTTGACGCAGCGCGCGTGAAGTGCTCGACCGGCGCTTTCATGCCCTCGTAGATGGAGTAGAAAGGGGTGTAGGCACCCAGCAAGGACGTCACAAGAGTAACGATCTTGCCATTGTCGTTGACTGCCAGACCGGCCTCCTTGAGGAAGAAGAACGCTGACTTCGAGTTGATCGCCGCCATGGCGTCATACTCGTTTTCAGAGATCTCGGTGATCGGCTTCTTCAGAACCATGCCGACGGTGTTGATCGCGATATCCGGCCGGCCGAGTGCAGCAGTGGCATCGGCAAACAGTTTGGCATTGGCATTCGCCGTGGTCAGGTCTGCCTGAAAGATGGCAGCCTTTGCGCCAGACTGACGAACCGCGGCGGCCGTTTCCTCGGCAGCCGCCCGTGTGCTCTCGCTGTTGTAGTGAACGGCAATTGCCTTTGCGCCCTGTGCGGCCAGATCGCGCGCGATCAGGCCGCCGAGATTCTTGGCGCCACCGGCGATCAGAACGGTCTTTCCTTGGATGCTGTGATTGCTCATCAGGGTCTCCTTCGTTGCCCAGATCAGCTATATCCGTTGGCGCTGGCGGCATAATGTGTGGCCTTTTGGATTGACCTGTCGACGTTGACGAACAATCATTCGGCGATGGAACGTTTGGCTGAATACAGGGCCCTGGTTGCCATCATTGAGACGGGCGGCTTTACAGCGGCCGCCGAACGGCTGGGCATTCCGCGTTCAACACTATCGACCGTGATATCTGGGCTCGAAAGCCGTGTTGGCGCGCGCCTTCTCCAACGAACCACCCGCGTGGTGATGCCGACCGAAGAGGGATTGCGGCTGGCCGAAAGGGTCGTGACGTTGCTCGAGGAGGCTGACAGCATCGAGACCATGTTCCGCCGGGATGATGCGGTTTCAGGCTCGGTTCGGGTCAGTATGCCGGGGCGGATTGCCCATCGGATCGTTGTGCCGGCTTTGCCGGCCTTCCTTGAGTCCCATCCACGGCTGCTGGTCGACCTGCGGGTTTCCGATGATCGCCTCGACCTTGTCGCCGAAGGGCTTGACCTTGTCTTGCGCGTGGGACTGCTCGACAACAGCGAACTTGTGTGTCGGCGGCTGCATCCGCTGGTTCATGTCAATTGCGCCGCTCCAGCATACCTCGCCCGAATGGGGCAGCCCCGGACAAGCCAGGATCTGGGTGGACATGTGGCCGTTGCTTACCGGCGAACCGAAACGGGCGGCAAGGTGGCGCTGGAGACGGGGGCAGACACGACATACCTCCCGGCAAGCGTGATCGTGGACTCGACCGAGGCCTATGTTGCCGCCGGCGTGGCTGGACTGGGGATCATTGCCGTGCCGCGCTTTGATGTGTCATCGCTTCTAGCAACCGGTGCCTTGGTCGAGATCCTGCCAACCTTGCCGCCATCAGCAAGCGACATGGCGCTACTGTATCCCAGCCGACGCCAGCTCCCGGCTCGAATCGCTGTCACCCGGGACTGGCTCGCCCGGAGAATGGACGAGGCAATCACCGGGCGGACCGAGGCGGACCTGCCCTGATGCCTGAGGGTTTGTGTCCCGTCCGTATTTCCAGCGCGCAATCGGCCTGCCTTTGCGTCGGGGCACCGGCTGTTGCGGGGGCCCCGAACGTCGTTGCTGCGCCGATCCGGCCTAGCTGGCCTTCCGCGCCTTGGCTTCGCGGCGGCGGGCGTGGAGAACCGGTTCGGTGTAGCCGTTCGGCTGGCGGGTGCCTTCAAACACCAGGTCGCACGCGGCCCTGAAGGCGATGGAGCCGTCGAAATTGGCGGCCATCGGCTGGTACAGCGGATCGCCGGCGTTCTGCGCGTCCACCACGGCGGCCATGCGCTTCATCGTTTCCATCACCTGGGCCTCTCTGCAGACGCCGTGGCGCAGCCAGTTGGCGATGTGCTGCGAGGAGATGCGCAGCGTCGCCCGGTCCTCCATCAGGCCGACATTGTGAATGTCCGGCACCTTGGAGCAGCCGACGCCCTGATCCACCCAGCGCACCACATAGCCGAGAATGCCTTGCGCGTTGTTGTCCAGTTCCGCCTGGATGTCCTCCGCCGACCAGTTCGGACGGGTGGCCACCGGGATCGACAGGATGTCTTCCAGCTTTGCCTTCGCCCGGCTGGCAAGCTCGCCCTGGCGGGCCTTCACGCTGACCTTGTGATAGTGCAGCGTGTGCAGCGTCGCGGCCGTCGGGGAGGGGACCCAAGCGGTGTTGGCGCCGGCCATCGGATGGGCGATCTTCTGCTCGATCATCGCCTTCATCAGGTCCGGCATGGCCCACATGCCCTTGCCGATCTGCGCATGGCCAGGCAGGCCACAGGCGAGACCCACATCCACGTTGTTGGCTTCATAGGACGCGATCCAGGTGGCAGCCTTCATGTCACCCTTTCGGATCATCGGCCCGGCTTCCATCGAGGTGTGCATTTCGTCGCCGGTGCGGTCGAGGAAGCCGGTGTTGATGAAGAACACCCGGTCCTTGGCCGCCCGGATACATTCGGCAAGGTTCACCGTCGTCCGGCGCTCCTCGTCCATGATGCCCATCTTCAGCGTGTTGCGGGCCATGCCCAAGACGTCCTCGATGCGGGCGAACAGGCGGTCGGCGAAAGCCACTTCCTCCGGCCCGTGCATCTTCGGCTTGACGATGTAGACCGAGCCCGCGCGGGAATTTGCCCGGCGGCCATTGGCACCGATGTCATGCAGCGCGATGGCGGCCGTCACCATGCCGTCGAGAATGCCCTCCGGCACCTCGCCGCCCTCGGCGTCGAGCACGGCGTCGATGGTCATCAGGTGGCCGACGTTGCGCACCAGCATGAGCGAGCGGCCATGCAGGGTGAGCGTGTTGCCGTCAGCTCCGGTGTAGCTGCGGTCACCGTTGAGACGGCGGGTGACGCTCTTGCCGCCCTTCTCGAATGTGTCGGTGAGGTCACCCTTCATCAGGCCGAGCCAGTTGCCATAGACGACGACCTTGTCCTCGGCATCGACGGCAGCAACGGAGTCTTCGCAGTCCATGATCGTGGACAGGGCCGATTCCAGTACCACATCGGCAATGCCGGCCGGATCGCTCGCGCCGATCGGATGGGCGCGGTTGATCTGGATGTCGAGATGCAGCCCGTTGCGCACCAGCAGGATCGAGGCAGGTGCGTCCGGCGCACCGGTGTAGCCCTTGAGCTGCGCGGGATCAGCAAGCCCGGTTTCGCCCGCGTCGGTCGTCACGCTCAGCATGCCTGCGGAAAGCCACAGGCCCGTCACGGTGCGCCAGGATCCGGCCGCCAGGGGGGCCGCCTCATCGAGCACCTTGCGGGCATGGGCGATGACCTCGGCGCCGCGCGCTGCATCATAGCCGCCACCTGCAGGCAGGGAGCCCATCGCGTCGGTGCCATAGAGCGCATCATAGAGCGAGCCCCAGCGGGCGTTGGCGGCGTTGAGGGCGTAGCGGGCATTCATCACCGGCACCACGAGCTGCGGCCCGGCGACGGAGGCGATTTCCGGGTCCACGTTCGCGGTGGTCACGGAAAACTTCGGTCCTTCAGGAACCAGATACCCGATTTCCGTCAGGAAGGCCTTGTAGGCGGCCATGTCGGGAGCGCCCGGATTGGCCTGGTGCCAGGCGTCGATCTGCGCCTGCAACGCATCGCGCTTGGCCAGCAGCGCCCGGTTTTCCGGCGCAAGGTCAGCGAGGATTGCGGCAAACCCGCTCCAGAACGTGTCGGCCGACACGCCCGTTCCGGGCAGCACCCGGTCGTTGACGAAGTCATGCAGTTCGCGTGCGATCTTGAGGCCATGCGCCTCGACCCGTTCCGTCATGCCAGTCTCCATTGCGGTGTCCGCGATCCTGCCGTGCAGGGGACGATGCATCTGATTGGCAACCACTTTTGTCACCTCTGGCCTTTTCGTCAATCGCATGGCGACCCACATGACCTTTTCCGCCAGGGAAACAATCGCTGCCGATCCATCGCCAAACGCGAGACGATGCCAGACGTGGCTTGCCAGCGCCCCGTTTTCCGGTCACAGGTGGCAACCATCGACCTGCGCCCGGACAAGTCTGCGGCGCGCTCCCCGCCACAAAGGAACTCCCTGATGATCGAAGCTGCGCGCAGCCTCGGTGCTCGCCTCAACTCCAGTCCGGTCCTGCTGCTGACCTTGGCCATGCTGTTCTGGGGCGGCAACACCATTGCCGGACGGCTGGCCATCGGGGAGGTGTCGCCGATGGTGATCGTGTTCCTGCGCTGGATTATCGTGGCGGCGTTGATGGGCGCCCTGATGCGGGGTCGGCTGGCAGACGAATGGCCTCTGGCCCGGCCGCATTTGCCGGCCATGATCGCCATGTCCCTGTTCGGCTTCGTCGGCTTCAACATCCTGTTCTACATTGCCGCCTACTACACCTCAGCGATCAACCTCGGCATCATCCAGGGATCCATGCCGGCGCTGGTGCTGGCCGGCACGGTGCTGGTGTTCCGGGCCAGGGTCAAGCTGCTGCAACTGGCGGGGATCCTCGTCACCATCGCGGGCGTGGCGCTGGTGGCTGCCCAGGGCAACTTCGCCAATCTGGCCACATTGAAGATCAATCCGGGGGACGGCATCATGCTGATCGCCAGCCTGTTCTATGCGGGCTATACGCTGGCGCTGCGCAACCGGCCGAAGCTGTCGGGCCTCGTGTTCTTCACGCTGCTGTCGATCATTTCTGCCGTCGCTTCCGTTCCTGCAGTCATCTACGAAGTGGCAGCGGGCGCTGCGGTCTGGCCAGGCCTGACCGGATGGGCCATCGTTCTGTTCATCGCCCTGTTTCCCTCGCTGCTCGCGCAAATCTATTTCATGCGCGGCGTCGAACTGATCGGACCGGGACGCGCCGGTGTCTTCATCAATCTCGTGCCGATCTTCTCGGCCATCCTTGCCGTGGTCCTGCTCGGAGAACCGTTCCGATGGCATCACGCCGTGGCGCTGGTTCTGGTGCTGGGAGGCATCTGGCTGTCGGAACGAAAGAACGCCGGTCCCTTGCAGTAACGTCTTGTCCAGACCCGGCGTGTGCAGCTAAAATTGAAACAAGCTCTGAAAAACTCACCATAATTTGCCTCGTGGCACTGGAAGGTCGGCGCCATGCACACTCCGGTCGTCATCGCCGCCTTCGCGGTCCTGCTGATCGTCATTTCGCTGCTGCAGCCACTGGCGCGGCGGCTGGACCTTGCACCCAGCGTGCTGCTGGCCGCAGTTGGTGCCCTGATCGGCGCCCTGGCGGCCTATCTGCTCTATACTCCGCGAACCGACGCGCTGAACGATCTGGCGCAGGTTTTCGTCGAGCCGCCGATTGATTCCGAGACGATCCTCTACGTTTTCCTGCCGCTGCTGTTGTTCCAGACGACGCTCACCCTGGAAATCCGCCGCATCTTTGAGGACATCGGGCCAATTCTCGTGCTGGCCGTGGTGGCGGTTCTGGTGGCCACGGCCTGTATCGGGCTGGCGATCTATCCGCTCTCGGGCGTGTCGCTGGTCGCCTGCCTTCTGCTCGGGGCAATCGTGGCGACGACCGATCCGGTTGCCGTCGTCTCGATCTTCCGCGACATCGGTGCGCCTGCCCGTCTTGGTCGACTGGTTGAAGGCGAAAGCCTGCTCAATGACGCGGCCGCCATCGTGCTGTTTGTCATCCTGTTCGGCATGTTGACCGGGGCACAGGCGCCGGAACTGTCCACTGCGGTGATGACCTTCTTCCGATCCTTCGTCGGCGGCCTCGCCTTCGGACTGGTGATTGGCCGGGTGGCTGTCGCCATCCTGCCCGTGATGCGGGAGCACAAGCTGGCGCAGGTGACCTTCTCAGTGGCGCTGCCCTATCTCGTTTATGTGCTCAGCGAACAGGTGGTCGGAGTCTCGGCGGTGGTGGCCGTGGTCTCCAGCGGCATCATGTTCAACCTCTACGGCCCGGCCCGCGTCACGCCGGATGCCTGGTCCTACCTGCATGATGTGTGGGAGCAGATCGCCTTCTGGGCGGCGTCTCTCATCTTCGTCATTGCGTCCATCCTGATCCCGGAAATGCTCGACGGCTTCCGGCTGCTGGACGCACTCATTCTCGTGGTCCTCATCCTTGCGGCCTTTGTCGGGCGGGCGGTGGTCATCTTCGGCCTGTTGCCCTTGCTGGGCGTCATGCGGCTCGGGGAGGGGGTCAGCAACAAGTACAAGACCGTGATCTTGTGGGGCGGCATGCGCGGCGCTGTGACGTTGACGCTGGCCCTGTCGGTGACCGAGCACCGCAATATTCCCGATGACATCCAGCATTTCATCGCTGTCCAGGCCACCGGTTTCGTGCTGTTCACGCTGCTGGTCTATGGCACGACGTTGAAGCCGCTGATCAAGGTGCTGAAGCTCAACAAGCTGTCCCCGCTGGATGAGGCCCTGCGCAACCAGTTCCAGGCCCTGGTCCTGTCCGATGTGCACGACGGCGTCGACCAGATGGCGTCTGCCTATGCGATCTCGCCGAATGTTGCGCGCAAGGTGAGCGACGGCTACGCCGCGCGCTCGGCTGCCGCTGCCGAGGCCAATGCCTTCTCCGAAGACATCATGGACAAGGAACGGGTCCAACTCGGGCTGATCGCCCTGGCCGACCGCGAGCGCGTGCTTGTGCTGCATCACTTCCGCGAAAACACGGTGTCGAACCGGACGATTTCAGCGCATCTGGCCATTGTCGGAGCGATTGCCGATCTGGCGCGCACCAAGGGCCGCGCTGGCTACAACCGGGCCGCCCGGCGTCTGGTCGCCTTCGATGTCAGCTTTCGGGCCGCGCAATGGGTATTCCGCTGGCTGAAGACCGATGCTTTCCTCGGCCGCGTGGTCGCGGACCGGTTCGAACGGCTGCTTCTCACACGCATTGTGCTGAACGAACTGATCCTGTTCAACGTCAAGCGCATTCGTCCGATGGTGGGCGACCGGGTGTCGACGATCCTGCATGAGGTGCTGGATGGCCGGAAGGATGAGGTTCTGCGCGCTCTGGAGGCCCTGCGACTGCAGTACCCGGACTACGCGGATGCGCTCGAGCTTGAATTCCTGCGCCGCACTGGCGAGCGCATGGAAGAGACGGCTTATGCCGAAGCCTATGCCCAGCGGTTGATCGCCTCGGAACTCTATAATGACCTGCAGCGCGAACTTGCGGTGCAGATGGGCGAGACACGCCAGCGCCCGCATATCGATCTGGGTCTCAAGACGCGCGATCTCATTGCCTCCAATCCGCTGTTCGCAAGCCTGCCCGACCAGCAGCGGGAGACGATTTCGCGCCTGCTGCGGCCATTGTTCGTATTGCCGGGGGAACACATCATCCGCAAGGGCGAGAAGGGCGACGCGGCTTTCTTCATTTCGTCCGGTGCGGCCGAAGTGCGGACAGCTTTTGGCGTGCACCGCATGGGACGTGGCGATGTGGTCGGCGAAATGGCACTGCTGACCGGCCAGCCGCGCAGCGCCGATGTGGTTGCTCTTGGCTACTGCACCCTGCTTGTGCTGTCGGCGGCAGACTTCCGCAATCTGATCCGGACCTCGCCGGAGCTGAAGGCCCACGTCGAGCATCTGGCGCAGACGCGGCTCGGCATGAATGCCGCAGAGGCGGCGGCTCTGGCTGAGAAGGCGGCGCAGGATGTCCTTGAGCCGACAGGTGAAGCCGCCGCCCCAGCCTGACAGGGGATGAAAGGTCGTCGTTCCGCCTGCGCAAGGGTTTTCGTCACGGGTTTGTGCGGCGCATCGGCCTCATCCGGCGCTTGAACCTGCCTGCCCGCAGCGGGTTCATGCTGGATAAACAGGGAGAATTTCGATCAATGAACATTCACAAGGCCGGCAGCCGCCCGACACGGCGGGCGAACCCCGATTATTTCACAGGCACGGTCTGGCAGGATGTCGTGGCTGAACCGGAAGGCTCGGCCCGCGCGGCAGCTCTGTTCGTGCATTTCGAACCCGGCGCACGCACCAACTGGCACACCCACCCGCATGGCCAGACGATCCATGTCCTGTCCGGCATCTGCCGGGCGCAGCTGCGGGGTGAGCCGGTGGTCGAGCTGTACCCCGGCGACACCGTTTTCTTTCCGCCGGAGACAGAACATTGGCACGGCGCCGCGCCGCACTCTGCCATGACCCATCTGGCGATCCAGGAAGCCGAGGGCGGTGTGACGGCACATTGGCTGGAGCCGGTCAGCGAAAAGGACTACGCGGCCAACTAGATCGGCAGCAGCACGCTCGCCCTGAGGCCGCCTTCGGCGCGGTTTTCCAGTGTGATCGTGCCGCCATGGGCGTGGATGATCGAGCGGGCAATGGCAAGGCCAAGGCCAATGCCGCCGGTCTCGCCGGAGCGGGATGTTTCCAGCCGCACAAAGGGTTCGAACACATCCGACAGCCGGTCTTCCGGAATGCCTGGTCCCTCATCGTCGATGGTCAGGCGAACCTGCCCGTCTTCGACGCTCTGGGTGACCCGCGCGACCGTGCCGTAGCGCACGGCATTCTCGATCAAGTTGCGCAGGGCGCGTTTGAGGGCCAGCGGGCGACAGGCCAGGATCACCGGTGTGGTTGCCATCAATCGCACATTGTGCCCCATGTCGGTCTGGTCGCCTGCCAAAGCCTCCAGAAGGGCAGGAATATCGATGGCCTGCCGGTCTTCCCCGACTGCATCGTCACGGGCGAAGGCCAGGGTTGCCTCGGTCATCGCCGCCATTTCGTCCAGCGTTGCGATGAACTTTTCCCGGTCCTCTTCATCCTCGATGAACTCCGCCCGGATGCGCAGGGAGGTGATGGGGGTGCGCAGGTCATGGCTGATGGCGGCCAGCATCCGCGTCCGGTCACGGACAAAGCGGCTCAGCCGTTCCTGCATGGCATTGAAAGCCTGGATTGTCTGGCGCACCTCGCGGGGGCCAGCAACAGGCAGCGGCGATACATCCTCGCCACGGCCAAGCCGATCCGAAGCACCGGCCAGGGCGCGCAGCGGCTGGCTGACCTGGCGAATGGTCACCGCCACGATGAGAATGATTGCTGCAGCCATCAGCGCGATCTGCAGCAGCAAAGTCTGGAACGCGCCGCTTGGTGGCGGCCGGTGGTTGGTGGTGACATTCAGCCAGGTGCCGTCGGCCAGGGGCACCGAGAAATTGATCGCCAGCAGGGTCCGGCGGATCCGCTCCGCCTGTTTGTCCGCGCGTTCCCGCTGCTTCTCGATCCGCTTGTCTCTCGCCGTGTCATTGTCGCTTCTGGGGCGGTGTTCGGGTGAGGGCGGGTTCCGGCTGCGTCCAATCAGTTGCACGCGAATGTCCTTGTCGTTTCCCAGTTCTTCGGCCAGTGCATCTTCAAGCCGGCGCTCCGGCGATGATCGGCCCGGGGCGCCGACGACCGGCTCGGCCCCGATCCAGAACCGTGTCACCGGCGTGCTGGCGGCTTTGAGGATCTGATCGCGCATCGGGCTGTCAGCGCTGTCAAGCAGGGGCACCAGCGTTGCCGCGCGCAGGATCACGCCGTCGCCGATGGCTTCATAGATCGCGACCCGGCGTTCCCCGGCAAACAACCAGATGGCAAATCCCTGACTGGCAATCAGCGCAATCAGCAGCAACGCAATCAATTGTCCGCCAAAGCTCCGAGGGTAAAGCCGCAGGCGCGGCAGGTTGAGGCCCGTCATGGCGTCTCCTCCCCCAGTGCCTTGACCTCGGGCGTGAACATGTAGCCGCCGCCCCAGACCGTCTTGATAAAGACCGGCTCCCTTGGGTCCGGTTCGATCTTGCGCCTGAGCCGGCTGATCTGGTTGTCGATGGCGCGGTCGAACAGTCCAGGCGCACGGCCCGTCGTCAGGTCCATCAGCTGGTCACGGGACAGGACAAGGCGGGGGCGCTTCAGGAAAGCACAAAGCAGCTGGAACTCGCCGCTCGACAAGGGAACCAGGGCGCCGGAGGCTTCTCGCAGTTCCCGCCGGACCACATCAACCGCGAAGCCCTCGAAGGTGAGGCGTTCCTGCTCCAGCGCATCCCGCGTCTTTGGAACGCTGGCGGTGCGGCGCAACACGGCCTTGATCCGGGCCAGCAGCTCGCGCGGATTGAATGGCTTGGTGACATAGTCATCAGCCCCGATCTCCAGTCCGATGATCCGGTCGGTATCTTCGGCCATGGCAGTGAGCAGGATGATAGGCGGCGCGTCACCCTCCACAAGTGACCGGCACAGGCTGAGACCGTCTTCACCCGGCATCATCACGTCCAGCACGATCAGATCGATCACCGCCGCCTTCAGGGCCTTGCGCGCCTGCGCGGCACTCTCGGCGCTGGTGGCGCGGAAGCCGTTCTTGATCAGATAGCGCGCCAGCGTTTCGCGGATGTCCTTGTGGTCATCAACGACCAGGATATGGGGGCTAGGTTCACTCATGCTTTCGGACCTTGGAGCGCACGGCTTGCGCCTCGTTCCTAGGTAGCGCCAATCGAAACGGCAGGGGAGGGCAAAATGTAACAGTCTGTCGCACTCACGGCACATCGGCACAGCTGGCGACACTTCCGCCCGGATCCGGTCCTATTTCGGCTGCGACTGCTGGCTATCTTGAGGACATCGCAAGCACGAAAGCTTGTCGTGGACACCATTGAAGGAGACGTTCCATGAAGACGCTCAAGACCCTCGCCCTGACCTCGGTCGCCGCAACGCTCACGCTCGTGGCAGTCGGAACTGCTTTTGCAGACGGGGGGCGCATGGGATGGGGCGGCAAGGACCGTCACGGCCCGGGCATGATCCTGACCCAGTTCGACCTGAACAAGGACGGTGTCCTGACCCAGGACGAAGTGACCGAAGCCGTTGCCGCCCGCTTTGCTGCCGCCGATACCGACAGGGACGGCAAGGTCAGCCTCGAGGAATTCCGCGCCTATCGCCTGGCCGAAGCAGAGCCGATGCGTGTACGTGCTTTCCAGCGCCTCGACAGCAACGGCGACGGCAAGGTTACCCGGGAAGAATTCGACAGGATTTCGGCTCGCATGTTCTCCCGTCTCGACCGTGACAACGATGGCACGCTTGCCAAGATGCCGATGGGTCCGCGCGGCGAAGGCCAGGACCAGGGCCAGGGTATGGGCAAAGGACAGGCCCATGGTCGCGGCCAGTCTGACGGCGGTCGCGGCGAACACGGCTTCGGCCCCGGCCACGGCGGCATGATGATGATGGGCCTGTTCGAGCGCTTTGACGCAGACAACGATGGCAAGATCACCCGCGAGGAATTCGACAAGGTGCGCGGCGATCTCTTCGCAAAGGCGGATCCGAGCGGCGCTGGCAGTTTCGATCTCACCGGCTTTGGTGCGATTTTCGCCGACATGGGCGAACCGCGTCTTGTCCGGATGTTCCAGCAACTCGATGCCAACGGTGACCTTGCCATCACCGCCGAGGAAAACGCGGCGCGGACGGCCGACATGATCCAGCGCCTCGATCGCAACAACGACGGTGTCGTCACCAGGGCCGATTTCAAAAAAATGAAAAAGGACGGCCGTCATGGCAAGGACGGGCGTCACGATGGCAAGCGCCATGCGGATGCCGGTGGCAAGGGCGAAGGCCGTCATGGCAAGGGCCCGCAGCATATGCAGTCCGGCGCTACGGCCCCGACGGCCAACTAAGGCCGCAGAGCCTGGCGAGAAAGTCTGGCTTCTGTTCTGGCCAGCCCCCCAGGCCGGGGGCGGAAGCCGGCCCCGGGGGACCGCGTTCGCGCGGTCCCCTTTTGCATTCAGAAACCCGTGGAAAGCTGCGGGATTAATGATGAATCCGAAGGCAGTGCGGCTCTGCGCATTTTTTATGCGCAGAGCACAAAAAACCGCTTGATCATGACGGCGAATGGATCCATTTACGTCTTGCCCAAATTCGCACGTGCCTATCGTCGTCCAAGAATTTCAGTGGCAGCTGATCGCACACCCCACCACGCTCTTCGGGGGATCAGCAAAACCGGACGGCTTAAAGCAACGACGTAAGAGGGCTTTTTTGGTCTCTGTCGGGTTTCCACATCCCGACGTTACTGAAGAGGCACTTGTTACTTCATTGCCGGCCGTGCGGAGCGTTTTCCCGTTCCAAGCCAAGGCAGCTCACCCGGAACAGTTCGCAGTTTGTCTGCGCGCTCGACCGCACGCCTGCGTTCGTCGCCTCGCCTCCCTGTCCATATGGGAGATGCCGGGGTGTCGGCGTCGGCGATCCCTGCGCCATGACCTGTTGAACGGGAGAAGCCCCCGATGACTGACCGTATCCGCGAATTTCTCCGCCGACGCACCGAAGATGGTCCCTGTGTTGTGGTTGACCTGGACATCGTGCGCGACAATTACGAAGCCTTTGCCCGCGCCCTGCCGGACACCTCCGTCTATTACGCCGTGAAGGCCAACCCGGCCCCCGAGATTCTCAGCGCTCTCGCTGAACTCGGCTCCTCCTTCGATTGCGCCTCCGTTGGCGAAATCGAGATGGTGCTGGCTGCTGGCGCCTCTGCTGACCGCATCTCCTATGGCAACACCATCAAGAAGGAGCGCGACATTGCCCGTGCCTTCGAGTTGGGCGTGCGCCTCTATGCCGTTGACTGCGAAGCAGAAGTCGAGAAGATCGCCCGCGCCGCCCCCGGCGTGAAGGTATTCTGCCGCATCCTGTGCGATGGCGCCGGCGCTGAATGGCCGCTGTCGCGCAAGTTCGGCTGTGCTCCGGACATGGCACCGGACGTGCTGGAAGCCGCGCATCGCGCCGGTCTTGAAGCCTTTGGCGTGTCGTTCCACGTCGGGTCGCAGCAGGCTAATCTCGGCGCATGGGACAGCGCGCTGGCCACCGTTGCCGTCGTGTTCCGGGAATGCGCTACCCGTGGCATTTCCCTGCGCATGGTCAACATGGGCGGCGGCTTCCCGGCTCGTTACCTCAAGGATGTCCCCGGCGTTCCGGCCTATGGCCAGGCCATCTTCCAGGCGCTGACCGATCACTTCGGCAACAACCTGCCGCAGACGATCATCGAGCCGGGCCGTGGCATGGTTGGCGACGCTGGCCTTATCGAGGCAGAAGTCGTTCTGATCTCGAAGAAGTCCGCTGACGACAGCGTGCGCTGGGTCTACCTCGACATCGGCAAGTTCCACGGTCTCGCCGAAACCATGGACGAGGCGATCCGCTACCCGATCCGCACTCCGCGGGACGGCGATGCGACCGCCCCTTGTGTCCTGGCTGGTCCGACCTGCGACAGCGTCGACGTCCTCTACGAGAAGACGCCGTACGAATTGCCGGTCTCCCTGTCCATCGGCGATAAGGTCCTGATCGAAAGCTGCGGCGCCTACACGACGACCTATTCCACGGTCGGCTTCAACGGCTTCGCGGCTCTTGCTTCCTACGTGATCTGAAAGACAACGCCATGATCGAGATCGTGGACGAGGCGCCGGCGCATACCGGCGCCCGAGAGCTGCTGCTTGACCGGGCGTTCGGCCCGGACCGTCACCTGAAGACCTGCGAGCGCCTGCGTGAAGCACGTCTTCCGGCGCTTGCCTTCGCGGCGATGGACGACGACGGCGCGCTGGTCGGCACGCTGCGCCTGTGGCATGTCGCCATCGAAGGCGCGCAATCCGTGCTGTTGCTGGGTCCGCTGGCTGTCGACGCAGCCTGCCGCAGCGAGGGCCTCGGAGCCCGGTTGATGCGCCAGGCGCTGAACCGGGCTGCGGTGGCCGGATTCTCGGCCATCATTCTGGTCGGGGATGCGCCCTATTACAATCGCTTCGGGTTCTCGGGTGACCTGACGCATGACCTCGACATGCCCGGTCCGGTGGATCGTGCCCGTTTCCTCGGGCTCGAACTGCAGCCTCTTGCCCTTGGTACGGCCCGGGGTCTCGTTCTGCCGGCTGGCTTTCTTGATCCGGTCTGCACCGAGATGCCGCAGTTTCCTGCCTTGCAGGGCTACGCCAAGCGCGCGGCCTGACCCTGGATGATGCCCCGCTGCCGGTCTGCTTGCTGGTCCGGTGCGGGGTATTGCCGGGTATTTTGTCAGCTGTCGTTACACCGGCCCCATGCGCGTCGGCAGCAGCCGGACCACGTCGACCGGCAGGTCCTTGCCCTTGATCCGGTGGCTGCCGAGCGGGGCAAGCGTACAGGAGGGCGGCAGTTCGTCGGCGACCTGCGCCGAGGCCAGGATGATGGTCTCGGCATCCGGATCAATGTCGCGGCCGAGCGTTTCCAGCCGCGCGGCGATATTCACAGTGTCACCGATGACGGTGTAGTTCACCCGTTGCGGCGCGCCGATGTCGCCGACGACCAGCGGACCGACATGCAGCCCGATGCGCAGGCGCACCGGCGGCAAGCCTTCTCCGGCACGACGCCGGTTGTCCATCTTGATGGCCCGGGCGATGTCCAGCGCGGCGCGCGCAGCGGCGGCTGCAGGCTGCTCCAGTTCCTCCGGCGCGCCCCAAAACGCCATCACGCTGTCGCCGATATACTTGTCGATGGTGCCGCCGTTGCGCTCGATGGCCTCGCCGACCAGCGTCAGATGGGCGTTCAGGAAGTCGGCCGTTTCCACCGCGTCCAGGCCTTCGCTGATCGATGTGTAGCCGACGATATCGGTAAACAGCACGGCGACCCGGGTCTTCACTGGTGGTTGATCAATCGAGCCGGTCTCGATCAGCCGGCGGACCAGCGTCTGCGGCAGATATCTGAGGAAGGCGCGAAGCCCTGTCAGCATGCTGTTGAAGCCTTGCGCAAGATCGCGGATCTCGACGATGCGGCTGTCCGGCAGGGGTTCAAGGTCGCCCAGGTCCATCCGGGCGATCAGGCGGGCGCTGCGGGCGGCCCGGCGGATCGGCCGGCCGATGTAGAAGGCCAGCAAGCCGCTGCCGAGGACGGCCAGGCCGAGAATCCCGACGCCGATCAGGCCGGCCACCGCAAGGCGTTGCAGCGGTGCCTCCAGCACGCTGACCGGAAAATATGCCCCCACCTGCACCGGCAATCCGGCAGCATCCGTCCCGCTGCGTTCAAGGACGACGAAATAGGCAGCCCCATTGGCCGCTTCAACCCGGAACATCGCATGCGCTTCGACGAGGTTGTAGCTCGCCGCATCCACGGGAACCATGGTCTTGAGCTGTGGCAGGACAGGGCCCGGAGCATCGATCAGGTCCACCAGATCATTGTCTTCCGAGGCGTTTTGCGTCGCAGGGTCGAGTTGCGGATGCGCCAGAAGTTCCATGTTGCCATAGAACAGGAACATGGTCATGTCCGTGCTCGACAGGCCCCTCGCCATGACGGACAGGCCGTTGAGGGACACCCTGACCCTGGCAAGTCCGAGAAACCGGTCGCCGGAACGCGAGGGCACCACATAGCTGATTTCCGTTCGCCGGTTCGCCTCGTTGTATTCCGGCTGGCTCCAGAACGGCCCCGGCGCCGCTTCCGCCTGCTGGGCAAGGTCCAGCAAGGTGGGGCGCGGAAGTCTCCGGATCGGCCGCAGGCCAAAGTTGGCCCCGCTGTCGCCGCGCTCGACCTCGATGCCGCTGCCATCGGGCCGTACGACATCAATCGCAATCACCTGCGGTGTGGCCGCCAATACGCCATGGACAAATCCGGTCAGCGCCGCGTCATCGTCCGGGTCGATGGAGCCGCCGCGCAGGGCGCTGGCGACATAGGCCCCCTGTTCCCGGATCTGCGTCACATGCGTCTGGAACTTCAGGTCAAACGCATCCATGCCGAGGTCAACCAGCTGGCTGCCGAGCTGCGCCGTGACGGATCGGGACGTGTAGGCCGACAGGGCCAGGATCGTAAGGGCCGTCAGCAACACGCAGGTCGCGATCAGGCTGGCAAGTGTCGGGGTCAGGCGTAGCAACAAGGTGCATCCGTCTTCATGTTCGTGACAATGACGACAGACTAACCACTTTTCGCGAGTAAACTGTAAAAACTGCCGGTATCGTTGCAAAATAAAGAAGCGACCATGTCAGCCTCTTCTTCTGACATTTCCGGAGAAGTTCAGTCTGGTTTGCGCCCTGCTTGATAGTCCTGCAGGAGCGGCTTGGGCATGCCGTTGGGTACTCGACCTGAAGGGGAAAACTAGTCCTGCTGCGGCGCCGTTCGGCGCAGGCCGGGCCTGGCAGCCCAAATGGCCCGCGAGGACGCGGGCCAAGTGCACGTTCAGGACGGGATCAGTTGCACATCTGCTGATGCCCGACGACCACATATTGGCCGATATAGGGGTCCCAGCGCTGGATCGGCGACATGTAGCAGCGCGGCACCGGCGGCGGGGCGTAATAGACCGGGCCGCCATAATGCGGATAGGGCGGGGGCGGGTAATAGGCCGGGGGAGGGGCAATATACTCCGGTCCGCTGTTGGCCGCGGCCGCGCCCAAGAGCGCGCCGGCGGCAAGACCGACGGCAGCACCGGCCGCCAGTGCCGTGTTGCGCCCGTCACGCGCCTCTGCCTGCGGCACCGACACCGCCAGAACCCCCAGCGCCATCACGCCGGCGAGGGCCATCGCACCAACCCGGCGCAAACAGGACCCCTTCGCAAAACTCTTCACCATCTCTTCGTCTCCGAAGCGCCGGATGATTCAACCGGCGATACATCACCATACCACACCCCGATCAGGGCAATGTGATGGCAGACACACTTGGCAGGGCCGATGCTGGCGACGTGTGGTCACGCCGCCCGGCGGAAGCTGTAGTGGCGGGCATCCTGGCTGGTGACGAGGCCCAGGCGGAACAGCGCCGACAGCACCGCCTCGACCGCTGGCAGGCACTTGCGGCCCTGCTTGAAGCGGGCGGCGATGGCAGCGGCCTCCAGCGGGCTGTCGGCCGCCAGCAGCACATCGACCACGGCGGGCGTCTGGTCGCGCTCGTCGGCGGGAAAGGCCGGCTTCGGTCCGGCTTTTTCCGGGGCCGCCGCACCGCCAAGATCCGCCTCCAGCTGTCTGGCCTTTTCCGTGTCCGAGCCAAAACGCGGGATCTGGTAGTCGGGCCGCAGCCAGCGCACCAGCCCGCGCTGTTCTTCTTTTGCCCGCTCCTTGTTGAGCGCGACAAGACGGGCCAGAACCTCCTCGTCGGGCAGATCCACCGGCCAGCCATAGGCTTGCGACACGGCGGCGTCGAGCTGGTCATGCAGTTCCTTCAGGATAAGCACCAGACCATCGTCGAAGATGCGCCGTTCCTTCGCGTCGAGATCGTCGGGTTTGGCACCGGCCCTCAGCCGTTCCAGCACGTTGTAAAGCCCGGTCAGCGTCAGATGCGCGTGCTCGACCAGCACCCGCTTGCGATGCGCGTCCAGCTCCTCGGCGATGGTACCGATGGCGGCTTTCTGGGCGTCGGTGGCGTCGGGGAACGGGAAGGGGTCGAAGCATTCTGTATGGTTGTAGGTGTGGTCGTTCCCCACTCCTAGCCATCCACCAGTTTGATATGCCCATACACGATGCGCAAATGAGCTCAATATTCCCAGCGTACAGGGTTCGTCGTCAGCAATAGCAACGATTTTGGTATCCGGAAGAACATCGATATCGAGGAACTGAAAAATCTTATGCTTTGCTGTCCGAGTAGTAGCGATGAAACGCGACTGCCCCTGAAACGCGGCCCTCATTTTAGATCTAGGCTCGGCATAAATCCAAAAATTGATACGTGTCCTATCTCGGTTAACTAGATCTCGCTGCGGCTTAACCTCGCGCAAAACGTGTTGAAACAGCTTCGGATAGGTGCGCCTTGCCTCGGACTCTGTCAATCCATAAAAATCGATAATGTATTTTCTATCTTCTCGCTGTACCAAATCTCGACCATTGACGTATTTCTTGACAACGGGCGGCAAACTTAACGGCGCTATCCCATAAATTTCCAATTCAGACTCCGTCAGTCTGAAGCCTTCCCCTACCGGTATGATACCCTGATGTGCTATTCCTTTGTTTGCAACTAGCTGGTTAGCAGAGGTTACATCCACCCCAACAGTCAGATCCGCATTGATCCGCCCGATCTTCTCCTCGAACAGGATGACCGGACTGTCCGTCTCCACCGCTGTTTCCGAGGTGACCTCCATTAGCCGCCCGTCATGTTTGCCCGCTTGCGCCACCGTCATGGCGATGCGCACGGCAGCGCTGTCGCGGGTGACCTTGGTCCAGGGGTGGTCCGGGATGCTCATCACCAGCGACAGGGGCTTCTTTGCGTTGAGATAGGGTTCCATCACCCGGCGCTGGAACACCTGGCTGATGGAGTTGGTGGTGACAAAACCGAAGCGCTTGAGCTGGCTCTTTGGCTTCAGCAGGATTTCCGCCGACCGGTCCCACCAGTACATGACGAAATCGGCGCTCTCGTTCATGTGCCCATGCGCCTTCCACAGCGCTTCGGCATAAGCTCCGCCCATGCGGGCGCGGATGTCCTTGCCGCCGACAAACGGCGGATTGCCGACGATGTAATCGGCCTTCGGCCAGTCCGGCCGGCGCGGGTTGGGATAGGTCTCCTTGCCGTCGACAATCTTCGGCAGCGGATAGCCATCCCATTTCAGCACGGCATCCATGTTCTGGATGTTGTGGAACGCCTTCAGGATCGGCTCCGTCGGGGCGGTGGTCTTGGTGCGGAAATGCCATTGCAGATGGCCGATCCACAGAACCAGCTCGGCAATCGCTGCCGCGCGCTTGTTGATCTCGATCCCGAGGAACTGGTGCGGATCGACGGAGTGGCTCTCCATCGCCAGTCCTTCCTGTCCGCCGAGGTTGATCAGCGCCTCCAGCACCTCGCCCTCAAGCCGCTTCATCAGCTCCAGCGAAACATAAAGGAAGTTGCCGGTGCCGCAGGCCGGGTCCAGCACCCGGATCTCGCACAGCCGGTCGTGGAAGGCGGCGACTGTGCGCACTGCCGCATCGGCCTTGCCTTCCGACTTCTGCCGTTCGGCGGTGGAGCGGGCATTGTCCCATTCGGCGCGCAACGGATCGATGACAGTTGCAATCACCAGCCGCTCGACATAGGCGCGCGGCGTGTAATGGGCGCCGAGCTTGCGCCGGTCGGACGGGTCCAGCGCCTGTTCAAGGAAAGTGCCGAAAATCGCCGGTTCCACATCGCGCCAGTTGTGCCGGGCTGCTTCCAGCAATTCGCCGATTTCCTCGCGGGCAAGCTTGAGTGCGCGCCGATTCTTGAAGAACTCGCCGTTGAACTTCTTCACCTTTTCCTTGAGAGCGACGGAGAACGTGCCCTCGTCCATGGCGCGCCACAGCTCTTCCATCATGCCGGGGAAAATCTCGGGCTTCTCGACGCAATCCTTCAGCAAGGCTTCGAAGCTCTTTTCCGGAAGCAGCTCGACATCCTCGGCGAACATCGTGAACAGCACGCGCATCAGGAACATGGCCACCTCTTCGGTGGCATGGCCTTCCTTCTCCAGCGCCTGACTGACCTTGGCGATGCGGGTGGCGATGTCCCGCGTGACCTTCGCCGCCTTGCGCGAGGGGTCAAGCGACAGCGGATCGGACCAGATCGCGACCAGGCGTTCGCGAATGGCCTCGTCGCGCAGGTCTTCCAGATAGATGCGGAAGGAGCGGCGATCTGGAAACTGGTCGTAGGCCTTTCCATCCTTGCGGAAGTTTGCATAGACCTCGATGCAGTGGCCGACGTCACAGACGAGGACAAAGGGCGGCGGCTCGTGCGACGCTGGAAGCAGCCGGACGTAGTTTTCAGCCTGCGCGCGGGCGTTCATCATCAGAACGTCCCAGGCTCGATCCGCATCGGCACGGCGGCCGCGCGGCTTGACGGTTGCCGTATCGGCCGAAAGCCCCGGCAGCGGAAGGGTCGGCGCGTCCGCCAGCTTCTTGTCACCGGCGAACCGGCTCTGCTTGGCTTCCAGGACGAAGCAGTCGCGTTTGTACAGGTCGATCCGCTTGGCCGAGCTTGAGCCATCCCGGGTTGTTTCCTTCACCACCCGTTCGAAGACGTAATCATTGGTCTCGTGCGCAGCCGACGCCGGTTCGGCATGCGGCAGGCCCAGCAGATCGCAGAGTTCAGTGAGAAACAGGGCATAGTTGGCCCGCTCCTGCCCGCCTTCCTGTCCCTGCCAGCGCCGGATGAATGCTTCGACCTTGGATTGCACGATGCTTCGCCTCCCAACCGCTTCTGTTTTAACGGTCATTGCGGGCGGTGCAAGGCCCGCATCGCCCGCCTTCCGTCCCCATCCCCCTCGACGTTGCTGCCTGTCCCGTCTAAAAACGCTGCGAGGAAAATGGCCGGCAGGGGGTGAGTCTCCGGCAAGGCCAGACGGAGGGTGTTGCATGAAGCCGACCAATCCGGTGTTCACCGGGCTTGAGACCACCATTTTCGAGGCGATGTCGCGTCTGGCGCGCGAGCATGGCGCGATCAATCTGGGTCAGGGCTTCCCCGATGTCGATGGTCCGGAAGACGTGCGCCGCGTCGCGGCTGAAGCCCTGATCGACGGCCCGAACCAGTATCCGCCGATGATGGGCATTCCGGAGCTGCGCCAGGCGGTGGCCGAGGCGAACAAGCGCTTCTACGGGCTCGATATCGACTGGGCCAACGAGGTGATGGTGACCTCCGGCGCGACCGAGGCGCTGACCGACTGTATTCTCGCGTTGGTGGAGCCCGGCGACGAGGTCATTCTCATCGAGCCGCTTTACGACTGCTATCTGCCGATCGTCCGGCGCACCGGCGGCATCCCGGTCCGCGTGCGCGTCACTCCGCCGACCTGGAGCCTCGACCTCGACGCGCTGGAAAAGGCGTTCACCGAAAACACCAAGGCGATCCTCCTCAACAATCCGATGAACCCGGCCGGCAAGGTGTTCTCGGAAGCGGAACTTGCCCGCATCGCCGAGCTTTGCGTCGAGCATGACGTCTATGCCATCTGCGACGAGGTCTATGAGCATCTTCTGTTCGACGGCTCCGTGCACCGTCCCTTGATGAGCTTCCCCGGCATGCGCGAACGCACCGTGCGTGTCGGCTCTGCCGGCAAGACCTTCTCGCTCACCGGCTGGAAGATCGGCTATGTCACTGGCGCTCCGAAGCTGCTCGACCCGATCGCCAAGGCGCATCAATATGTCACCTTCACCACGCCGCCGAACCTGCAGAAGGCGGTTGCGCATGGCCTGCGCAAGGACGACAGCTATTTCGACGGCCTGTCTGCCGAGCTTCAGGCCAAGCGGGATCTGCTGGCCGAGGGACTGGCCGGGCTCGGCTTCGGCGTGCTGCCTTGCGAGGGCACGTATTTTCTCACCTGCGACATCACTCCGCTCGGGCTCGAGGGACGCGATGTCGACATCTGCAAGCGCATGGTGACCGAGGCCGGCGTTGTCGCCATTCCGGTCTCCGCTTTCTACATGGCTGACGCGCCGACCAACTACATCCGCTTCTGTTTCTGCAAGCGCGATGAAGTGCTGGCCGAGGCGCTGGCCCGGCTTAGCACCTGGCTGAAGCCGGCGCTTGCCGTCAGCAACGCCTGAACCAGTTTTTCTTCACATCCCAAGCGAGGTTTCATGAGCAATCCGGTTCTTGTCGAAGTGACCCGCGGCGATGTGGTGGAAAGCCGCCATCGCGGTGCCATCGCCATCTTTGATGCCAATGGCGCACCGGTGCTGCGCATCGGCGACACGGGCCGCCGTGTGTTCCCCCGCTCTGCCATCAAGGCATTGCAGGCGCTGCCGCTGGTGGAATCGGGCGCAGCCGACGCACTGGATTACGATCCGGCCGAACTGGCGCTGGCCTGTTCCTCGCACAATGGCGAAGCGCGGCACGCCAACGCCGCCCGGGTCATGCTGATCAAGGCCGGCCTTGAGGAGGATGCCCTTGAGTGCGGGCCGCAGTGGCCCTCGCGCGTCGAGGACGTGGCCGATCTGGTGCGCGCGGGCGAAACGCCTTGCGCCCTGCACAACAACTGTTCCGGCAAGCACGCCGGCTTCCTTGGCCTTGCCAAGGTGATGGGTGCGCCGACCCGTGGCTATGTGCTGCCAGACCATCCGGTGCAGCAGGAAATCAAGGCGGTGCTGGAGGCCATGACCGGCGACACGCTGACGCCGGACATCTGCGGCATCGACGGCTGCGCCATCCCGACCTTCGCTACCCCGTTGGACGGCTTTGCCCGCGCCTTTGCCGCCTTTGGCACCGGCGAGAACCTGGAACCCTTGCGCGCCGAGGCCGCGCGCCGGCTTTACGAGGCTTGCGTCGACAACGCCTATATGGTCGCTGGCACGGATCGCTTCTGCACCCGCACCATGGCCGGCTTCCGACGCCGCGTCTTCGTCAAAACTGGCGCCGAGGGCGTGTTCTGCGCCACCATTCCTGAACTTGGCCTCGGCATTGCGCTCAAATGCGATGACGGTGCTGCCCGTGCCTCCGAAGTGATGATGGCATCGATCCTGGAAGCCTTCCTCGACCTCAATGATGACGAAAAGGCCCTGCTGGAGGATCTAACCCAGCCGGCGATCAAGACCCGTCTCGACGTCAAGGCCGGCGTCGTCCGCCCGACCAGCGACCTCCTTACCGACCTCAAACGCGCTGCCAGAGTGAGTGCCTGATGACCCAAGCAATCAAATCCGTCTGTGTCTTCTGCGGATCGAGTTCCGGCACCGATCCGGTGTTTGACGTGGCAGCGCGCGATACGGGACGCGTGATTGCCGAGGCGGGGCTGACGCTTGTCTATGGCGGCGCCAGCGTCGGCCTGATGGGCGCTGTGGCCGATGGGGCGCTCGCGGCAGGTGGCCGGGTCATCGGCGTTCTGCCGGAGGCGTTGAAGGCCAAGGAACTGGAGCACAAGGGCCTCAGCGAGCTGCATGTCGTGGGCTCGATGCACGAGCGCAAGGCGATGTTCGCCGATCTGTCCGATGCGTTCTTCACGCTGCCCGGCGGCACCGGCACGATGGAAGAGATCTTCGAGGTCTGGACCTGGGGCCAACTCGGCTATCACGCCAAGGCCTTTGGCCTCCTGAACACCGGCGGCTTTTATGATGGCCTGATCAGTTTCCTCGACACGCAGGTCGACAAGGGCTTCGTCAAGCCGGCGATGCGCGCGATGCTGCAGGTGGCTGATACGCCGGAGGCCTTGCTGTCCGCCTGCGCGGCCTATGTTCCACCGGCCACGGGCAAGTGGATCGGCCGCGGCCAGACCTGAGGTCGGCGGCCTGTCCCCCGTTAGGCAGGGCTATCGCATATGAAGTCAGACAGTCTTCGACGCCTCTCAGCCCCCCTCCCCCTCGTGGGGCCTGTTGCATAATTCCCCGTGAAGCGAGAGGATTGTTTTGTTTGGTGCTTCGGGGGTTTTGA
>NZ_JBHYDX010000009.1:0-167492 GCF_051860505.1 Pannonibacter sp. | reverse complement strand
CGCCTCGAAGATGACAAAGGCCTCAAGAGCCTTGGCTTTCTCGATCAGCGAGGCAATCCCGGCCCTCGTGTTGCCCAGGTGCCGCCGCCACGAAACAGGCCAGCCGTCCGTGTCGAGATGATCTTTTGAGATGTCGATGGACAATATTGAAGATGGTAGAGTGTTCATCGCCCGTCCTTGTCCTGCGAGGCGCCGCAACTGCGGCCCTCATTCAACTGTTCGGGATGACGCAGGTACGCGGGCGGACACCACGCTGGCCAACGGTTCTCAAAACCAGGGATGACACGGTGCTCCGCCCGCGGACCATTCACGCTCCACCAGATCAATCTGGCAAGAGGCGCTCGGATAGACAGGGGTGACGAGGTCCGAGCCCTTCTTGAAGATGAAGCCGAAATCCTCGGTGCCGAGCTTCTCGCCGACGATCTTCAGCGTGCCGTTCGAGGTCGAGACATAGCCCGGCCCGGCGGTGCCGTCGGTCAGCACCAGGTCGACATCGCCGGCGCGCAGGGCGGCAACGCCGGCGCCGAAGGTCTCGAATTTCTTGATGCGCGGATTGGCCTCGTTGCCGTCCAGCACTTCATAGACACCGACATAGAACGGCGTCGTGCCCGGCTGGGCCGCCATCAGCAGGTCCGGATTGGCGGCGAAGCCCTTGGCATCGGTAAAGCGCGTCTCGTCGGCCCGCACCAGCATGATCATTTCCGAGCGCATGTAGGGCTCGGAGAAATCCACCTTGTCCTTGCGGTCGTCGCGGATGGTGATGCCCGTCATGCCGATGTCGTATTCGCCGGCTGAGACGGCCGGGATCATCGCGTCCCAGCTGGAGTTCTGATAGATGACCTTGATGTTGAGCCGCTTGGCGATCTCGGCCACCGCGTCATACTCCCAGCCGACCGCCTGCCCGGACTTGTCGATGAACTGCAGCGGCGGATAGGCGTTCTCCGTCACCACCACCACTTCGCGTCCCTTCAGGTCCGGTACCTCGGAAGCCATGGCTCCGCCAGCAAGAACGGGCAGGAGGACGGTTGCAAGACCGCCGGCGAGACGGAAAAAGGTGGTGGCAAGACGCATGGATTCTCTACTCCCGTGAGGTTCGGAACGTCCGTCACTGTTAGCTGGCTGCCCTGTCGGTTGCAAGGCGAAGGGCTGCAGGAAAACAGCCCTTCGCCTTGCGGTCCGTCAGCCTGTTTGTCTGCCAGTGGGGCAGTCAGTGAAGCAGTCAGTGGGTCAGCCCGCCTTCACATAGACCATCTGGCGCACATCGATGTTCCCGGCGCGGAAGCCGGCCTCGCAATAATGGAAGTAGAACTCCCAGAGCCGCTTGAAGCGTTCGTCGAAGCCGAGTGGGGAAATCCGGGGCCAGGCCTCGCGGAACCGGTCGCGCCACTCGGCCAGCGTGCGGGCGTAGTCCTGGCCGAAGATCTTCTGGGTCTTCAGGTCCAGCCCGGTCTTGCCGCCGATTTCCGTCAGCTTGCCGGGCGGCGGCAGCATGCCACCTGGGAAGATGTAGCGCTGGATGAAGTCCGGCCGCCGGGCATAGTCGGCAAACATACGGTCCTGGATGGTGATGATCTGCAGCCCGGCCATGCCGCCTGGCTTCAGGCAGGTTGCCAGCTTCTCGAAATAGGTCGGCCAGTACTCGCGGCCCACGGCCTCGAACATCTCGATCGAGGCAATCCGGTCATAGACCCCGCGCTCGTCGCGATAGTCCTGGAACACCACCTCGACCTTGTCGTTGAGCCCGGCCTTGAACATGCGCTCGCGCGCATAGTCGAACTGCTCGCGGGATATTGTCAGCGCCTTCACATGCGCGCCAACTTCCCGTGCCGCAAACTCGGCAAATCCGCCCCAGCCGCAGCCGATCTCCAGCACCTTATGTCCGGGCCGGATGTCGGCAGCCTCCGCCAGCGCGCGGTATTTCTGCGCCTGGGCTTCCTCCAGCGTAGCGGCCCGCCCCTCATAGAGACCGGAGGAATAGGTCATCGAGGGATCGAGCCACTCGCGGTAAAATGCATTGCCGAGATCGTAATGCGCTGAAATGTTCCTCTGCGAGCCCTTGCGGGTGTTGCGGTTGAACCAGTGGCGCAGCGAAATAGCGATGCGGAAAAGGGCGCTGCCCTGCAGCTTCTTCTCCGTCGCATCCCGGTTGACGCAGAACAGCTCGAGGAAGGTCGTCACGTCCGGGCTCGACCAGAAGCCCAGCATGAAAGCCTCGCCGACACCGACATCGCCGCCCTCGACCGCCATCCGGACAAAGCGCCAGTCATGCACGCTGACCACCCCGTCCGGCCCCGGGTGCTTTCCTTCAATGAGAAAGCAGCGCCCGTCCGGCGTGGTGATGGTCAGCCGTCCATATTCCAGTCCCAGCACGATGCGCATGCCCATGCGCACGAAGCGCGGCAGGCCGGCAAGCACTTGCCTGGCATTGTCCGGCGTGACCTTGATGGCGGAGGAAAGGGGGGCAGCGTGGGCCGCGCTCGGGGCTGCGGCTTCGGCAACATGGGTCATTGGAACCTCCATCAGGCATGCCCGTAAGGTTCAGGGCGGGGGCTTGGCATGGGTTTTCTGTCTGGAACGACCGGGTTGGCCGGACTGGCTGAACTGGCAGGGCCGGTGTCCGGTGTCCGCGGGCGGGAATGGAAGCGGATGCCCTTCAGCCACAGCTTCAGGGCCTCATAGTGAATGCCGGCGATGACCTTCAGGGTCATCAGCGGGAACCGGAGGCAGGCCTTTGCGATCGCGGCGCTGGTCGCCGGCTCGCCCTTGCCGGTGAAGGTCGCCGACAGGATCGGGCCTTCCGGATCGGTCTCCAGGATGCGGATGCGGACCGACTGGCCTGGCGGCAGTAGGCGGAAATGATAATGCTGCTGCATGTCCAGGAACGGCGAGACATAGAAGGCCTTCACCTGGTCCTGGCGCAGGCCCGCTGCACTCAATTGCCCGTCGGTCACTGGCGCAACATAGGTATGCAGGTCCCCGAAAGTGTTGCGCACTTCGTAGATGACGCCGCTCAGCGTCCCTGCGGCATCATAGGCATAGTAGACCGCGAGCGGGTTGAACACGTAGCCAAGGAGGCGCGGATAGGCGAGCAGCAGCACCCGCGCCGGTCGCCCCTGTCCCGCCTCCATCAGCAGCCGGTCGACATGGGCCCGCAGCGAACTGCCGTCGCGCGGGCCATGGTCGCGCTGGTGGAACGACAGAAGGTTGAACCGTCCGACAGAGAACAGCGCAGATGTTGCGTTGGCCGCGTCCAACTGGTCGAGGTCGATCAGCATTGAAAACACGGCGTAGGTGAACCGGTGCGGCACCGGTTTCATGCGCGCGTGCATCACCTGCCCGGTGTAAAGCGTCACCGGAGCATGCGGCGGCGGGCCGTTTCCTGCCCGCTGATGATGAGACGTGTCTGCCATGGCACAGGGCCGCCTTACTGTGCGGCTTCGGCCACCGAAGCCGGTCTGCCATCCCGCAACGGATCGAGCGTGCCCGCAACCGTGTCCCAAGGCAAGACCGCGCCGAGGGCTCGGGCCACCTTGAGGCCGGAGACGAGACCGTCCTCATGAAAGCCATGGCCCGCCCAGGCCCCGCAGTACCACAGCTGGTTCACGCCCTGGATGCGCGGCAATTCCTTCTGTGCGGCCAGTGCGGCGGCATCGAATTGCGGATGATCATAGGTGAAGCGGGCAAAGGTCAGCTCTTCGCGCGGCGCCTCGGGCGGATTGAGGCTGACGAACAGCGGCCGGGACCTGTCAAGGTTCTGCAGCAGGTTCATCCAGTAGCTGACGCTGACATCGGTGCCAGCCTCGGCATCGGTGCGCGCCATGTAGTTCCACGATGACCACACCCGCTTGCGCTTCGGCATGAGGGCGAGGTCCCGGTGCAGGTAGACTGCATTGGGGCGATAACGGATCGCGCCGAGGATCCGGCGTTCGTCGTCACTCGGGTCTTCCAGCATGGCCAGCGTCTGGTCGGTATGGCTGGCCAGGATCACCTGGTCGAACACATCCGTATGGCCCGAGACATCGCGCACATGCACCTTGCCGCCCTCGCGGCGCACTCCGGCCACCGGCGTTCCGAGCCGGACATTGCCCTTCAGCGGATCGATCAGGCGGTGCACGTAATTCCGGCTGCCGCCCGAGACGGTGCGCCAGATCGGCCGGTCAAAGTTGATCAGGCGATGATTTTCGAAGAAGGAGATGAAGGACTCCGCCGGGAAAGCCAGCATCTGGCTCGGCGGTGTCGACCAGATCGCAGCGCCCATCGGCACCAGATAGTCGTCGATGAAGGCGCGGGAGAACTTGCGCAGCGCCATGTAGTCGCCCAGCGACAGCCCCTTCACCAGCCCCGCTGCCCGGTCCTTGGGGCAGATGCGGTTGAAGCGCAGGATTTCGCGCAGCATCCACAGGAAGCGCGGCGAGACCAGGTTGGAGCGCTGCGCAAACACCGTGTCGAGGTTGGTTCCAGCCCATTCCCTTGCTCCGCCGTCGACCGACAGGGCAAAGCTCATGTCGCTCGCCTCGGTCGCAACACCCAGATGGGCGAAAAGGGCGGTCAGGTTGGGATAGTTCAGTTCATTGTAGACAATGAAGCCGGTGTCGACCGCCATTTCTACGCCGTCATAGTCGATGTCGACGGTGGCGCTGTGGCCGCCGGGGCGCAGGCGCTTTTCGTAAAGGACCACGTCGTGCTGATCGCAAAGGGCGTAGGCGGCACTGTTGCCGGAAATGCCGGAACCGATGATCGCAATGCGCATGTATGGTCCTTCTGAGCAGGTCGGATAGGTCCGGCCTGCTGAACGTCGCCGAATATCCTTGCATTTGTGGATCTTACGCGACATCGGCGGGCGCGGATCAGGCAGGGTGAGCTTTTTGTCGCACCGCGCCTGAAAGCCGTTCGGCACAGGCTGGCGGACAGCAAAAGGGCCGCAGCGAGAAGGCCGCGGCCGCGAACGGGCAACGTGGAAGGGGCAGGTGGCGCGCGATCAGGCGTGCAGGGTCTCGACCAGCCAGGACCAGGCGACACGCACCGTGTCCACAGCTCCGGTGAACAATGCCACGACGGCCGCCCAGATCGCCTCGCCCACATGGGCGACCTCGATCAGCTTTGGCTGCGTGTCGCGTGGCGTTTCCTCGATGAACTCCACAGCTGTCCTGTCGCCCTTGTCGTCGACAATCCGCCGCGTGACGAGGATCGAGGTTTCGCTGGGAACGCGCGAGTCATCCTGCTTGGCGACGGTCGTCTCGGTGTTCAGCGCGGTGACCATGATGGCCCGTCCGTCCGGCAGCAGATGGGTCTCGTTCTGTCCGATCTCGGCGTTGTAGATGACTTCGCCTTCGGCATCGATGAGTTCGACCCAGATGGCCGAGCGGCCCTGGAGTTCGACTTCGCCGACCCAGATCGACAGGTCTTCACCCTCTGTGACCGTTGCCGTGGCGCTGGCGACGGTCACGGCCAGATTGTCGTCCGGCAGCATGTGGCGTTCTTCCGCAAGTCCGGCATGGGCCGCGCCTGCGAACAGGAAAAGCGATGCGGTTGCCGCCAGAGCGGCGATTCGAAAGGGACCAGTCATTTGTGCCTCCCACGGCATGACATTCACGTCCGGGTCACCAGGCGTCGGGAAGTCTGCTTGCGCTGGAACTCCAGCGCGTGGGTCGGTTGTCCGGGTTATGGTCCCGGGCTGGTATCCGACCTGTTGCCTCCGTGCCGCCTGGCGAGAACCATCATTACACCACAGTTCCTAAGAAACCTGTAGTGCAGATCACATTTTGGCGGTGTGAACATTAAAGTTTTAACCATTTTTATTGTTGGTGATTTGTGGCTCTGCAAGAACCAACAAAGCAAATCAGGGACTTCCGCTGGGGATTCGATAAAATGACAGGGGCGCTTTCCTGCATTCATACTTTCGTGATCCCGGACTTGCGGGCGTCTTGCCAAATGATTAACGCGTTGCGGCGGGTTTGGTTCCGCTTCAGCGATGAAAATGGCAAGTTTCTTGGGCGCCACGACCTAAAATGTCCGGAATTGCACTTGGTCGGGGGGCTTGGCTCGGACCGAAGCGGGTTTCTGCGCCACCAGAAAGAATTCGGAAACCCGAAATTAGAATAATGACAGCCTGCGGCGTTTTACACTATGTGTTGTGTCGGACGCATACGGTATCGATCATCGCGACGGGGCTCTCGCAGCCCGATGGCGCAGATCGCAGCCTCGACAGGCTGGGTACGGCGGTTCCATGAGGATCGGGTCATTTGATCGAGATCATGGCCGTGCCAGGGCAGGGCCCCTTAAGTGGGCGGATGAGGGCGGTGATTGCAGCCGTGAGTGAGAGGGAATGAGGGCATGAACTTCGACAGCTTCTTCGCGCAGGCGCTGGATGGCTTGCGGGAGGCCGGGAACTACCGGGTGTTCGCTGATCTTGAACGCCACTCCGGCAATTTCCCGCGTGCGACTCGCTACCGTGCGGATGGCTCGTCGCATGATGTGACGGTCTGGTGCTCGAACGATTATCTCGGCATGGGCCAGCACCCGGATGTGGTCGCGGCCATGAAGGACGCCATTGACCGTTGTGGCGCCGGCGCCGGTGGCACCCGCAATATTTCCGGCACCAACCATTCGCATGTCGCGCTCGAGACCGAGCTTGCCGACCTGCATGGCAAGGACGCCGCCCTGATCTTCACCTCGGGCTATGTGTCCAATTGGGCCGCCCTTGGCACGCTTGCCGCCCAGATCCCAGGCTGCATCGTTTACTCGGACGCGCTCAACCATGCCTCGATGATCGAGGGCATCCGCCACAGCCGCGCCGACAAGCGCGTGTTCAAGCACAACAGCCCCGAGCATCTCGACCGTCTCCTGTCGGCCGATGATCCGTCACGCCCGAAGCTGGTGGCTTTCGAGAGCGTCTATTCCATGGATGGCGACATTGCCCCCATCGCCGAGATCTGCGACGTGGCCGAGAAGCACGGCGCACTGACCTATCTCGATGAAGTTCATGCGGTCGGCCTCTATGGTCCGCGCGGCGGCGGTATTGCCGAGCGCGAAGGCCTGATGCACCGCCTCGATGTCATCGAAGGCACGCTTGGCAAGGCCTTCGGTGTCATGGGCGGTTACATCACCGGCTCGAAGGACCTGTGCGACTTCGTTCGCTCCTTCGCCTCCGGCTTCATCTTCACAACCGCGCTGCCTCCGGCACTTGCCGCCGGTGCCACGGCTGCGATCCGTCACCTCAAGGCCAGCTCGGTCGAACGCCAGCAGCATCAGCAGCGCGTCGCCCGGGTCCGCAGCCTGCTGGATCGCCGCGGCATCCCGCACATGGACAATCCCAGCCACATCGTCCCGGTGATGGTGGGCAACGCCGCCAAGTGCAAGTGGATCTCGGACATCCTGCTCGACAACTACGGCATCTATGTCCAGCCGATCAACTATCCGACCGTGCCCAAGGGCATGGAGCGCCTGCGCATCACGCCGACCCCGTTCCACAGCGATGCGGACATCGATCATCTCGTCGGTGCGCTGAACGACCTGTGGTCCCGCTGCGCCCTGGCCCGCGCTGTCGCCTGATCCTGATCATGTGTTGTGAAATGAAAACGCTGCCCGAAGGGCGGCGTTTTTTGATTGTGGCAGATCGTGTGGGTGTACTGACACTTGTTCCGTGTCACCCCGGCCAAGCGAAGCGCCGAGCCGGGGCCTACTCGCTTGCAGAGCGTTGATGCGGGCACCGCGTCGCCTTGCCCAAGCAAGACCATCGTCAAGCGAGTTGCAGCGCAGCCCATATTCCTTCCGCTCTGCGAACGAGTAGGCCCCGGGTCTTCGCTTCGCTGCGCCCGGGGTGACGCCGATGGACTTGTCGAAAGTGCAAATGCCGCTTCCGGCCGGGCGACGTCCCACTCACATCAAGCCCAGACCTGATCCGGGTCGGGCAGGGGAATGGCGGCGAGCAGGGCACGGGTGTAGTCGGCCTTCGGGGCAGCGAAGACGTCAGCGGTGGCTGCGTTCTCGACGATCTCGCCCTCGTAGAGCACCAGCACCCGGCTGCAGAGCCTGCGGATCACCGACAGGTCATGGCTGATGAAGGCGAGGGTCAGTCCGAGATCGCGGACAAGATCCTTCAGAAGGGTCAGCACCTGCGCTTGTGAGGAGACATCCAGCCCCGATACGATCTCGTCGGCCAGAATGAACTCCGGTTTCAGTGCAATCGCCCGGGCAATGCCGACCCGCTGGCGCTGGCCTCCGGACAGTTCATGCGGATAACGGTCAGCAAAGCTGCGCGGCAGGCCGACCTGCTCCAAAGCCAGGACGGCGGCGCGATCCGGCTGGTCGACGCCATGCAGGCGCAGCGGCGCGCTGATCAGCTGCCCCACCTTGTGGCGCGGGTTCAGCGATGACATCGGATCCTGGAAGATCATCTGGAAGCGTCGCCGCAACGGTCTGAGCTGGCTGGCATCCAGATGCGTGATGTCCACGCCGTCAAACCGGATCTGTCCGCCGGTCGGCTCGAGCAGGCGCACAAGACAGCGTCCGAGCGTCGACTTGCCCGATCCTGATCCGCCGACGATGCCAAGGATCTCCCCCCGGCCGATGGAGAAGCTGAGACCCTTCAGGATCTCGGTTCGGGGCGCGGCCCCCAGGAAGGGCTTGCGCGTCATGTCCGGCAAGGCAAGCCGCACGTCTGCCAGTTCATAAAGATCAGCCATGGGACCATGTCCTGTCTGCGGCCGCGACTTCCTGCCGAACGGCCTCGATGACGGCGTCGGGCACCGGGGTCAGGCTGCCGTCCGGGTCGGTGTATTTCGGGCTTGCGGCCAGCAGGGCCCGCGAATAGGCGTGACCGGGCGCTGCAAAGAAGGAGCGCACGTCGCTGTCCTCCACCACCATGCCGCCATAGAGCACGCTGAGCGTCTGGCAGACCTTTGACACCACGCCGAGGTCATGGGTGACGAACAGCAGCGCCGTGCCATGCCGGCGCTGCATCTCGCCGATCAGCTTCAGGATCTGCTTCTGCACGGTCACGTCCAGCGCCGTTGTCGGCTCGTCGGCGACGATCAGCTTCGGTTCGGCGGCAAAGGCCGAGGCGATCAGGATGCGCTGGCGCATGCCGCCGGAAAGCTCATGCGGATAGGAGCGCAGGACCCGTTCAGGCTCGGCGATATGGACTTCGCAGAGGAGCTCCAGCGCCCGGTCTTCGGCGCGCTTGCGGTCCCAGCCGAGGATGTCCACCAGCCGGTCCGTGATCTGCGGCGCGATGCGGCGCGATGGATTGAGCGCGGTGAGCGGATCCTGCGGGATCAGGGCGCAGCTTGCCCCCATCCGCCGCCGGCGCTCGCGCGGGGCGAGGGACTGAAGATCCACCCCGTCCAGCACGATCGAGCCGGCCACGATCTCGACCGAGCGCGGCAGGATGCCGAGGATGGCCTTGCCGATCATCGACTTGCCAGCACCGCTCTCGCCCACGAGACCGCGCACTTCTCCTGCCGCGACGGACAGGGACACCTTGCGCAGCAGCCGATGGTCCGTGCCTTTCAGCCGCGCCGAGAGGCCCTCAAGTGTCAGAAAGCTCATCGCAGCACCGGATCGAAACGGTCCTTGAGGCCTTCGCCCAGCTGGGAGAAGGACAGGACGGTGAGAAACAGGGTGATCAGCGGGAACACGATCACCCACCAGGCCTGATGGATCGAGGTGCGCCCTTCGGCGATCATGCCGCCCCAGGTCGGATCATCCGTGGAGATCGACAAGTTGACGAAGGAGAGGATCGCCTCGACGATCACGGCAATGCCCATTTCCAGCGTCAGCAGCACGACGATGGTCGGCAGCACGTTGGGCAGGATCTCGACGATCATCGTCGACAACCGGCTGCGACCGGCAACTTCCGCCGAGGCGACATAGTCCATCGCCCCTTGGGCCATCGCCTCGGCCCGGACGACCCGGGCAAAGCGCGTCCAGTCGATGACGACAATGGCGAGGATGATTGAGAACAGCCCCGGTCCCATTACGGCGATCAGGAGGATCGCGAACAGCACCGGCGGAAACGCCATCCAGATGTCGATCAGACGCGATACGGCAAGGTCGACCCAGCCGCGCAGGAAACCTGCGGCAAGGCCAAGGCCAGCGCCGATCAGACAGGTCAGGCTGCCGGCGATGATCGCGACGAGGAAGGCGATGCGGGCACCGTACAGAATGCGTGAGAGCACATCGCGGCCAAGGCTGTCCGTCCCGAGATAATAGCCCGGTTCCGTGCCAGCCATCCAGAAGGGCGGCATCCGGCCGAGGAACAGGTCCTGCGCCAGCGGGTCTTGCGGCGCGATCAGGGGTGCGGCGAGGGCGGCAGTGAACAGTCCGCCCAGCCAAAGTCCGGCAAGCCACAGCCGCGCTCCGGCCCGCCGTTTGATCAGGGAACGTCCGTCAAGCATGGCGCAGCCTCGGGTTCAGCACGGCATAGAGGAGGTCAACGGCGAGGTTCACGCCGGTGAAGATCAGGGCAAACAACAGCACGATGCCCTGGATCAGCGGCAGGTCGCGGTTGATCACCGCGTCGATGGCCATGTTGCCGAGCCCTTCATAGGAAAACAGCCGCTCGATGATGACGGTGCCGCCGATGAGGAAGGTGAATTGTACGCCGACCAGGGTCAGCGTCGGCAGGATGGCATTGGGCAGCGCCTCGCGGGTGATCACATGCGTCTCGCCATAGCCCTTGGTCCGGGACAGGGTGACATAGTCGAGATGCATCGTTTCCTTGAGGCTCTGCTTCAGCAGCTGGCTGATGATCGCCGCCAGCGGGATCGCCAGCGCCAGGGCGGGCAGCAGCATGTGGCTGACAAGATCCAGCCACAGGTCGAAGCGCAGCCGGATAACGCTTTCGATGAGATAGAAATCGGTCGAGAAGGGCAGGTCGAGTGACGGCGTGACCCGGCCGGAGATGTGGAAGATCGGGAACGCAACGCCGAACACAAGCACCAGGATCAGCCCCCAGAGAAAATCCGGCACCGACAGCGCCATGCCATTCGACACGTCAATTGCGGCTTCGATCCGGGTGCCGCGCTCGCGCGTTCCGGTCAGGGCGCTGACACCGCCAATGAACACGGCGATGACCAGGGCCATCAGCGACAGTTCCAGCGTCGCTGGCAGGCGGCCAAGAACGAGGTCCAGCACCGGCTGGCGCGCCGTGATCGACATGCCGAAGTCACCACTCAGCACACCGCCAGCCCAGATGACGAATTGTTCCGGGATCGACTTGTCAAAACCGTAGAGAGCCGTGAGCCGGCGGATGTCGTCCTCTGTTGCCCCCGGCGGCAGCATCATGGCAATCGGATTGCCAGGTACCACGCGAATGACAAAGAAAACGATGACGGCAGCCCCGACAAGCGTCACCGCCGTCGTCGCCAGCCGCAAGAGTAGCGTCCGAAAAATCTGCATGCGCTCGTGTCCCCCAGCGCGTATTGACTGGTTCGGCCAGCTTTCGTCAGGCTGGCCGAACCATGTGACGCTGGTCTCAGCCGCGCTTCATCAGATGCGGCAGCAGGGCGCCGGAGGCATGCGGCGTCACGGTCACGCCCTTGGCCGACAGGATCGGCTGCACATATTGCAGCAGCGGGATCACCAGCGCGTCCTCTGCAATGGTCCGGTCAACCTCCTGCCAGCCGAGGATGCGTTTGCCTTCGTCCTTCTCGCCCCACAGCGGCGCGATCTTGGCGATCAGGTCCTCGCCATCCCAGACCGAGTGCGGCGAAGGGCCGAACATGGCAAAGCCGGTCGAGGTGGTCGGGTCACCGACCGAGTTGCCCCAGTTGTAGAAGGCGGCCGGGGCAAGGGTGTCGGCGGCACGCAGCTCGTAATGCTTGGCGATTTCGTAGACTTCGATTTCCGCCTCGATGCCGACCCTGCGCCACAGACCGACAATGGCCTGGATGACCTCATAGTCCTTCGGCTTGAAGCCCTTGGTGGTCTGGATCTTGAACTTGACCGGATTGTCCTTCGAGTAGCCGGACGCAGCCAGAAGTTCGACGGCCTTCGCCGGGTCATAGGCGACCGTGATCGAAGGATCAAAAGCGTCATACTGTGGCGTCTGCAGGGTGTCGATCTTGACGCCATAGCCGGACATCAGCCGGTCGATGATCGTCTGCTTGTCGATTGCATGGGCGGCTGCCTTGCGGACGTTGGGATCCTTCATAACGTCCACGTCGTTCAGGAAGATCATGCCGATGTCGGAGATCGGCGCGGCAACGCCGTTGAGCTTTGCCTTCAGCCGGTCGAACTCCTCGTAGGGCATTTCGAGCGTGACGTGAGCCGAGCCCGATTCCACTTCCGCGACGCGGGCGGTGGCATCAGTGACGAACTTGATCGTCACCGTCTCGAACTCCGGCTTGGTGCCCCAGTAGTTCGGATAGGCCTTGAGGCGGACGAAGGCGTTGCGCTCGAACTTGTCGACCATGTAGGGGCCGCTGCCGATCGGAGCGGCTTCAAACCCTTCCGCGCCGACCTTCTCGAAGTAGGCCTTCGGCATGACATAGCCTGTGAGGAAGTACATCCACTTGAAGATCGTCGGGTCGAACTGCTTCACGTCGGCCGTGACGATATTGCCTTCGGTGCGGTGGTTGGTCAGCGTGCTCCAGATGAAGTTGATCGGGTTGCCACTGTCCGGGTTGGCGGCACGGGCGAGCGACCAGGCTACATCTTCTGCCGTCAGCGGCGAGCCGTCATGCCAGGTGACATCTTCGCGCACCATCATCCAGACTTGGGTCTTGTCCTCATTCCAGCCCCAGTCGGTCAGGATGCCGGGGGCGGGTTTCAGGTCCGGCTGCTGCAGGATGAACTGGTCGAAAACCGACAGGTACAGGCCCTGGATGGTCGGGTTGACGGCGGACGGGCCGACGGTCGGATCCCAGCTCGGCAGGTTGACGTTATAGGCAATGACCAGTTCGTCGATGGCGGCGAGTGTTGGCAGGCCCGAGACAGCAAGCAGCGCACCGGCGGCGGCCCCTTGCAGGAGTGAACGGCGTGTCAGTTCCATGTTTCTGTTCCCTTTGGATTATTTGTTATTTGCCAGCGAGTTTCTGGCCCAGCAGGAAGCCTGAGCCTGCCCCCGTGCCCGCGCCGGGCCAGACGGCTGCCCCGGTGAGGTGGAGGTTCTTGATTGGTGTCGACCCGTCCGTGTGGCCGCGGGCCGGGCGAAACAGGAAATTCTGGGCGATGTGATGCGATCCGCAGACCTGATCGCCACCGACAAGGTTCGGGTTGTCCCTTTCGAGGTCCGTCGGGGTGACGACGTGGCGACCGAGGATTTTTGACCGGATGCCGGGGGCGTAGCGGTCGAGCAGTGTCAGGGCGCGCTCAGTGAAGGGCTCGGCGGCCTCGGGCCAGCTTGTCGCCGTGATTTCGCCGGCTGCATCGCCTCGGATCGTGCCCGGTGCCATCCGCACCTGAACCCACAGCACATGCTTGCCCGCCAGTGCGCGGGTGGGGTCAAACACGGTCGGCTGACCGACGACGAGGATCGGCTCGCTGGGCAGCAGTCCTGCCTCAGCCTCCTGGTAAGTTCGCGCCATCTGGTCGAGGCTCGGGGCAAGATGCACATAGGCATAGGACTTCAGCGCATCGCCAGCCGCCCAGTCGGGCAGGCTGTCCAGGGCCAGATGGATCATCAGGGTGCCGGGCGCGTGCCGGAAGTCCTGCATCGCCTTGTCGAAACCCGGCTCTGTCCCGCCGGTGAGGCGGGCAAGGGCGGACGGGGCAACACCGGCAATCACATGTCTGGCCGCGATCCGCCGGCCATCCGCCAGTTCAATGCCGCTGGCCTTATCGTCGTCCTTCAGGATTCGCGCGACTGCGATACCGGTCTCGACACGCCCGCCATGGGCCTCGATCCCCTTGACCATGGCACGGATGATCGTGTCAGCGCCGCCCTGGCCGATGGCCATGCCGAAGGCCTGCCCAGCCATGCCTTCCAGATAGGGAAACAGCGCGCCACCCGCGACGTCAGGCGCAAAGTCGAGATGCATGCCCCAGGCACCCAGCATGGCGCGCACTTCAGGCGCCTCAAAGGTCTCGGTGAGATAGGCACGCGGTGACTTCAGCAGGAACTGGGCGAGATCGAGTGATCCGGCCACGCCCTTGCCGCGCAGCGCTTTGAGAATAAAATATGCAAACGCATTTAAATTCATCCGGCTACCGAGCAGGCCGAACAGATGCGGTGCCTCTTTGGCAAAGCCGTTGACCAGCCGCTGCCACGTCTCGGCATCCCTGTCGGAGAAACGGGCGATGTTGCGCGTTGTTTCCGCGATGTCCGTTGCAACGCCGCACCAACGACCGCCTGGAAACGCCGAGGCGAACGGACGGTTAACCGGCACGAAGGCGGCACCTTGGGCGGTCAGGTCGGATGCATATGTCTTGAAAAAGGCGCTTCCGGCAAAGAGCGACAGGTTCATCGCGGCCCAGTCATGGCGGAAGCCGGGCAGGGTCAGTTCCAGCGTCTTGACCGCGCCGCCGGCCACCTTGGCCTGTTCATAGACGGCGACCTTCCAGCCGCGCTTGGCAAGATGAAATGCGGCAGCCAGGGCATTGTGGCCCGCACCGATCAGCACCGCGTCGAAACTGTCTGACATTTTGCCACCTCCCAATGACAGAAGGATATTTGCATTTGCATTTAATTCTGTCTAGAGTGATTTCAGAGGTTGGAGGACCTCGTTCTAGGGAGAGAGACATGACAGCTGCAGCTATGCTTGCGGACCTCGGGCAATTGCTCGCCTCGGGAGGGGTCGAAGTGGTGGATTGTTCCGGCGTGCTGGGGCCAGAGACGCCCCTCATCAAGCTGCCGCCGGACTTCGCCAAGGACACGCCGCCGATCAAGATCCACCGCATTAGCGAGTACGATCAGAACGGTCCCTTCTGGGCCTGGAACTGGCTGGAACTGGGCGAGCATTCCGGCACCCATTTCGATGCGCCGCATCACTGGATCACCGGCAAGGACTATTCGGACGGCTACACCGACACGCTTCCGGTCCAGAAGCTTGTGGCACCTGTGAACGTTCTCGACTTTTCCGCCGAGTGCACCGCTGATCCAGATTTCCTGCTGACTGTCGAACACATCAAGGCATGGGAAGCCCGCCACGGCGAAATCCGCGCTGGCGAATGGGTCGTGCTGCGTTCCGACTGGGATTCCCGCGCTGATGACGAAGCCCTGTTCCTCAATGCCAACGAGACCGGGCCGCACACGCCCGGACCGACGGCGGAGACCATCGAATACCTGATCGGCAAGGGCATTGTCGGCTGGGGCAGCCAGTGCATCGGCACCGATGCAGGGCAGGCCGGTGGCATGACGCCGCCGTTCCCGGCGCATAACCTCCTGCACAAGCACAATCGCTATGGTCTGGCGAGCCTTGCCAATCTGGACAAGCTGCCGCCGAAGGGCGCGATCCTCATCGCGGCGCCCCTGAAGATCAAGAATGGCACGGGATCGCCGATCCGCGCCCTGGCGCTGGTCCCGCGGGGCTGATCCGATGGCGGTCGATCACATCATCATCGGCTCAGGGATAAATGGCCTGGTCGCAGCGGCGATGCTGTCCGCAAAAGGCCGCCGCGTGCTCGTGCTCGAGCGCGAGGCAGACTTCGGCGGCTGCATGCGCACCGGCGAGGTCACATTGCCGGGCTTCAGCCATGATGTGATGGCCGCCACCTTCGTCCTGTTCATGACATCGCCAGCCGGGGCGCTGCTTGCCCCGGATCTCGCCCGCCATGGCATGGACTATTGCCACACGCCGCATCCGACCGCTGTGCTGCGGCCGGACGGCTCGTCCCTGGTGCTGTCGACCGATCAGGCTCGCAACATCACAGCGTTCAATGCCCAGGCCTCCGGCGACGGCGACCAGCATGGGCGCGATGTCGGGTCGATTGCTGCCGAGGCGCCGTTCCTGTTTTCGCTGCTGGGCGGTGATCTGTGGTCCTTTGCCACGGCCCGCCTGATGTTCGGACAGGTTCGCCGGCGGGGCCTGCGTGGGCTTGCGGCCTGGATGGGCGAAGCGCTGGCGCCGGCATGCGGCTGGCTCGAAACCCGCTACCAGAGCCCGCTGGTGCAGGCGCTGTGGGCGCCGTGGGTGCTGCACTGCGGCCTGACGCCGGAAAGCGCTTATTCGGCCAAGATGGGCCAAGTCATCGCCTTCGCGCTGGAGGCCGCAGGTGCACCTGTGGTGCGGGGCGGGGCAGGGGCGGCGGTGAACGCCTTTCGCCGGCTGATCGAGGAACGCGGCGGGGTCTTGCGCAGCGGTGCCGATGTCGAGCGCATTCTGGTGCGCGATGGCCGCGTCACCGGCGTCCGCCTGGCCACGGGCGAGGAAATCGCCGCACCGTCCGTGCTCGCCAGCGTCGCGCCGGGTCAACTCTTCGGACGCCTGCTGGGGTCGGATGCGCCGCCCGAGGATGCAAGCGCCGCAAAGACATTCCGGCATGGCCGCGGCGACTTCCAGCTGCATTACGCGCTTGACCGCGCCCCAGACTGGATGGCGGACGGGCTTGAAAAAGTGGCGCTGATCCATCTCAGCGACGGCATCGATGCCGTGTCGAAGTCCGCCAATGAGGCCGAGCGCGGCCTGTTGCCGGAGGTGCCGACGATCTGTGTCGGGCAGCCGAGCGCGCTGGATCCGTCGCGCGCGCCGGATGGCAAGGCGGTTCTCTGGCTGCAGATCCCCGATGCGCCTCGGCTGATTAAGGGCGATGCTGCCGGCAGGATCGGCGGCAGAAGCTGGGATGTCGCCACGCGCGAGGCCTTTGCCGACCGCATCGAGGCCATTCTTGCCCGTCACATCCGCGACTTTGCCGCGATCAAGCTCGCCCGCCGCGCCTATTCGCCGAAGGACCTTGAAGCGATGAACGTCAATCTTGTCGGCGGTGATCCTTACGGCGGCCATTGCGGCATCGACCAGTTCTTCATCTGGCGGCCTCTTGCCCATTCGACCAATGGTCTTGGCAGGGTCAAAGGACTTATCCATATCGGTGCTTCGACCCATCCTGGGCCGGGTCTTGGAGGAGGATCCGGGTTCAACGCCGCAAAGAGGCTTGGTGCATGAGTGAAGACACCGAAACCCATGCAAGGCTTGGTGAAATTGGCCTGAGCAATTTTGCCCCCTATCTGATGAACCGGATCATGGGCCGCTACAACGCCATGGTCCGCGAAGAGATGGCGGATGTCGGCCTGACGACGCCGAAGATGCGCACGTTGGCGGTGCTTGCAGTCGTCGAGGGGCCGCTGATCCGCGAACTGGCCGTCTATACGGTCGTCGAGCAGTCGACGTTGAGCCGTGCTCTGGACCAGTTGCAGACCGAGGGGCTGATCCGGCGCGAGGCCGACGCCAGCGACAGCCGCGCCGTGCGGGTGTTCCTGACCGATGCCGGGCGCGCCACCTTCGAGACGCTGTGGCCGCATATGGCGGCCTCGGCCGCGCGGCTGTTCAAGGGCATACCAGACGAGGAGCAACGCGCCTTCGTGGCGACCTTGCAGAAGATGCTGACGAACATCCGCAAACACGAAATCTAGGACGGATACCGGCGCGACGGGTGTCTGACCCTTCCGCACCAGCGGAAGGGAACGGGAAAGCTGTGTCTTTCGCCAGGCCTCAGGGCTGGAGCGGTGAGGAGGAGAGGAAAATGGCCGAACGCAGTTTCAAGGCCGAAGTCGAGCATCTGCGCCTTGGGGAGGGCGAGGTTTTCACCGGTGAAGGCATTCTGGCCATCACCAAGGCCTTGCTGGAATCCGGCGTCGGTTATGTCGGCGGCTATCAGGGCGCACCGATCTCGCATCTGATGGACGTGCTGGCCGACGCGGAGGAACTGCTGTCGGAACTGGGCGTCCGCTTCGAGGCCAATGCCAACGAGGCCGCCGCAGGTGCCATGCTGGCCGCCTCTGTGCATTACCCGATCCGTGGCGCCGTGACCTTCAAGGGCTCCGTCGGCGTCAATGTCGCCTCTGATGCGCTCGCCAATCTTGCGTCTTCAGGTGTGACGGGCGGGGCAATGGTCATCGTCGGCGAGGACTATGGCGAGGGTTCCAGCATCATGCAGGAGCGCACCCATGCCTTCGCGATGAAGTCGCAGTTCTGGCTGCTGGACCCGCGCCCCAATCTCACTTCAATTGTAAAGATGGTATCGGATGGCTTTGATTTATCAGAAGCTTCCAATACTCCGGTGATGCTTATGGTGCGCATCCGCTCGTGCCATGTGACCGGCAGCTTCACCTGCCGCGACAACCGCGCGCCAGCCTTCACGGTCAAGGACGCGGTGGCCAATCCGCGCTCCGACTTTGCCCGCGTCGTGCTGCCGCCGATGTCCTTTGCCCATGAGCAGGACAAGGTGAAGAACCGCTGGCCGGCCGCAGAACGGTTCATCCGCAAGCGCAAGCTGAACGAGTTCTTCGGCCCGGCACCGGGGACGGATGGCCCGCGCCTTGGCATCGTCGTGCAGGGCGGCATGTTCAATGGCGTCGTCCGTGCCCTGCAGCGTCTCGGGCTGGCCGATATCCACGGCCAGTCGGACATTCCGATCTACGTGCTCAACGTCACCTATCCGCTCCTGTCCGGTGAATTCCTCGAGTTCTGTGCGGGCAAGGAGCATGTCCTTGTGGTGGAGGAAGGCCAGCCGGAGTTCATCGAAACCCAGCTTGGCTCGTATCTCTACCGCGCCGGGGCGAGTGTTGCCCTGCATGGCAAGGGCCTGTTTCCGCTGGCCGGGGACTACAATGGCACCGTCATGCTCGATGCCATCGAGGCCTTCCTGCGCAAGGTCGCGCCTGAGACCCTGCCTGCGGTCGTGCGCGCACCCAACCAGGAGCGCCCCGAGATCCCGGACCTGTCGAAGACCGTGCCGATCCGCCCGCCCGGCTTCTGCACCGGCTGCCCGGAACGGCCGATCTTTGCCGCGATGAAGCTGGTGGAGAAGGAACTCGGCAAGCACCAGATTGCCGCCGACATCGGCTGCCATCTTTTTGCCTCGCTGCCGCCTTTCGAGATCGGCGGGGCGACCATGGGCTACGGCCTTGGTCCGGCGGCCAACGGTGCCTTTGATGGTGGCGGCGCCAAGCGGCCGATTGCGATCATTGGCGATGGCGGCTTCTGGCACAACGGCCTGTCGTCGTCCTTCACCAACATGGCCTTCAACAAGTCGGATGGCGTCGCCATCGTCGTCGACAACTACTATTCGGCGGCAACGGGCGGTCAGGACATCATGTCCTCGCGCGCCGACAACGACACCAAGTCGACGAAGAACCCGATCTCCCGCGCCCTGAAGGGCATCGGCATCAACTGGGTGCGCGAAATCGACCGGACCTATGACGTGGCCCGCATGCGCGACACGCTGCGCGAGGCGCTGACCTCGCCGGAGAAAGGACCGAAGGTCATCGTCGCCTCGTCGGAATGCATGTTGAACCGGCAGCGGCGCGAGAAACCGCTGGTCGCCAAGGCGATCAAGGCCGGTCGCCGCGTCGAGGCGCCGAAGTTCGGCGTCGACGAGGAGGTCTGCACCGGCGATCACGCCTGCATCCGCCTCTCGGGCTGCCCGTCGTTGTCGCTGAAGCGGCTGGATGATCCCTTGCGGGATGATCCGGTGGCCTCGATCGACCAGAGCTGTGTCGGCTGCGGCAACTGCGGCGAGGTGGCGGATGCGGCCATTCTCTGCCCGAGCTTCTACCGCGCCGACGTGGTGCACAACCCGGGTGGCTTCGAAGCCTGGTGGGCCGGTGTCCGCTCTACCGTCATCGGCTGGTTGATCCGTCGGCGCACGGCGCGGCGGATTGATTTTGGAGGGGTGCAATCATGACCATGGCCGGTCTTCTCGAACGGCGCGCGGCCGATCCGCGCCTCGGCGGCATCATCAAGCTGGCGGCGCTCGCCGTCGGCGGGCAGGGCGGCGGCGTGCTCACCAGCTGGATCGAGGATGTGGCGCGCTCGAACGGCTATGACGCCCAGGCAACCAGCGTTGCCGGCGTTGCACAGCGAACCGGCGCCACGGTCTACTACGTCGAGATGGCACCGAAGGGCGAAGCCAGTCCGGTGTTCTCCCTGATGCCGGCAGCCGGCGACGTCGACATCATGATCGCGGCCGAGATGATGGAGGCCGGGCGCTCGATCCAGCGCGGCTTCGTCACGCCGGACCGCACCACCCTCATTGCCTCCACGCACCGGGCTCTCGCGGTGAGCGAGAAGATGGTGCCCGGCGACGGCATTGCCTCCAGCGAGGAAGTGATGGCTGCGGCCGACATCGCCGCGCAACGCTTCATCTATGCCGACTTCGATACGCTGGCGGTCAAGAACGGATCTGTCATCTCAGCGAGCCTGTTTGGGGCCCTTGCCGGCAGCGGCGCGCTGCCGTTCCCGCGTGAGGCCTTTGAAGACGCGATCCGGCGCAGCGGCAAGGGTGTGGAGGGCTCGCTCCGTGCCTTCAACGCCGGCTTTGCGGCGGCGCAGGGCACCTTGCCGGAAGCGGTGGCTCCAACCGCCAGTGCCGCACCCGGCCTCCGCGGCCCGAAGCGTCAGGTCGAAGCCTATCGGGCGCTGCTCGACCGTATCCGCCGTCTGCCGGAGCCTGCCTGGGCCATGGCCGAGGCCGGGCTGCGCAAGGTGGTCGACTTCCAGGACATCGCTTATGGCAGTGAGTATCTCGACCGGCTGGACCGGGTCGCTGCGGTCGACCGGACCCCGCATGACCTGACCCGGGAGGCTGCGAAATACGTCGCCAATGCCATGGCCTATGACGACATCATCCGCGTCGCAGATACAAAGACCAAGGCCGGACGTCATGACCGTATTGCCAAGGAAATGGGCGCCAAGTCCGGCAACTTGCTGCAGGTGACCGAGTTCCTGCATCCGCGCGCGGAGGAAATCGTCTCGCTGTTTCCCGCGCGTATGGGCGCCCGCTGGGCCGCCAATCCCGACCGGATGGCGCTGCTCGGGCGGCTGTTTGACAAGGGCAAGCGGCTACGGTCCGACAGTCTCACCGCTTTCCTGCAGCTCTACATTCTGGGCGGCCTGAAAGGCTGGCGTCGGCGCACCCTGCGCCATGCGCAGGAGATGGCGCATCTGGCGGCCTGGCTCGACCGGGCCTTGGCGCTCGCCCCGCGCGACTATGACCTTGCCGTGGAGGTGATCCGCTGCCGCCGGCTGGTGAAGGGCTATTCCGACACCCACGCGCGCGGGCTCAGCAAGTTCGACAAGGTGCTGGATGGGGCCCGGATGGTCGAAGGCCGTGCCGATGCGGCTGACTGGACGCGGCGCCTGCGAGAGGCAGCGTTGAAGGACGAGGAAGGCAAGGCACTCGACGGCGCGCTCCAGACCATCCGCAGCTTCGTCTGAGGCAGCAAGGGTCTGGTTCACGTTTCTGTGCGGGCCGGTTTCTGCCCACCCTCAGGAAACCGGTCTTCGTTCACAGCTGCCCCGGAAGCTCTTTGCTTCCGGGGCTTTTTCTTCTGGATCAGGACGGCCGGCGGATCTGCTCTGCCGCCTCGCGGACGAGCGGGCGGAGGCCGTCGCCGCCGGCTTCCAGGATCTCGAAGAACTGCTTGCGCATGCGCGGTTCCCAGAAATCATTGATGTGTGAGGCCACACCGGCGACGCCTTCGGCATGCGGCTTGGTTTCCATGAACCGGGCGATCTGGTTGGCCATATAGACAAGCTTGTCAGGGGACATCGGCGGTCTCTGCGACGGGATGGGGGGTGGGATCGAGAGTGATCCGCCCGGGGTGGGTGTAAAGATCGAAGCCTTCGCTGCGGGCAAGGGCAACGAGCGTGATTTCTGCAGCCTCCGCCGCCTCGATGGCCGCCAGTGTCGGCGCGGAGACGGCAAGAATGACGGGAGCGCCCAGGGCGGCGCATTTCTGCACCATGTCGAGCGAGATGCGCGAGGTGAGCACGACTGCGCCATTGACCGGCTGACCGGGGACTACGGTCCCAGCGCCGACCAGCGCGCCGATCAGCTTGTCGAGTGCATTGTGCCGCCCGACATCCTCACGCACGCAGACGAGCCCCTTGCCCTCCTGCCAGAAGCCGGCCGCATGCACGGCGCGTGTGGCGTCATGCAGGGGCTGATGCCGCGTCAGCGAGGCCATGGCCTCGGCAATGTCCTGGCGGGTCAGGCGCAGCGGACTGGTCGGCACGGGGGCCAGATGCCGTTTGGCCTCGGTTAGGCTGTCGAGACCACACAGGCCGCAGCCGACCGGGCCGGTCATCGTTCGCCGCCGCGCCATGAGGCTGCTGCCGGCCTCGTCCTTCAGCCAGATCCTGAGGTCAATGCCGGCCTCGGTCTCGACTGTCTCGATCTCGCGAATGTCTTGAGGTGTTGCGATGCCCTCGCTCAGCGAAAAACCGAGGGCAAAGTCGGTAAGGTCCGCCGGCGTTGCCATCATCACGGCCTGCGTCGTGCCGTTGTAGGTAAGGGCGATAGGCACTTCCGCCGGCAGGAGGGCGTCCTCCTGCCGGGCCGTTCCCGCCCGCACGCGCAGGCGCAGCCGGGGCGCTGCGGTTGCACTCGTCATGTCCTTGTCCGGCCCCATGCTGCCATCTGCCTCACTCCGCGGCCGGCAGGATGCGCCGCGACATCTCGGCCTGGGCCGCATAGTCCTCCTGCCAGGCGCTTGGCCCGTTGGAGGGAGCCACCTGCACCGCCGTCACCTTGTACTCTGGACAGTTGGTCGCCCAGTCGGAGAAGTCCGTGGTGATCACGTTGGCCTGGGTCGTTGGGTGGTGGAAGGTGGTGTAGACGACCCCCGGCGACACCCGCTCGGTGATCTTCGCGCGCAAGGTCGTCTCGCCGGAGCGGCTGGCCAGCCGCACCCAGTCGCCGTCCTTGAGGCCCCGGTTTTCCGCGTCATGCGGATGGATCTCCAGCACGTCTTCCTCATGCCAGACGGTGTTGGCCGTGCGTCGTGTCTGTGCACCCACATTGTACTGGCTGAGAATGCGGCCGGTTGTGAGCAACAGCGGGAAGCGCGGGCCGGTGCGCTCGTCCGTTGCCACATATTCTGTGCGGATGAACTTGCCCTTGCCACGCACGAAGCCGTCGATGTGCATCAAGGGCGTGCCTTCCGGGTTCTTCTCGTTGCAGGGCCACTGCACCGAGCCCAGTTCCTCCAGCCGCTCGTAACTGACACCGGCGAAGGACGGCGTCGTCAGCGAGATTTCCGCCATGATCTCAGACGGATGCGTGTAGGTCCAGTTCGCCCCCATGGCATTGGCCAGCATCTGGGTGATCTCCCAGTCGGCATAGCCGTTCTTCGGCGCCATCACCTTGCGCACGCGGTTGATGCGGCGTTCGGCGTTGGTGAAGGTGCCGTCCTTTTCGAGGAAGGTCGAGCCGGGCAGGAACACGTGGGCGTAATTGGCCGTCTCGTTCAGGAACAGGTCATGCACGATGACGCAGTCCATGGCGTCAAGACCTGCGGCCACGTGCTTGGTGTCCGGATCGGACTGGAGAATGTCCTCGCCCTGGCAATAGAGGCCCTTGAACGTGCCCTCGACGGCGGCGTCCAGCATGTTGGGGATGCGCAGGCCGGGCTCCTTGTCCAGCTCCACACCCCACAGGCTCTCGAAAATCTCGCGCACATGATCATGCTTCACATGGCGGTAGCCCGGCAGTTCGTGCGGGAACGAGCCCATGTCGCAGGAGCCCTGCACGTTGTTCTGACCGCGCAGCGGGTTCACGCCGACGCCCTTTCGGCCGATGTTGCCGGTCATCATGGCTAGGTTGGCAATGCCGATGACCGTGGTGGACCCTTGCGAATGCTCGGTCACGCCGAGGCCATAGTAGATGGCCCCGTTGCCGCCGCGCGCATAGAGCCTTGCCGCTGCCCGCAGTTCTTCCGCCGGGACACCGGTCAGCGCCGCCGTGGCTTCCGGGCTGTGGCGCGGATCGGCGATGAACTCGGCATAGTCCTGGAACTCGTCAAAGTCGCAGCGCTCGCGGATGAAGGCCTCGTCGAACAGGCCCTCGGTGACGATCGTATGGGCGATCGCAGAGATGACGGCGACATTGGTGCCTGGCTTCAGCTGCAGGTGATGCGCCGCCTTGATATGCGGCGACTGCACCAGATCGATGCGGCGCGGATCGATGACGATCAGCTTGGCCCCCTTGCGCAGACGCTTCTTCAGGCGGCTGGCGAAGACCGGATGGCCGTCCGTCGGGTTGGCGCCCATGACGATGACCACATCGGTGTGTTCGACGCTGTCGAAGTCCTGCGTGCCCGCCGAGGTGCCGAAGGTCTGGCCGAGGCCATAGCCGGTGGGCGAATGGCAGACGCGGGCGCAGGTATCCGTGTTGTTGTTGCGGAAGACCGCGCGCGTCAGCTTCTGGACGAGGTAGGTCTCCTCGTTGGTGCAGCGGGAGGAGGTGATGACGCCGACCGACTGGCGGCCGTGTTTGGCCTGGATCACCTTCATCCGGTCGGCGGCAAAGTTCAGCGCCTCGTCCCAGGAGACTTCGCGCCAGGGATCGGTGATCGCCTCGCGGATCATCGGCTTCAGGATCCGGTCCTTGTGCTGGGCATAGCCCCAGGCGAAGCGGCCTTTGACGCAGCTGTGGCCCCGGTTCGCCTTGCCGTCCTTGTAGGGCACCATGCGCACCAGCTCGTCGCCGCGCATTTCCGCCTTGAACGAGCAGCCGACGCCGCAATAGGCGCAGGTGGTGACCACGGCCCGCTCCGGCGTGCCGATCTCGATGACGCTCTTTTCCTGCAGCGTCGCCGTCGGGCAGGCCTGCACGCAGGCGCCGCAGGACACGCAGTCGGAGGAGAGGAACGTGTCGCCCATCATGCCGGCCGAAACCCGGCTGTCGAAGCCACGGCCCTCGATCGTCAGTGCAAAGGTTCCCTGGACTTCCTCACAGGCGCGCACGCAGCGCGAGCAGACAATGCACTTCGCCGGATCATAGGTGAAATAAGGATTGCTCTCGTCCTTGGCCAGCCACTGCGGATTGACATCGCCGCCGGCATTGCGGGCGCGGAAATGGGTGTCCACGGCCTCATAGCGCACATCACGCAGGCCGACGGCCCCGGCCATATCCTGCAGCTCGCAGTCGCCATTGGCCGCGCAGGTCAGGCAATCGAGCGGGTGATCGGAAATGTAAAGCTCCATCACGCCCTTGCGCAGGTCCTTCAGGCGACCGGTCTGGGTGTGGACCACCATGCCGGGGGCAACCGGCGTGGTGCAGGAGGCGGGGGTGCCCGCGCGGCCCTCGATCTCGACAAGGCAGAGGCGGCAGGAGCCGAAGGCATCCAGCATGTCGGTGGCGCAGAGCTTGGGCACGGAAATGCCGGCCTCCGACGCCGCCCGCATCACGGAGGTGCCTTCCGGCACGCTGACCTCGAAACCGTCGACAGTCAGGGTGATCATCTTTTCAGACCGGGCAGCTGGGGTGCCGAAGTCGCGGTCAAGCAAGCGGGAGTCCTTCATTCCGCGGCCTCCTTCATCCTGTCAAAGTCTTGCGGAAAGTGGGTGAGGGCGCTCATGACCGGGTAGGGCGTGAAGCCCCCCAGCGCACAGAGCGAGCCGGATTTCATAGTGCTGCAAAGGCTTTCGAGCAGCGGGATGGCAGCGGCGTCACCGCGGGCGATCCGGTCCACGGTCTCCACGCCGCGCACGGCGCCGATGCGGCAGGGCGTGCACTTGCCGCAGGATTCGATGGCGCAGAACTCCATAGCGAACCTGGCCTGGGCCAGCATGTCCACCGTCTCGTCGAAGACGACGATGCCTGCATGGCCGATGAGACCGCCGGCGGCGGCAAAGGCCTCGTAGTCGAAGACCGTGTCAAAGAGGGCCGGCGGGAAATAGGCGCCGAGCGGGCCGCCGACCTGCACCGCCTTCACCGGGCGGCCGGAGATCGTGCCGCCGCCGATGTCGTTGACGAGCTGGCCCAGCGTCAGGCCGAAGGCGGTCTCGTAGAGGCCGCCGTGCTTCAGGTTGCCGGCCAGCTGGATCGGGATCGTGCCATGCGAGCGGCCGACGCCGAAGTCACGGTAGAACTGCGCGCCCCGGTCGAGGATGACCGGAACGGAGGCCAGCGACATGACGTTGTTGACGACCGTCGGCTTGCCGAACAGGCCTTCCAGCGCAGGGAGCGGCGGCTTGGCGCGGACGATGCCGCGCTTGCCTTCCAGGCTGTTGAGCAGCGAGGTTTCCTCGCCGCAGACATAGGCGCCCGCACCGACGCGCACCTCCATGTCGAAGGCATGGGGGGAGCCCAGCACGGACGCGCCAAGCATGCCCTCGCGCCGGGCGATCGCGATCGCCTCCTGCATGATGGCGATGGCGTGCGGATATTCGGACCGGGTGTAGATATAGCCCTTGGTGGCGCCCACGGCGATGGCGGCAATCGCCATGCCCTCGATCAGCACGAAGGGATCCCCTTCCATGATCATCCGGTCGGCAAAGGTGCCGCTGTCGCCTTCGTCGGCGTTGCAGACGATGTATTTCTGGTCTGCCCTGGCGTCCGCCACCGTCTTCCACTTGATGCCGGTCGGGAAGCCTGCACCGCCACGGCCGCGCAGGCCGCTGTCGGTGACCTGTTTCACGATCTCGGCCGGTGCCATGGCGACGGCAGCTTCCAGGCCCTTCAGGCCCTTGTAATGACGGTAGTCCTCGAGCGACAGCGGATCGGTGACGCCGCAGCGGGCAAAGGTCAGCCGGGTCTGGCCCTTCAGGAAGGGGATCTCGGCGGTTACGCCGTGGGCGAGCCTGTGGTCACCGCCCGTCAGGAAGCCTGCGTCGAACAGGGACGGCACGTCGGAGGCCTTCACCGGGCCATAGGAGACGCGGCCCTTGTCGGTGCGCACCTCGACCAGCGTTTCCAGCCAGAGCATGCCGCGCGAGCCATTGCGGACCACGGTGACATCGAGATTGCGGGCAGACGCTTCGCGCTCGATGGCCGCCGCCACCTTGTCCGCGCCGACGGCAAGGGCTGCCGCGTCGAGGGGAACGAAGACGGTTACGCTCATTTGCCGATCCCTCCCAGCATCTCGTCGACGCCGTCGTCGTCCAGCCGGGCGAACAGCTCGCCGTCCAGCATGGCGGCCGGCGACTGGGCGCAGAGGCCGAGGCAAAAGACCGGCTCCAGCGTCACCGCGCCGTCGCGGGTGGTGCCATGCCAGTCGATCCCGAGCCGGCGCTTCAGCTTGTCGGCCAGCGCATCCGTGCCCATGGACTGGCAGGCCTCGGCCCGGCAGACCTTCAGCACGTGGCGGCCGGCAGGCTCTGCCCGGAAATCATGGTAGAAGCTCATGACGCCATGCACTTCGGCGCGCGACAGGTTGAGCCCGTCTGCGATCACCGGCAGCGCTTCCTGAGGGACAAAACCGAAGGCTTCCTGCACAGCGTGCAGGATGGGAAGCAGCGGGCCTTCGAGGGGTTCATGTGCCGTCACGATCTCGCGCGTGGTCGCACGAATCGTGTCGGCTGAAAAATGTGCCGACATAAGCGTCTCCTCTCCAGGCTGCACTTTGAGCCTGTGCGTCGCTTTGTTCAATTTCGTCAAATCGTTGGCCGATAGGTTCGCTCTATCGTGACGGCCAACATCAAGCCTTTCCGGACCCGGCGCGTTTGCGGGCCATCGCTTCGGCCAGATCGATCAGGGCCTGCAGCATCGGCGTATGCGGATCCCGCTGGGCGACGACCAGGCCGACCTGCTGGCCAGCTTTTGGCGCGTCCTCTGCCGCGTCCTCTGGAGCCTCCTCTGGCGCATCAGCGACAATGGGAACGGCGGCGAGTTCGCGCCGGGTCACGAAATGATCGGCAAGCTTGGCCGGAACCACTGACATCCACCGGCCGGTCTGCACATGCGAGACCAGAACGATGATGGAATTGGATTCCACCATCGGCGCGGAGGCGGCACCCGCTGCGGTCAGATGCCGGTCAACGATGCGCCGGTTCTGCATGTCGCTCGACAACAGGCACAGCGGCTGCTGCCCGACCTCGGTCCAGGTCAGGAATGGTCGCTGTGCCAGCGGCGTGTCGGCCCGCATCAGGAGGCAATACGTCTCCAGATACAGCGGCCGGACCTCGACGCGGCGCGACGGCGCCGTGTCGAGGTAAGTGATGCCGGCGTCCAGTTCCAGTCGTTCGATCTGCTCGAGGATCTCGGCCGATGTACGCGACAGGATCGAGACGCGCACCTTCGGGTGCTTCTCCGTGAAAGGCGCGACCAGATCCACCACCATCGGCAGCGCCGTCGGAATGACGCCGAGCCTCAGGTTGCCCGACAGGCCTGACCGTGCCGTGCGCATGTCCGCCTTCAGGGCTCTTGCGTCAGCCACGATCCTGAGAGCCCAGTCCAGCGCCCGCTCACCTTCCGGCGTCAGGCCCTGATAGCGCGACCCGCGATGGATCAGCTGCACGCCGAGCTGGTCCTCGAGCTGTTTCATGGCTGAGGACAGGGTCGGCTGCGTCACCCCGATCACCTCGGCCGCACGGCCGAAATGCTTCTCGTTGGCGAGCGCAATGAACATTTCCAGCTTGTCGATCATCCGGGCACCGGTTGTCTGGCCATCAGGGACGGGAGAGGGGCCGATGATAGGTCACCGGTCCCTTCCAGATTGCTGATTCCGCCAGCTTAGCCTTTGAAAAGCACTGCTGTCTTTTCCAGCGTGATCCAGACGCCCCACAGGATCGGCACGCCGACCACGGCCCAGGCGATGGCGGCGGGAAGGTCGAGCCCGCCCTTGCCGATGCCGAAGGAGCCATGGGTGATGCTGGCGTCAGCCGAACGGGCCTTTGCCTGCAGGCCGGCAACCTCTTCATTGGACATGAACCACTTCTTGTCCAATGGCCGGACAAGCGCATTGGCGATCAGGCCAACCACCAGCATGCCGCACAGGATGTACATGGTAAAATCATAGACCTGGGCGCGGGGGATCCCGGCCGCGATCTGGGCCTCACGGATGTAGTTCACGACGACCGGTCCGAGGATGCCTGCAGTTGCCCAGGCGGTCAGCAGACGGCCGTGGATCGCGCCGACGAACTGGGTGCCGAAGATGTCGGCGAGATAGGCCGGGATCGTGGCAAACCCGCCGCCATACATCGACAGGATGATGCAGAAGATCGACACGAACAGCAGCTGGCTGCCCATCTGTGCCGCCGTCGGGGCGAGGGCGTAGAGAACAATGCCGAGGATGAAGAACGTGAAGTACGTGTTCTTGCGCCCGATCTTGTCCGAGAGCGATGCCCAGAAGAACCGCCCGGCAATGTTGAACAGAGACAGGAGCCCGGTGAAACCGGCAGCGATGGCGGCGATGGCTGCCTTCTGCTCCGTCGACAGGTCGGTGAAGGTCAGCTCGGGCAGGCCGATCAGCTTGCCGGAGAAAATCTCCTGCAGCATGGGCGAAGCCATGCCGATCACACCGATGCCGGCGGAGACGTTCATGCACAGCACGATCCAGATCATCCAGAACTGCGGCGTCTTGTGTGCGTCGCGCAGGTGGACATGGTGCTGGGTGATCATGGACGTCGTCTTGTTCTGCGGCGGGGTCCAGCCCTCGGGACGCCAGCCGGCCGGCGGCAGGCGGTAGCCGAAGGCACCGGCCATCATGAAGACGAAGTAGATCGCCGCCATGACCACGAAGGTTTCCCACACGCCGACGCTTTCCGGCGTCGCGAAGCTGCGCATCAGCCGGTCTGCCAAAGGCGCGCCGATCATCGCACCGCCGCCAAAGCCCATGATCGCCATGCCGGTTGCCATGCCGCGCCGGTCGGGGAACCACTTGATCAGGGTGGACACCGGCGAAATGTAGCCAAGGCCAAGACCGACGCCGCCGATGACGCCTGCGCCGAGCCACATCAGCCAAAGCTGGTGCGTCGCAACACCGAGGGCGGCCAGCAGGATGCCACCACACCAGCACAGGGCCGAGACGACACCGGCCTTGCGCGGGCCGGCCTTTTCCAGCCAGCCACCCCAGATCGCTGCCGAGCTGCCCAGAAGGACGAAGAACAGGGTGTAGATCCAGCCGAGGTCGGCGACGCGCCAGTCGCAACTGGTGGTGAACAGGGCGCTCATCAGGCTCATGCCGTCGCAGCTGACGGACTTGTCGATGCCGATGGCACGGGTCAGCGGCAGCCAGAACACGCTGAAGCCATAGGCCATGCCGATGCACAGATGGATCGCCAGAGCCGCCGGCGGGACCAGCCAGCGATTGAAGCCGGGTTTTGTGATGATGCGTTCGCGGTCGAGCAGCCCTGGCTCGCCAGCGCCTGTAAATGTATCTGCCGTTGTCGACATGTGGTTCCTCCCGTGAGCCCCTGACGGGGTGAATGGGCAGGAGTTCCGGTTCGCGCGTGGCCGCGTCGTCGGCGTGCCGTCCGGAGCCGCCCGTTTCCTCCCGGCGGGCTCCATCGGCGAACCTTGTCCTCTTCCCGGCAACGCATTTGCGAGGATCGTGCCAAGTCGAGGACACGTGACTTATCAATCATTTGATAAGCATGTTCGTTCGCTGTCAGACAGTTTGTCCGCCTTGCTGCGACAAGTTGTCCGTAAAAGTGCTCACCTGGCTTCGGGCAGGAGGATCACGAACCTCGTTCCCGATGCATCGCTGCGATCCAGCCGGATGCTGCCGCCTTGCCGGCCGAGGAGGGTCTGGCAGATCGACAGGCCGAGGCCTGTACCCTTCGGCCGGTTGTCCGGCCCCTGGGCGGCGCGGGTGGTGAAGAACGGATCGAAGATCCGCTCTCGTATGTCGTCAGGAATGCCCCGGCCGGTGTCCTGAACGGATATCTCAACCTGTGGCTGGTCATCTTCATCGCTATCGCGGCAGGCAAGGGTCAGCTTTCCGCCGTCCGGCATGGCATGCAGGGCGTTGACGATGAGGTTGATCAGCACCTGCTGCAACTCTGTCCGGTTCATCAGCACCTGCCGGGTTGTCTGGCAGTCGATGACGACCTCGATCTCGGCCTTGCTGAGGAGGTGCTGCACCAGGGGCAGGCAGTCATGGATGGCGTCTGCGGGATAGGTCCGCTCGGTCCAGCCGGCATATTCCTCGGGTCTGGCGAATTGCAGCAGGCGGGTGACGATCTGGTTGATCCGGTGCACCTGTTCGTCGAGCAGGCGGAATTCGGTCGCCGCATCGTCCGCGCGCGCGCCCATCATCTCGCGCAGGACATCAAGGTTTCCCTGGATCACCGCGACCGGATTGTTGATTTCATGCGCAACGCCGGCCGTGATCTCGCCGATCGCCGCGAGCTTTTCGGACAGGATCAGCTGCCGTGTCGTCGCCTCGAGTGCCCGGTTGGCGTCCTCCAGATCCCGCGTGCGGTCGGCGACCCGCTGGTTCAGCTCGTCGTTCCAGCGCCTGAGATCACGGTCGCGCTCCTGGACGAGATCGAGCAGATGATCAAGGTGGCCGGCGACGCGGCCGATCTCGTCCTCGCTGGCTGAAACGCCCGTCCGCGCACCAAGATCACCGGCCTCCACCTTGGAGATCGTCCCCGTCATGCGTTCCAGCGGCCGGAAGATGGCATGGGCCCAGCGCAGGAAAACCGGAACAGAGATGGCCAGGATCAAGCCGACGGCGACAAGGGCAAGGATCAGCGTGCTTTGCTTGGCCGCCGTGAAGGGCGCTTGCAGGAAGCCGACGTAGAGCATGCCGACGCGGGCGCCCCGGCTGTCCAGGATCGGCTCATAGGCCGAGATGTACCAGTCATTGACCACGAAGGCACTGGCCCGCCACACTTGCCCTTCACCCAGCACGGTGCGCTGAACTGCATCGGACACCCTTGTGCCCAGCGCACGCCGCCCTTCGAACAGGCGCACATTGGTGCTGATGCGCACATCGCCGAGGAACAGGGTCGCGGTGCCTTCACTGCCCTGCGGCAGGCTGCCCTCCTGGTAGACAAGGTCGTTGATCGTGTCGATGAAGGGCAGGTTCTGGTTCAGCAGCAACCCGCCAACCAGCGCGCCCTGCCGTCCACCGGGCAGAAGCACCGGCGTCGCGCTCTGGATGACCATGCCGCGATCCTCGACCGTCCGCTCGCTTGGTGCAGCATTCGGGGTCGGTACGAGTTCGATTTTTGCCCGGGAAGCGAGCCCGTCACCGAGTGCGGCAAGGTCTTGCGGGCCGAGAATGTCGATGGCCGTTCGGGGTAGTCCGCCAAGGGCCGTGCGCACCACCGGTGACTTTGCCTCTGGCACCACGAGATCCGGTGCGCTCGCCGCCACAAGCGCCCCAAGATCATCGACCACATAGAGATAATCCAGCCTCAACTCACCCCTTGCCCGGGCGAGCAGTTCAGGCAGCGTACCCGCTGTGCCCTGTTGCTGGAACCGCGCCGACTGGCCAAGCGCTGTCACCCGCTCGCCGGTGGTTTCCAGGATGCGGCCGAGATACTGCCGCGCCACGGTCAGATCGCTGCTCACCTTGGCGATCAGCAACTCGTCAAACTTGCCACTCCAGCGCAGCATGAGCGCGCCGGCCACCAGGGGCAGCAGCACCAGTGTCGGCAGCAGGGCAATGGCAAGCAGCCGGTAGCGGATCGACCGGCTGGGGCGAGGCGCCGATCCCTTTTGGGATGCAGCATCGGGGGTGGGGTCAGCTGACATTCCAGTCCTGACAACGCCGGTCGATGGTCTTGCGCGAGATGCCAAGCTTCGCGGCTGCTGCATCCCGGTCGCCGCCACAGGCGGCCAGCGTCGACAGGATCAGCCGCCGTTCCATCCCAGCCAGCGTCTCGTCATTTGCGCCGGTCGCAGCTGAGCTGGCAGTGGATATGCTGGCCGGCAGCCCCAGCGTCGCCTGTGCCAGGAAATCCGGGGCGAAGCGACCAAGGATCAGGCTGCGCTCGATGAGATTGCGCAGCTCCCGCACATTGCCCGGCCAGGAATAGGCGGCAAGCGCGGCCCGCACCTCGGAGGTAATTGCAACGGGGGGCATGCCGAGCTGCTGCGACAGCTTTGCCATGAACAGGTCTGCCAGGTCCTGCACGTCTGTGCCACGATCCTTCAGCGGCGGCATGTGGATGGTGACGATGTTCAGCCGGTAGAACAGGTCCGCCCGGAAGCGCCCGTCCGCCACCGCCTGCACAAGGTCCACATTGGTGGCAAAGACCAGCCGGATATCGACCGGGATCTCTCGCTCCGTGCCCAGCGGGCGGACCTTCCGGTCCTCCAGCACCCGCAGGAGCTTGCTTTGCGTGGCCAGTGGCAATTCGCCGATTTCGTCAAGAAACAGCGTTCCGCCGCGGGCATGCTGGAACAGACCTTCGCGCGCGCCGGATGCTCCGGTGAAGGCGCCCTTGACGTGGCCGAAGAGTTCGCTCTCCACCATGTCGGCGGGGATCGCCGCGCAGTTCACCGGCACGAAGGGCTTGTCGGCCCGTTCCGAAAGGTCATGCAGCATCCGTGCGGCGACTTCCTTGCCGGTGCCGGATTCCCCCGTCAGCAGCACGGTCGAGGGCAGGGGGGCAACCCGGGCCAGCGTCGCCCGCACCTCGCGGATCGGAAGGGAATTGCCGATCAGCTTGTCACGCAGCAGGATCAGGTCGGAACTTGCCTGCAGTTCATGCCGCAGGACCGTGTTTTCCCGCTGCAGGCGCGAGCGCTCGACGCAGCGCGCCACCGCATTGAGGATCTGGTTCGAGCGGAACGGCTTCAGCACGAAATCCGCAGCACCCGCCTGCAGCGCCTGGATCGCCGTCTCCAGATCGGCATAGGCGGTGATCAGGATTGCGGCGGGAAAAAAGCCCGTGTCGTTCTGCTCCGCCAGCCAGTCGACGCCGCGCTTGCCCGACAGGATGTTATCGAGGATCACCACATCGAAATGCGCCCCTTCCAGCAGGGCGGTCGCCTCTTGCGTGTCCGAGGCGAGTTCCACCGAGCGGCAGCGCGGGCGCAAGGTCCGGTCGAGGAAGTGCCGCATGCCCGGTTCGTCGTCGACGACCAGAATGGAAGCCTCGCGCAGGATCCGGTCAAGATTGCTCAGGGGCTCCGCGTCGGTGACGCGGCTGGCAGTTTGCATGTCTCATCCCTCCCGGGCCTTGCGGCCCCGCCGGCTGGGCTGTCTTTCGCAGCGTCAGGCGGCTAGGAGCCCCTGTGTCACAAGCCGGCAAGGTGCCAGCCTTGCAAACCTGACGCACAAGAGCAAGGGCACCACTCCGGTGTTCGGGAGGCTCAGCGGCCGATTGTGACGAGGTCCGTGGGCAGGCGGTTCATGTTGTCCGCGCCGGTTTCGGTGATCAGATACTGGTTTTCCAAGATGAACCCGCCGAGACCGGTGAGATACCAGGGGCATTCGAAGGCGAGCACCATGCCCGGCTCGGCAACCACGTCGCTGTCAGCGGCAATGAACGGCCATTCCTCGCTGCCAAGGCTGGCCCCCAGTCCATGGCCGAAATGCCCGCGGCTGAACTCGGGGAAGCCCGCGGCATGGATGGCGGCGGTTGCGGCCCGGTGGATCTCTTTCAGCGGGGTGCCGGGCTGAAGCAGCGCTTCACCGGCGGCAAAGCCTGCGGCAAGGGCCTCATGGACACGCCGCGCATCATCCGATGGTGCGCCGAAGACAAAGGTGCGGCCCGTGTCCGACGTATAGCCGTTGATCAGGCACCCGACGTCGACCTTGACGATATCGCCTTCCGTCGCGGTTGCTTCGCCGCCCCAGGGATCCTTGCCGACAGAGACATAGTCCCAGGTGCCGGTGAGCGCTGGGCCGGGGCTTGCGGCCTTGACCGCATCGATCCACAGCGCGGCAATCTCGCGCCGGCTCATGCCGACGCGGGCCTGATCGCGCAGGGCCACAATGCCGTGTTCGGAGAGTTCGACCGCCTGGCGCAGGAAGCCGATTTCCTCAGCGGTCTTCACCATCTTCAGCCGCGCGGCAATGCCGCTGCCGTCTGTGAGGACATAGCCGGCCAGCGCGGACTGGAGCGCAGGCAGGTCGGCAGCGGAAATGGCGGCCAGTTCCACGCCGATGCGAGCCCCCGGCAGGATGCCACGCGCTTTTAGGCCCTCAACGACATGGCCATAGCAAAGGCCCGCATCGAAGGTTGTTGGCCGGGCAAAGCGCGGACTGCGTCCGGCCTGCCGGTTGGCGAAAGCCACGCGCGCAGCAAGGTCTCCCTCGGCGTCGGCATCAAGCTCCGTCGTCTCGACCCAGAGCGGCGTCGTCCTCAGATCCTTGATCGGACTTGCGGCCCGGAAGGCGGGCGCAAACAGGTCGCTTGCCACGGCCATTTCAGGCAGGGAGGCATCGGCAGGAACGAGCACAGCCACCGCGCCGGCCCGCCGCCACATGGTGCCGACCCCGGCCGGCGCCCCGGTGGCATGGCGGAAACTCTCCGGCGACAGCAGCAGCAGGGCATCAAGTCCTGCATCTGCCATCAGGCGTTCGGCGCGGTCACGATTGAGGGCAGGCATGGCGGAGCTTTCCAGCAGATATCGTTACAGTCGAACCAGTCCGGGCAGGCCGGTAGCAAGGACAGGCAGCAGGGTCATCAGCGCAATGACACTCAGCAGCACCAGCCAGTAGGGGAAGGCCGCTTTTGCCGCATCGCCCAGCGTCACCTGGTTGTTGCTCATGCCGACGAGGACGAAGAGGTTCATGCCCACCGGCGGCGTCAGCATGCCGATCTCGATCAGCAGCGTGATCAGCACGCCGAGCCAGACCGGATCGTAGCCAAGCCCGGTCAGCAGCGGGAAGACGATGGGCAGCGTCATGATCATCATCGACAGCCCGTCGAACACCATGCCGAGCAGGATGTAGAGCAGGACAATGGCCATCAGCACCATCAGCGGCGACAGGCCAAGCTCCGCCATCTGGCCGAGCAGCTGCTGCGGCAGGCCAAGGACGCTGATCGACTGCGCCAGGATCACCGCCCCCATGAACACCATGGCGATGACGGCAAAGGTCGTCACCGTCGACATCAGCGCCCGGCCGATGCCGGCAAGCGTCAGGTCGCCCACCGCAAAACCCAGGATTATGGCGGCGGCCACGCCCATGCCGGCGGATTCGGTCGGCGTTGCCAGTCCGGCAAAGAGGCTGCCGAGGACGGCACCGATCAGCGCCAGCAGCGGCCAGATCTCGAAAAGTCCCTTCAGCGCCTGACCGAGACCGACTACAGGCTCCAGATTGCGCGGGGCAAGCTCGGGCCGGCGCAGGCTGTGGATCGTGATCCAGACCATGAAGCCGGCGGCCGCGATCAGACCCGGCACGATGCCGGCGAGGAACAGCTTGCCAATCGAGGTCTCGGTGAAGGCGCCATAGATCAGCAGGCTGAGGCTCGGCGGGATCAAGAGGCCGAGGGTTCCCCCGCCGGCCAGCGAGCCGACCACTGTGCTGCGGTCATAGCCGCGCCGGGTCAGCTCGGGATAGGCAACCGAGCCGACGGCGGCGGCCACCGCCATGGACGAACCGCTGACCGCGCCGAACAGGGTGCAGACGGCGATGTTGGTGTGCAAGAGCCCACCGGGCAGGCGCGCGAACAGGGGCGACATGGCCCGGTAGACATTGCGGGCAAGCCCGCTCGCCACAAGGATCTCGCCCAGCAGGATGAACAGCGGGATCGCCGTCAGCGTGTAGCTGTTGAACGTGTTCCAGACCGCCTGGACGCCGAGGTTCGTGGCCCCGCCGGAAAAGAAGTGGAGGACGGCAAAGCCGGTCAGGCCGAGGGCGGCACCCAGCACCGCGCCGGTCATCACCGTTGCCAGCGTCATGCTACCAAGAAGGGTCCAGATCATGGATGGGGTCCTGGTCCGGAGGAGTGCGCTTTGCCTGGACCGGGTCCAAGCGCCTGGAATGCGCCGATGAAGGCAACGAGCCCCATGCCGGCCACCATCAGCCAGACGAAGGGGCTGAGCGGAATGCGCGCCACTTCGCTCCTGAGGTTCAGTTTCTGCGTGAACTGCGCCTCGCCGAGGGCATCGCGCAGGAAAATGGCCGCGAAGGCCACGAGGATCAGCTGGCCGAGAATCCAGACCCCACGTCGCGGCAGACCGGACAACCGGTCACTGACAAGCGTCACGCGGATGTTGGCATGGCTCGCCAGCACATGCGGCAGGCTTAAGAACACCGACGTGACCAGCAGCAGCCCGCCCAGTTCATCGGTAAAGCGGAACGGCGCGCCAAGTCCGTAGCGCATCACCACGGCGGCCACCGTCAGCACGGCCAGAACGGCAACGCAGGCAGCTCCAAGGGCTGCCAGCGTCCGCGTCAACAGAAGCACCCCGGACAGGATCCGTCCGGGGTGGTGCAGCACTGGCCCGGGCGCAGGTGCTGCGTCCGGGGACTGGTTCTTGTCGGTCGTCACGCCGGCCCACTCACTTCTTTAGGAGGTCGCTGATGGCGGCGCGGTGGGCGACGGCCTTGTCGCCGGCTTCCGTGGTCAGCTTTTCCCAGGTGGTGGCAGCAGCAGCCCGGATCGCGTCCTTGTCCGCGTCGCTGAAGTCGGCGTAGTAGGTCACGCCGGCTTCAGCCAGCGCCGCCCGGGCAGCAGCTTCCGCCGCCGTGTCCTTGGAGAAGTCGGAAGAGGCGGTTTCAAGCGCGATCGCTGCCTCGTCCAGCGCCTTGCGCTGCGCATCGGTCAGCTTGTCGAGGCTGCCCTTGTGGGCAACGATGGCATAGGGCACCGGCGGGAAGGGGAAGCCGGTGTATACGGCATGCTTGGCGACTTCCTGCAGCGACACGGACTTGGCAAAGCGCGCGGCATAGAGGGCGCAGTCGACAACGCCGGTCTGCAGGGCGGAGTAGAGTTCATTCTGCGGGATGATCTGGGCAGCAACGCCCAGCGCGGTGAAGGTCTCCACCTGCTCGCGCGAGCCTACGCGCACCTTCTTGGTCTTCAGCTCGTCCAGCGTCTTCACCGGCTCGCGGCAGAACAGCGACGCATCGATGATCGGCAGCGCCATGTAGCCGACGACCGGAATGCCGCGCTCCTCGAAGCCGTCCTTCAGCGCGCCCTTCACGGCCGGCAGCGCCTTCAGGTGTTCGTCCGCTGTCGACACCGAGCCATAGACATAAAGGCTGGCCAGATCCGGCGCGTCGCGGCCGATGAAGGTCGGCCAGATGAAGGCGATTTCCGGCGTGCCGGTCTGCATCCAGCGCAGCGCGTCGGCGTCCTTGAGGTTCATGCCGCCGCCTTCGATCACGTTGATCTTCAGCTCGCCACCCGAGCGGGCCTCGACGTCCTTGGCGAAATTGCGAATGTGCTCGGATTCCGGCCGGGTCGGCGCGTAATTGTTGTTGAAGCGCCAGGTGACCGGCTCGGCCGAGGCGGCGCCGGCCAGCACGAGGCCGCAGGTCATCGTGGCAGCAGCCAGGGCAAGGGCGGGAAGCTTTGCAAAACGGCGCATCAGGGTATCCTCTCGTGTAACGTGAAGGCCGAGGCAACCTGTCTATGGAACCGGTTGCATCTGTCAGCTCGGACTGTCTCACAGGGCCCGATCCGGGGCAACGATGCTTCACCCGTCTGACGTGCAGTAAGGTGGCAAAACTTTTCCAAATTTGCACGCCTTCGTGTCACGGCCATTCCGCGAAGTTCGGATGCCGCTTGGCATCACGGCTGTCGGCCTGCCGGACCCGGCCGGGCGGACGGCCGGTCTCGCGCTTGAAGAAGCGGTTGAAATAGCCCGCATCCTTGAAACCCAGCGTCTCGGCAATCTCGCTCACCTGCAGGTTGGAATCGGCCAGCAGCGTCTCGGCCTCGATCACCAGCCGTTCGTGCATCAGGGCCAGCGGCGTCCGGCCGGTCACGCGCTTGACCGCGCTGGTCAGCCGGGCCCGTGACACGGACAGGAAATCGGCATAGTCCGCCACGGTCCAGTGATCGCGCAGATGCAGCTCCATCAGATGCAGGAAGTTGCGCACGATGGCGCGCGGTGCGGCCTGGACTTTCTGCGGCACCGGACTGGAAATGCGCCAGAAGCTCATCAGCGCCAGCACGAGGTGATGCCGCGCCGCTTCCTGCGCGCCGGGCAGGCTGCTTTTCAGTTCAACGCCCACCTGTTCGATGGCGCGGCTGAGATCCTGCGCCTGCGCCGGGGTCAGGCGGCCACCAATAATCGGATGAAACAGCGCCTCCTTCACCTGCCGTCCCACCGGACCAGAGGGCACCGCACGGCCCAGCGCCAGTTCTGACACGATCAGCGCCGCCCCGCGCGAGCCGGGGTTCAGCGTCAGCCGGGCCTTGCGGCCCGCCGGCAGCCACAGGGCGCAAGGGCCGGTCATCGGCATGGTGGCGGCGCCGATGTCGAGCTGTCCGCTTCCGGCGACCAGAACGAAGGCGCGGTTGCGCAAGCCACGCAGCGTCCAGCCCATGGGCGACAGCGCGGTGCGGATCACGGTTGCTTCCGTGTCCGGCAGCACCTCGATCGGCTGCGGATAGCTTTCCACCAGCGCGATCCCGGCGGTGTTCCTCGGCAGACTGTCAGACAGGGGCATGGCAGGGACCGGTCATTAACGGGGCACGTCTACGGGTTGCTACGTGATCGCGCCTTCGGAAACCGATCAAAAGTACAATTTCTTTTTCAATATGTCCATTTTTTCACATGTTAAGCGGCCCCATCTTGAGAGCCAGGGATCTACAGGCAGGGAAACCCCGACCTGTGATCCGTCCGCGTGGGAGGAACAAGCGCGGAGCCTTGGGAGGAAAGACATGAAAAGCTTGAAGGACAGGCTGCGCCTGTCGACATTTGCCGTGCTCGCGGCGGCTCACCTTGCCACATTTGCTCTGTCTGCGGGAGACGCTGCAGCCGAGGAGCGCAAGTCGATCAAGATCGGCTACGCCGTCTCCAAGACCGGTGCCAATGCCGGCGGCGCGGCCATGACGACGATCCCGAACTACAAGCTCTGGCTCGCCGATGTTGCGGCCAACGGCGGCCTCGAACTGCCCGATGGCACGAAGCTGCCGGTCGAGGTTGTCGAGTACGACGACCGTTCCAGCGCCGAGGAAGTCGTGCGCGCGGTCGAGCGACTGGCTGGCCAGGACAAGGTCGACTTCATCCTGCCGCCCTGGGGCACGGGCTTCAACCTCGCCGTCGCGCCGCTGTTCGACCGCTACGGCTATCCGCAGCTCGCCGTGTCGTCCGTCACCGACAAGGCGCCGGATTTCGTCAAGCGCTGGCCAAAGAGCTACTGGTTCCTCGGCGGCGGCCGTGACTATGCCGGCGCGCTGGCCAAGATGGCAGCGGCCCAGACCGAAGCCGGGGTGATCAACTCGAAGGTCGCGATGATCTCGGTTGCTGACGGCTTCGGCATCGATCTCGTCAACGCCGCCCGCCCGGCGATGAAGGAAGCCGGCCTCGAAGTGGTGATGGATCGCACCTATCCGGTCGGCACCCAGGACTTCACCACCTTGATCAATGAGGCCGCCAATTCCGGCGCCGACACCTTCGTCGCCTTCTCCTATCCGCCGGACACCTTCGCCCTGACCCAGCAGTCGCAGGTGCAGGCGTTCAACCCGAAGGTGCTGTATCTGGGCGTCGGCGCCGGCTTCCCGACCTATGGCCGCAACCTCGGCCCCAAGGCGGACGGGATCATGACCCTCGGCGGCATCGACATCAAGAACGAGCGCAACATGGCCTACCGCGAGCGTCACAAGGCGCTCAACGGCGAGTATCCGGACCTGTGGGGCAGCGTGATCACCTACGCCTCGCTGCAGATGCTGGCCGAGTCCATCAAGCGCGTCGGCCTCGACCGGGATGCGGTTGCCAAGGAACTGTCCACCGCCACCTTCGACACCGTGCTGGGCGAGACCAAGCTGGAAAACAACCAGCTGCGCCAGCTCTGGCTGCTTGGCCAGTGGCAGGATGGCAACCTCGTCGGCATTGAGCCGGCAGACCGTCCGGGTGCCTCCAAGCCCGTGCTGCCGAAGAAGGCCTGGCAGTAAGCCCTGACCACCGGGCTGCGGACCCTTACGCCGGTCCGCAGCCCGGCCCGTCGCTCTCGCCTCAACGCACCGCTACGCCCGACCAGCAGACCATCGAGATGCCCGTTCCCGGGCTCCGGAGATCTCATGACCCTGATGACAGCCCTTATCGCGGGCCTTGTTCTGGGGGGAACCTACGCGCTCGCCGCGATGGGCCTCACCTTGCAATACGGCATCGCCCGCATCATGAACCTTGCCTATGGTGACATGATCATCACCGCCGCCTTCGCCGCCTTCGTCCTGCAGGGCGCGGCCGGCATCAATCCGATCCTTGGCCTGCTCATTGCCGTTCCAGGCGGCTTCCTGCTCGGCTATGCCGTCTACACGGTCATTCTCGCCCCGCTGGTCGCCCGCGCCCCCAATCGCGGCGTCCTGGAAGTGGATTCCATCCTCACCACCTTCGGCCTGCTGTTCGTCGTGCAGGGCATCCTGCTCGTGCTCTTCGGCAGCAATTACACCAGCTACACGTTCCTCAACGAGCCGGTGAACGTGCTGGGCGCGACGATTGCCGCCAACCGGCTGATCGCGCTCATCCTGGCGCTGGGTCTCGGCATCACGCTCTATCTGCTGCTCACCCGCACCCGCTGGGGCACGGCCCTGCGCGCGGTTGCCGTCTCGCCGCAGTCGGCGCAGCTCGTCGGCATCGACATCAACCGCGCAGCAGCCTTTGCCTTCGCGCTGGGCGGCGGGCTCGCAGCCTCGGCCGGCGTGGTGATTTCCATGTACCAGACCTTCACGGCCACCGGCGGCGTCGTCTTCACCATGAAGGCGCTGATCGTCGTCATCATGGGCGGGGTCGGCAACCTTGTCGGTGCGCTCGCCGCCGGCCTGATCCTGGGGCTCGTCGAAACCCTCGTCTCCACCTACGCCGACCCGGGCCTGACGCTGGCGGCAACATATGCCATCTTCCTGGCCGTGCTGCTGTGGCGGCCGCAGGGACTTTTCGGGCGGGCCGTCAGATGAAGACCATCCTTGGACTTGCCGCTGCCGCCATCGCCTTCGCGGGCCTCGCCGCCGCGCCGCTCTATCTCGGCACCTATGGCATCGGCCTGATGATCGGCCTCATCGGCTACGTCACGCTTGCCAGCGCCTGGGCGCTGTTCTCGGGGCCGACGCGTTTCGTGTCATTGGCAACAGTCGCCTTCTTCGGCATTGGTGCCTATACGGTTTCCGTCTTCTACGAGAGCTTCCCGCCGCTCATGGTGCTGGGGCTCGCCGCGCTCATCGGCCTTGGCGTTTCGCTTCTGGTCGGCCTTGCCACCCTCAGGCTCGCCGGCGTCTATTTCGTCATCTTTACCTTCGGCCTCGCCGAGCTGATCCGCCAGCTCGTCACCTGGTACGAGGTCAACATCACCGGCACGCTGGGGCGCTACCTGTTCGTCTCCTATGGTCCGGAAGTGGTCTACTGGCAGCTGCTGGTGCTCTGCGCCGTCACCTTCGGCATCGGCTACCTGATCCAGCGCAGCCGACTGGGTCTCGCCCTCAAGATGATCGGCGATGACGAGGTGGTGGCCGAGCACTGCGGCCTGCCGACCGCGCGGGTGAAGCTGGCGCTCTTTGCCCTCAGCTCCGTCATCATCACGCTGGTGGGGGCGATCCAGGCCCCGCGCTGGACCTATATCGAGCCGACCATCGTCTTCAATCCGACCATCTCGTTCCTGACGCTGATCATGGCGCTTCTGGGCGGGGCGACCCGGCTCTGGGGGCCTGCTGTCGGTGCGGTGCCGCTGTTCCTGCTGTTCGAGTGGCTCTCGGCCAACTTCCCGGACCACTATTCCATCATCCTCGGCCTCCTGTTCATGGCCATTGTCTTCGTGCTGCCGCGTGGCGTGCTCGACTTCCTCGAAGGCTTGATCGCCCGGATGAAGTCCGAGCGCTCCCGTCAGGCAGCCGGCACGGCACCGGAACACGGCAAGGGCCGGCTCGCAGAAGGGGAGGCCAAGTGATGGCATTCCTGGAAATCTCCGATCTCTCCAAGCGCTTCGGTGGCCTCACCGCCGTCAACCACGTCTCCTTTGAGCTTGCCCAGGGCGAGGTCGTGGCCCTGCTCGGTCCCAACGGGTCGGGCAAGACCACGGTGCTCAATATGATCTCCGGCCTGCTGCCGGTGTCTGGTGGCACCATCACGCTGCAGGGCAAGCGCCTGTCCGGCCTGCCGGCGCATCGCATCGCCCACGCCGGTGTGGCCCGCACGTTCCAGCTGGTGCGGGTGCTGCCGTCGTTGACGGTGTCCGAAAACATCCTCGCCGCCATTCTGTTCCGCGCCGGTCACACCTCCGAGCAGGAGGCAAGGATCGAGGCCGCAGACCTGCTGGCGGCGGTGGGACTGGAAGGCCGGGGCGGGGAAAAGGCGACGGACCTCACCTACATCGACCAGAAACGCATGGAACTGGCGCGCGCCCTGGCGTCCCGGCCGAAGCTGCTGCTCCTTGATGAATGGCTCGCCGGTCTCAACCCGTCGGAACTGCGCATCGGCATTGACCTGATTGCCAAGCTCAATGCCCGCGGCATCACGATCCTGCTGGTCGAGCACGTGATGGACGCCGTGCGCGCATTGTGTCCGCGTGCGGTGGTGATGAATGCCGGGTCAAAACTGGCCGATGGCCCGACCGCCGATGTCCTGCGCGACCCAGAGGTTGTCCGCGCTTACCTGGGAGAGCCCCATGCTGCTGTCGCTTGAAGGCCTGAGCCTGCGCTATGGCAAGCACCTGGCGCTCGACACTGTCTCCATCCGTGTCGATCGCGGCGAGACCGTCGTCATCCTGGGGGGCAACGGTGCGGGCAAGTCCAGCCTGCTCAAGGCCATCGCCGGGCTGGTCAAGCCGGATCCCGGCCTGTCGCTGCAGCTCGGCGGCCGCCCGATTGCCGGCCTTGCCGCGCACAAGGTGCTGGAGGCTGGCATCGCGCTGGTGCCGGAAGGGCGCGGCGTCTTTGCCGATCTTACCGTGGAGGAGAACCTGCGGCTTGGGGCCTATGCCCGGCGGGCGCGGGCAGGGGAGGCGCGTCAGCGTGACTTCATCTTTGACCTGTTCCCGAAGCTTGCCGAACGGCGGGCCCAGCAGGTCGGCACCATGTCCGGTGGCGAGCAGCAGATGGTCGCCATCGGCCGGGCGCTGATGTCCAACCCGGATCTCCTGATGCTGGACGAGCCAAGCCTTGGCCTTGCTCCGGTTGTCGTCGGCGAGTTGTTCCAGGCCCTTGGCCGGGTGCGCGATGCCGGCGTCTCCGTCCTTCTCGTGGAACAGAACGTCAGCCTCTCGCTGGCGCTCGCCTCGCGGGGCTACCTGATGGAGGTCGGCCGGCTGGTTGGCGAAGGATCGGCTGCCGATCTCAAGGCCGACCCGGCGGTCCAGCGCGCCTTCCTCGGCCTCACCCACTGATCCGTCGGCCGGGGGCCGATATCACTGGTGCCCCGGCTCTGATACTTCACATGACATGCACTGACCTCAAGGACAAAACCATGGATGCTCTTGGACTTCTGATCGGCGCGGACGACACCCAGTCCTCCGACGGCCGGACTTTCGAGCGGCGCAACCCGATCACCGGCGATGTCGCCACCCGTGTCGCAGCGGCCACCATCGAGGATGCGCAGCTCGCCTGTGACGCCGCCGCTGCCGCCTTCCCGGCCTGGTCCCAGATGGGGCCCGGTCCGCGCCGCAAGGTCCTGCTGGCCGCCGCCGACGCGCTGTCCGCCCGGGCGGACGATTTCGTCCGCTCGATGGCTGACGAGATCGGCGCCACCGAAGGCTGGGCCCGGTTCAACGTCTATCTTGCCTCCGAAATGCTGCGCGAGGCCGCATCCCTGACGACGCAGATCGCCGGCGAGATCATCCCGTCCAACCGCCCGGGCAGCATGGCCATGGCCATGCGCCAGCCGGTCGGCGTGGTGCTCTCCATGGCGCCGTGGAACGCGCCGGTCATCCTTGGCGTCCGCTCGCTGGCAACGCCGCTCGCCTGCGGCAACACCGTCGTCATGAAGACCTCGGAAATCTGCCCGCGCACCCATCGCCTGATCATCGACGCGCTGCAGGCCGGCGGCATTCCGCATGGCGTGCTCAACGCCATTTCCAATGCGCCGGACGACGCGCCGCAGATCGTTGAAGCCCTCATCGCCCATCCGGCGGTGCGCCGCGTCAACTTCACCGGCTCGACCCGTGTCGGCCGGATCATCGCGGAAATGTGCGGCCGCAACCTCAAGCCGGCCCTGCTGGAGCTGGGCGGCAAGGCGCCGTTCCTGGTGCTCGACGACGCCGACCTCGACGCCGCCGTCGATGCGGCAGCCTTCGGCGCCTACATGAACCAGGGCCAGATCTGCATGTCGACCGAACGCATCATCGTCGATGAAAAAATCGCCGATGCCTTCATCGCCAAGCTGACGGCCAAGGCCCGGTCGCTCAAGGCCGGCGATCCGCGCGAGGGCAAGACCCCGCTCGGCGCGGTGGTCGATGCCCATGCGGCGCGGCGCATCCAGGATCTCATCAAGGACGCCACCGCCAAGGGCGCGGTGCTGGCCGCCGGCGGCGGCGTGCAGGGCGCAGTGATGGAGGCCACGCTCCTGGACCGGGTCAACCCGACCATGCACATCTACGGCCAGGAAAGCTTCGGGCCCGTGGCGGTTGTCGTGCGTGTCGATGGCATCGACGAGGCGGTGCGCATCGCCAATGACACCGAATACGGCCTCTCGGCCGCCGTGTTCGGCCGTGACATCACCCGCGCCATGCAGGTCGCCCGCCGCATCGAATCCGGCATCTGCCACATCAACGGTCCGACCGTGCATGACGAGGCGCAGATGCCCTTCGGCGGCGTCAAGGACAGCGGCTACGGCCGCTTCGGCGGCAAGGCAGGCATTGCCGAGTTCACCGAACTGCGCTGGATCACCATCCAGGACGGCCCGATCCACTACCCGTTCTGACGCACTGGCAAAAGGGGAGGGGAGCGGCCTCTCCGGTCCCCCTCGTGGGGCAGGGCTATCGCATATGAAGTTAGATGCTCTTCGTGGCCTGTCAGCCCCCCTCCCCCTCGTGGGGAGGGGTGAGGGGTGGGGGGCACGGGAGGCCGTCAGATCACAAAGCGTCTGAAGTACGACTGGTCAGGAACGTGAAACCTGGATTTTAGTCCGCTCCCCCCACCCCCAAGCCCCTCCCCACGAGGGGGAGGGGAGCTGAGACGCCGCGAAAGCTGTCTGGCCACATATGCGACAGCCCTGCCTTCGTTTCGGAGGGGAGCCGAGAGCCTTCTTCAAGGTTGCATCCCACCCCACCCCCAGATCCCAACTGCCCAACACCCCGGGAGAATAAAAATGAAACTGAACCAGAAGACCGCCATCATCACAGGCGGCGCCGGCAGTCTTGGGCTCGCAACGGCCCGCCTGTTCCTTGAGGAGGGAGCCAGAGTGGTTCTGGTCGATCTCTCGCAGGAAGCCCTTGAAACCGCACGGGCGAGCCTTCCGGCCGGCGACGTTCTGACAGTTGCCGCCGACGTCGGCTCGGAAGCGGCGACGAAGGCCTACATCGACGCGGCGGTTGCAGCCTTTGGTCCCATCGACATCTTCTTTTCCAATGCCGGCAATTTCGGCGAGGTCCGGCCGATCGCCGGCTATGCGCTGGACGTGTTCGAATCCGTCCAGCGGGTCCACGTCACTGGCGCATTCCTTGGCGCCAAATACGCCACGCCAAAGATGCGCGACGGCGGCAGCTTCATCATCACCTCGTCGGTTGCCGCCACCCGCGGTGATCCGGGCGTCTATGCCTATATCACCGCCAAGCATGCCCAGATCGGGCTGATGCGGTGCCTCGCAAAGGAACTGGCTCCGCGCCGGATCCGGGTCAACTCCGTCCACCCTGGCCCCCTCGACAACGGGTTCCAGCATGCGGTCGAAGCCGGTCTCAGCCGGGAGCTGGGGATTGATGGAACGGCCATGTTCAACTCCCTCATCCCGCTCGGCCGCCATGGCCTGCCGGAGGAAGTGGCGCGCTCGGTGCTCTATCTTGCCAGCGACGACAGCAGCTTCACTACCGGAGCGATGCTGATGGTCGACGGCGGCATGAGCGTCTGATCAGGGTGAGAAAATGATGGCCAAGGCCGCCGGAGTACCTTCGGGTACGCTGTAGCCGGCCCGTTATGTCTTGCGGTGCGGGGCAGCTACAAAAAAATGTCGCGAATTGTCGGTCCTGGACAGCCAATTGTCCGGGATTGACATTGTTTTGTCTGGCTGGCTTTCTGGGGAAGAAAGATGGCTCCGCGAGCAGGACTCGAACCTGCGACCATTCGATTAACAGTCGAACGCTCTACCAACTGAGCTATCGCGGATCACCGTCAAAGGCCCTGAAGCAGGGCGCCGTGGTGAACGACCGGGTGGGTCGTTGTCGGTGGCGAGCGTATAACAAACGCTCTCCCCCTTTGCCAAGCCCTTTCTTGAAGAAACTTTTCCACAGGCTGTATAGTCGCGGAATTCCGCGAAAAATCAGAAGCTTGTGCGCCCATGCCATAGCTGGCGCGGACCCTTTGCCGGCGAATCCCGACCCGAATGTCCGCCGACCCCGGTCCGGTGGTGTCGCTTTCCGGCCAGCCCCATGCCGCTTTGTCCGCCCGCCCGCCAAAGGGCGTCCTTGTTCCCATCCTCCCGAAGGGTTAGAACAATCCTGTCAGGTTCCCTGTCGGGCCAAGCCCTAAGGGATGAAACGGGAATGCGGTGGCGAGCGACTCACTTCGAGGCTCCGAATCCGCAGCTGCCCCCGCAACTGTCAGCGGCGAGCCCTGCCGCACACAGCCACTGGATGCAAGTCCGGGAAGGCGTGGCATGGGCTGCGACCCGCGAGCCAGGAGACCGGCCTGCCGCACTGCAACCCCTCGCCGTCGGGTGGACGGAATGGAGCCTTGAAAATGAACATGAATTTCCGCGCATGTTGCCGCCTTGGCAGCAAGGTATTTGCCGTTTCGATCCCGGCGCTTCTGGTCGCTGGTCCGGCCAGTGCTCATCACATGATGGATGGCGAGATGCCGCAGACCTTCGTCCAGGGCCTCCTGTCCGGGCTGGGTCATCCGGTGATCGGCTTCGATCATCTCGCCTTCATCATCGCCGTCGGCCTTGCCGCCGGTCTCGTCGGCCGCAGCCTCGTCCTGCCGGCCGCCTTTGTTCTCGCCACCATCGCCGGCGTTCTGGTGCATATGGCGGCTTTTGACCTGCCGCTGGCAGAACTTGTGATCGCGCTCTCGGTTGTCATCGCCGGGGGGCTTATTGTCTCTGAAACCGAGCTTCCGGCTGGCGCCTGGGCTGTTCTGTTCGCAATTGCCGGGCTTTTCCACGGCTACGCCTATGGCGAGTCCATCATCGGCGCCGAGCCGGCACCGCTTTACGCCTATTTCATCGGCTTTGCTGTCATCCAGTTTGCCATCGCAAGCCTCGCCATGATGCTGACCAACCCGAAGACGGCAGCCGTTTCGACCCCGGTGACGGCGCGACTGGTTGCCGCCGGCATTGTTGGTGTCGGCTTCAGTGCCGTCGGTTCGCAGCTGTTCGGCTGAGATCCCGTGCAATCTGAAGGGCTTGAGCCCGCGCGGTCGGTGCTGGTCACCGGCGGCGCCCGGTCCGGCAAGAGTGGTTTTGCAGAGCAGCTGGCGCTGAAAGCCGGGCGTTGCCCGATCTATGTCGCCACGTCCGCCGCCTGGGACAAGGAGATGGCCGACCGCATCGGCCATCACAAGGCCCGGCGCGACGAACGCTGGACGACGGTCGAGGAACAACTGGATCTGGTCGGCACGATCACCCTGCACTGCGGCCCCGAACGGATCGTGCTCGTCGACTGCCTGACCCTCTGGCTCACCAACCTGATGCTGGCCGACCGGGACCTTGCCACGGATACCGCAAGCCTTGCTGCTGCAATTCCCGATCTCGCTGGCCCCGTCATCTTCGTGACCAACGAAGTCGGCCTCGGCATCGTGCCTGACAATGCCATGGCGCGCGCGTTTCGCGACGCGCAGGGCCGCCTCAACCAGGAGCTTGCCCGGGTCTGCGACCGCGTCGTGCTGGTCGCTTGCGGGCTGCCGCTGCTCCTCAAACCCAATTCCTGTCCGGATATCCAGTTATGACCACCGTGCTCACTCAAGGCGGCAAGATCCCCGCCACCATCGTCACCGGCTTCCTCGGTGCCGGCAAGACGACGCTGATCCGCAACCTGCTGCTCAATGCGGGCGGCCGCCGCATCGCGCTCATCGTCAACGAGTTCGGCGACATGGGCTTCGACGGCTCGCTGCTGGACGGCTGCGTCGACCCCACCTGCAGCGCCGACGATGTGGTCGAGCTGACCAACGGCTGCATCTGCTGCACCGTGGCCGACGACTTCCTGCCGACCATGGAAATGCTGCTGGCGCGCGAGACGCCGCCCGATCACATCGTCATCGAGACTTCGGGCCTCGCATTGCCGCAGCCGCTGGTGCGCGCCTTCTCCTGGCCGAGCGTCAGGACCCGCGTGACGGTGGACGGTGTCATCACCGTGCTGGACGCCGCCGCCCTGGCGGAAGGCCGCATCGCGCTCGACGAGGAGGCGCTGGCGGCGCAGCGTGCCGCCGATGCCTCGCTCGACCATGACAATCCGGTCGAGGAGCTGTTCCACGACCAGCTCGCCTGCGCCGATCTCGTCGTGCTGAACAAGGCCGATCTGGTGGACGCGGACCAGCTGGCCCATATCCGCGAGCACATCACCGAGGATGTCCGGTCCGGCGTCGAGATCATTCATGCGGAGAAGGGCAACCTGCCGGTTGACGTGCTGCTCGGCCGCGCGGCCGCCGCCGAGGACGATCTGGCCGCGCGCCGGGCGCATCATCATCACCATCACGACCATGACGATGATGACCACGATCATGATCACGACGACGATCATGAGGACGACGATCATGATCATCATCACCACGATGACTTCGAGAGCCATGTGGTGCCGGTCGCGGCCTTCGCCAGCCTGAAGGATCTGGAGCAGGCCGTCGCCCGCGCGATGGCGCTGCCCGGCGTGCTGCGCATCAAGGGAGCTGCATCGGTGACGGGCAAGGCGGCGCCGGCGCTGGTGCAGGCGGTCGGCCCACGCGTCGAGACCTGGTTCGCCGCCGCGGCCAGGATGCCCGGCCATTTCGTTGTCATCGGCCTGAAGGGGCTGGATCTTTCGGCCATCACCGGGGCCCTTGGCGAGGTCAAGGCGGCCTGAAGGCAGCGGCGCTGCAGCAAATGCCGGGTCTGCAAGTGACTTGTCTCGTGTGGCGCGGCCCCTCAGCGTCCCTCCCTACGAGGGGGAGGGGCGGAGAGGCGATGCGGGGGGGGGCCAGGACGTGTCCAGAAACTGGCCCCGAGACCGGCCCCTGACCCGACCAAACGAACCGGACACCGGGTGTCCGTGCAGATGGACCAGTGATGCATATTCTCGCAAGCCAGACCCGACGGGTGGAAGACGGCAACGATGCGGTGGATCTCGCCCAGGATCCGGCCGATCTCGTCGTGCTGTCGGCGGCCGACACGGAACTGGCGGCCCTTTGTGCGGCGCGGGGCAAGCAGGGCGAGGCCTTTGCCAGCCTGCGGCTCGCCAGCCTGATGGCGCTGGGGCATCCCTATTCGGTCGACCTTTACGCCGAGAAAACCCTTTGGCGCTCGAAACTGGTGATCGTGCGGCTGCTCGGCGGCGAGAGTTACTGGCCCTATGGCGTGGAACGGCTCTGCGAGGAGGCCAACCGGGGTGGGGCGAAGCTTGCGATCATGTCCGGCTGCGACAAGTGGGACGAGGCGCTGGCGGCCCGCTCCTCGGTTCCTGTCGAGGCGGTGCGCCGGCTCTATCGCTATTTCCTCGAGGGTGGTCCGGAAAACCATGCCAATGTGCTGCGCTACGGCGCCCATCTGGCGGGCCTCTCCGAGGAGCCGGCCCCGCCCGCGCCGCTGCCGCGTGCCGGCCTGTTCCTGCCCGGCCATGGCGCGCCAGCCCTGTCCGATCTGATCGCGAGCTGGCCGGAGCCGGACCGGCCCGTCGCGGCGGTCGTCTTCTACCGGGCGCTGGTGCAGGCGGGCGAGACCGCGCCGGTGGAGGCCCTGTGCAGGGAACTGACGGCAAACGGAATCAATCCGCTGCCGGTCTTCGTCTCGTCGCTGAAGGAGGCCGAGTCTGCCGCGATCCTCGGCGGGCTGATGGAGGCCTGCCCGCCGGCGGTTGTCCTCAATGCCACCGCCTTTGCGGTCTCCAGCACCGGCGGGCCGCATCAGCCGACGCCGCTCGACCGGCCGGGGCGTCCGGTGCTGCAGATGGTGTTCTCGTCCTCCTCCCGCGAGGGCTGGCTTGAGAGCCCGCAGGGGCTGTCGATCCGTGACCTCGCAATGCATGTGGTCCTGCCGGAGATCGACGGCCGGCTGATGACCCGTGCGGTCTCCTTCAAGGAAGAGGGGGTCTATGACCCGCGGACGCAGTTCCGTTCGGTGCGCTTCGTGCCGGATGCCAACCGCATGGGCCATGTCGCCCGGCTTGCGGCAGCCTGGGCGCGGCTGGGCCGCAAGACGCCGGCGGAGCGCAAGGTGGCGCTGATCCTGGCCAACTACCCCAATGCCGATGACCGGTTGGCCAATGGCGTCGGCCTCGACACGCCCGCCTCCTGCGCCCATCTCATGCAGGCGATGGCGGCGGCTGGGTATGGGATCGAGGGAGCACCCGCTGACGGCGCGGCCCTGATCGCCCGGCTGACGCGCGGCGTGACCAATGCCATTGCCGCCCTCGACCAGCGAACCTGCGAGAGTTTCCTGCCGCTCGAGCAGTATCTGGCCTTTTTCAACGGGTTGCCCGAGCCGATGCGCCAGGCGGTGAGCGACCGCTGGGGCGCGCCGGAGGATGACCCGTTTGTCGCGGGCAACGCCTTCCGCCTCGGGCTCGCCCGCTTCGGCGCGGTGCTGGTCGGAATCCAGCCCTCGCGCGGCTACAACATCGACCCGAAGGCCACCTATCACGATCCGGACCTGGTGCCGCCGCACAACTACTTCGCCTTCTACGCCTTCCTGCGCCATCAGGCCGGCGTCGATGCGGTGGTGCATCTGGGCAAGCACGGCAACCTGGAATGGCTGCCGGGCAAGGCGCTGGCGCTGAGCGAGGGCTGCTATCCGGATGCCATTCTGGGGCCGACGCCCAACATCTATCCCTTTATCGTCAATGATCCGGGCGAGGGCGCGCAGGCCAAGCGCCGGACGGCGGCGGTCATCATCGACCACCTGACGCCGCCGCTGACCCGGGCGGAAAGTCATGGCGTTGCCAATGAAATGGAAACGCTCCTCGACGAGTACTATCTCGCCAGCGGCGTCGATCCGCGCCGCCTGAAGCAGTTGACCCGCGATATTCTCGACCTGGCCGCCGCCCATGGCCTTGACCGCGACATCGGCCTGACGCCGGACATGGACGAGACGACGCGGCTGGCGCGGCTCGATGCACATCTCTGCGATCTCAAGGAACTGCAGATCCGCGATGGGCTGCATGTGCTGGGCCTGTCGCCGGAGGGCCGGCTGCTGACGGATTTGCTGGTGGCGCTGGCGCGGGTGCCGCGCGGGTCGCGTCCCGCCGCCGACAGCCTGCTGCGGGCGCTCGCACGGGACCTTCTGGGGGAGGCGAGAATTGAGACTGGCGCTGGCGACATCCGCGCCGCCGTTCCTCCCACCCCCAACCCTACCTGGGTCGAGCCAACGGACTCGACCCGCCTTCGGCCCCCACGAGGGGGAGAGGAGCCAGGAGCTGCAGCCGGTGCCTTCGATCCCCTGGCCTGCGACTATGCTGCCCCCTGGCAGGGGCCGAAGCCGGCGCTGCTGGCCGGGCTGACGGAGCAGCCCTGGCGGACGTGCGGCGATACGGTCGAGCGGCTGGAGCTGCTGGCGGCGCAGCTTGTTGCAGGTCAGAAGAAAGGGCTTCATCTACCTGAGACACAAGCAGTTCTCGACGAGATCGACGCGCGGATCCGGCCCGCCGTGGTTGGTTCTGGACCTGCCGAACTGGCTGCGGTGCTTGCGGCACTCGACGGGCGCTTCGTGCCGCCCGGTCCCTCCGGCGCGCCGACGCGGGGGCGGCCGGACGTGCTGCCGACCGGGCGCAACTTCTATTCCGTCGATGTGCGCACTGTTCCGACCGAGACCGCCTGGCGCATCGGTGAGGCGTCGGCGGCGCTGGTGGCCGAGCGCTATTTCCAGGAGGAGGGCGAGTGGCCAAAGGCGCTGGTGCTCACCTGCTGGGGCACGGCCAACATGCGCACCGGCGGCGATGACGTGGCGCAGGCACTGGCGCTGATCGGCGCGCGGCCCGTCTGGGAGCCGGGCTCGGGCCGGGTCAACGGCTTCGAGATCCTTCCCCTGTCCGCGCTGCAGCGGCCGCGCATCGACGTGACACTGCGGGTCTCCGGCTTCTTCCGCGATGCCTTCCCGCATCAGATCGACCTGTTCCAGAGTGCGGTGGCCGCCGTTGCAGACCTGGCGGAGCCGGAAGAAGCCAATCCGATTGCCGCGCGGGTCCGCGCCGAGACCGCCCGGCTTGCCGCCGATGGTCTGGCGGTTGCCGAGGCAGCCCGGCAGGCGGCTTTCCGCGTCTTTGGCGCGAAGCCCGGGGCCTATGGTGCCGGCCTGCAGGGCCTGATGGATGATGGCCAGTGGGAGACACGCGGCGATCTGGCCGAGGCTTTTCTGGCCTGGGGCGGGCACGCCTATGGCGGCGGGGCTGGCGGCGAGGCGGCGCGGGGGCAGTTCGAGAGCCGGTTGTCGGGCGTCGACATCGTGCTGCAGAACCAGGACAACCGCGAGCATGACCTTCTCGACAGCGACGACTATTTCCAGTTCGAGGGCGGGCTGGCGGCGGCGGTCGAAAGCCTGACCGGCGCGGTGCCGACGAGCTATCACGCTGACCACTCCCGGCCCGAGCGGCCCGTGGTGCGGGCGCTGTCGGAAGAAATCTCGCGCGTCGTCCGGGGCCGGGCGGCCAACCCGAAATGGATAACTGGTGCCATGCGGCATGGCTACAAGGGCGCGTCCGAAATGGCGGCGACGCTCGACTACCTGCACGCCTTTGCAGCCACCACGCGGGCGGTCGGCGACCATCACTTCGACCAGCTCTTCGATGCCTACATTGGCAATGAAACGGTGCGCGACTTCATCCGCGCCGCCAATCCGGGTGCGCTCGCGTCCATGCTGGACCGCTTCAGCGAAGCCATCCGGCGCGGCTTCTGGATCCCGCGCCGCAACTCCGTCCACGCCGAGATTTCCGACCTGAAACAGGCTGCCACCAAGGAACTGATCCCGTGACCGATACGACCTCCGACACGACGCCCGACGACAAGATGCCTGACGATGCCGAACGCACGATGACCGAGGAGGAGCTGAACGCCCGCCACGCCGACAAGATGCGCAAGAAGAAGGCGGCGCGCGACAAGATCATGGCCACCAAGACCATCGCCAAGGGCCTGATCATCGTCCACACCGGCAAGGGCAAGGGCAAGTCGACTGCCGGCTTCGGCATGGTGTTCCGCTCGCTCGGCCATGGCTACAAGGTGGGCGTGGTGCAGTTCGTCAAGGGCCGGCTCGACACCGGCGAGACCCACGCGCTGGAGCGCTTCGGCGACCTCGTCACCGTGCGGCGCATGGGCGAGGGCTTCACCTGGGAGACCCAGGACCGGCAGCGCGACATCGCCGCCGCCCGCGAGGCCTGGGAAGCGGCCAAGGAGCTGATCGTCTCGGGCGAGCATCACCTGGTGCTCTGCGACGAGCTGAACATCGTGCTGCGCTACGACTATCTGCCGGTCGAGGAAGTGGTGGAGTTCCTGAAGACCGAAAAGCCGGAGGACGTGCATGTCGTCATCACCGGACGCAACGCCAAGGACGAACTGATCGAGGTGGCTGACCTTGTCACCGAGATGGAGCAGGTGAAGCACCCATTCCGCTCCGGCGTGAAGCCGCAGTCCGGCATCGAGTACTGAGGACATGTGTCCGGTCCGGCTTGGAGACAGGTCCCGTGGTTGATGAGCGATCCCGCACACCCGCCCTGATGATCCAGGGCACAGGCTCGAATGTCGGCAAGAGCCTGATCGTGGCGGGCCTGTGCCGGTTGTTTGCCAACCGGGGCATGAAGGTTGCCCCGTTCAAGCCGCAGAACATGTCGAACAACGCCGCTGTCACCGCCGATGGCGGTGAGATCGGCCGGGCGCAGGCGCTGCAGGCGATGGCGTGTCGCAGGCCCTTGAGCGTGCACATGAACCCGGTGCTCCTGAAGCCGGAGACGGACACGGGTGCGCAGGTGATCGTGCAGGGCAAGCGCTTCGGCACGATGCGCGCGCGCGAGTACGGCACCCGCAAGGCCGAGCTTCTGCCGAAGGTTCTGGAGAGTTTTTCACATCTTGCCGCAACGGCGGATCTGGTGATCGTCGAAGGTGCCGGCAGCCCGGCCGAGATCAACCTGCGGGCCGGCGACATCGCCAACATGGGTTTTGCCGAGGCGGCCGACCTGCCCGTGATCCTGTGCGGCGACATCGACCGGGGCGGCGTCATCGCCTCGGTGGTCGGCACCCATGCGGTGCTGGAGGCGGCCGAGCGGGCGCGGATCAAGGCGTTCTTCATCAACCGGTTTCGCGGCGACCCCTCGCTGTTCGACGAGGGAATGCAGGAAATCGTCACCCGCACGGGCTGGACGGCGCTGGGTGTCGTGCCTTGGTTTGCGGACGCAGGCAAGCTGCCGGCGGAGGATGCGCTGGATCTGGCGCGAGGGGAAGGCAATGGCCCGATCAAGGTCGTCGTCCCCATCATCTCCAGGATCGCCAATTTTGATGATCTCGACCCTTTGCGCCTGGAGCCTGATGTCACGCTGGAGCTGGTTCCACCCGGGTCGCCGCTTCCTCTGGATGCGGATCTGGTCCTGCTGCCTGGGTCCAAGTCGACCATCGGTGATCTGGAATTCTGCCGGGCGCAGGGCTGGGATATCGACCTGAAGGCGCATCACCGGCGCGGCGGCCATGTGCTCGGGATCTGCGGCGGTTACCAGATGCTCGGGCGTACCATTTCCGATCCCGAGGGGATCGAGGGCAGGGCCGGGACGGTCGAGGGGCTGGGATACCTTGATGTCGAGACGGTGCTGACGGCTGACAAGTCGTTGGTCAAGGCGACGGGCACGCATCTGGCAAGCGGGGCAAGCGTCAGCGGTTACGAGATCCACATCGGTCGCACCACGGGGGCGGACTGTGCTCGCCCGGTGTTCCGCCTCGACGGCGAGGGCGCTGCGCCGAGAGTGGACGGCGCATCGTCAACCGACGGGCGGGTCACAGGGACCTACCTTCACGGCCTTTTCACGGACGACGCGTACCGCACGGCCTTCCTGTCAGGCTTCGGCGCCGTGTCGGACCTTGCCTACAACAAGCGGATCGACGCGATTCTGGACGATCTGGCCCGGCATCTGGAGGCGGTGCTGGATACGGATCAGATCCTTCATTTGGCGCAGCAGCGGTAACGCCAGTCCTCTACGCCAGTCCTCAGCGCCTATACACCAGCAACTGGTTGTTCGCCGGCATGGCATGATCGGCGACGAGCGTCAGGCCGATGCTGCGGGCGAGCGCGTCGATGGCCTCGAAATCGCGCAGGCCGCTCTCCGGATCCTTCTTGCGCAGGCTCTGGTCGAAGGCCTCGTTGCTCGGCGTGGTGAAGGCGCCGCCGTATTTCATCGCGCCATAGATGGCGAGCGTGCCGCCCGAGGCGAGCGTTTCGTCAACGCCGGCGAAGAAGGCCTCGACCCCGGCCCAGCTCATGATGTGCAGGCTGTTGGCGGTGAAGATGCCGTCAAAGGCGTCGTCCGCGTCCTGGTCGGGCGTCGGCCAGGGCAGGTCGCGCACGTCAAGGCCGATGGGCTCGTACAGATTTTCGAGATCGGTCTCGATGATCCGCTGTTCCAGGCCTGCCAGATGCTCGGGAATGTCGCTCGGTTGCCAGGTCAGATGCGGCAGGTTCCTGGCAAAATGCACCGCGTGCTGGCCGGTGCCGCTGGCGATTTCCAGCACCCGGGCCACATCGGCGAAGGCATTCTTGAGAATGGTGAGGATCGGCGTTTTGTTGGTTTCAGCGGCTGCGGAGAAGGGGAGCATGGACGGGTCGCAGGTGAGAGGAACGAAGGGACACCCCTTCAGAAAAGCACCAAGGCGAGTATCAGAACCAGCATTGCCTCGATGACGCAAGCCCCTGCAAGCACCCGAAGCGCGCGCCGGATTTCCCCGGCGCCGATCACCTTGTTGCCGGTTGGGTTCATGAACGGGTCCTCGACCCTGTAGGTGGCATAGGCGCGGGGGCCGGCAAGTGCAATGTCCAGCGCCCCGGCCATGGCGGCTTCCGGCCAGCCGGCATTGGGGGAGCGGTGCTGCCCGGCATCGCGGGCGACACACGCGAGGGCACGCGCGGTCGAGCCGCCCGCCAGCGGTGCAGCCAGCGCGATGAACAAGGCAGACAGGCGCGAGGCCGGCAGGTTGACGAGGTCGTCGAAGCGGGCAGAGGCCCAGCCGAAGGCCTGATGCCGCTGGGTCTTGTGGCCGATCATGGAATCGGCGGTGTTGACGGCCTTGTAGGCGATGAGGCCTGGTAAGCCGAGGAGGGCAAACCAGACGACGGGGGCAACAACTCCGTCGGAGAAATTCTCGGCACAGGATTCGATGGCCGCCCTGGAAACGCCGGCCGTATCCAGTTGCTCGGGATCTCGCCCGACGATCATTGACACGGCCCGCTGTCCGCCGGCCAGCCCATCCCCTTCGAGCCCATCAGCGACCGCGCGGACATGGCTGTAAAGGCTGTTCTGCGCCAGGAGGATGCTGGCAATGATGGCAAGGCCAATCCAGCCGAACGGCAGAGAGAGCAGGGCGGTCTGGAGCAGGGAACCGAGCGCCAGCCCCAATGTGACCAGAATCACAAGTGCCAGAACACCGGCTGTCTTGCGGGTGCCGGCGGTCCACTCGGGGCGATTTAAGCTGGTGTCGAGCCAGGCAATCAGCCTGCCGATCCAGACCACGGGATGCGGCAGGCGGCGCCACAGCCAGTCCGGGTCGCCGACAAGGGCATCAATGGCAAGCGCCGCCAGCAGGACAAACAGCAGCAAGGGATCCAGCAGCATGGGTCAGATCTCGGTCACGGCTTCGGCCAGAGCGCCGCTCAACCGCACCAGTGCCGCCGGACTTCCCGGCAGTCCGAACCGCAGCCACGTCGGGGAATGCTCAAAACGCCGGGTCCAGATGTGGCGCCGGGCGAGGGCCGTGTGCAGGGCCTCAGCCTTGCGCAGGCCGGCAAGAGCATAAAGGGCCGTTCCGCCGAACACGGTGAGGCCGGCCATCGACAGGGCGAGTGTGAGGTCGGCCATCTCGTCGGCAAGCTGACGCCGCATGGCGTCCTGCCAGGCAGTGTCACGGAGCGCAGTCTGGCCAAGCGCCAGGGCCGGGCCGCTGACCGCCCAGCTTTCCAGCATGATGGCCGCCTTGTCCGCCAGGTCGGGCCGACCAGCCAGGAACCCGAGCCGCAGGCCTGCAAGGCCGAAGAACTTTCCGAAGGACCGCAGCACCAGCACCGGCTCACAGGTCAGGTGCGGCAGGACGCTTAAGCCAGGGACGACATCGGCAAAAGCCTCGTCCACCACGATAAGGCCGCCGCGCGCCTGCATTTCGCTTGCAAGATGGAGCAGGGCTGAAGGCGCGAGCAGGCGGCCATCGGGATTGTTCGGATTGACCAGAACCAGGACTTTCGTGTCCGGTGGCGCGTCAAAAGCGGAGGGGATCTCCAGGATTTCGCGTCCGGCTCTCCGCCAGGCATCAGCGTGGCTGGAATAAGTCGGACTGACGATGGCGACAGGTCCCTCCGGCGCCAGCCGGGGCAGCAGCGGCAGGATCGCCTGGGTGCCTGGAGCGGCAACCAGTCCGAGGTGGGATGGCACTGCATAGGCATGCCTTGCCGCTGCCAAAAGGTCGGCGAGATCCGCCGATGATGGCAGGTCTGTCCAGAACCGGTGCTCCAGTTGCGCAGGGACCGGCCAGGCATGCGGGTTGATGCCTGTCGACAGATCAAGCCAGTCATGGCGCTCGCCGCCATGAATTGCGCGGGCTTCCGCGAGATCACCGCCATGCCGCATGATGAAATTGCACCTCCCTGGCCCTGAGCGGGCGTGTGTGCACTTGTCTATCTGATCCGTGCCGGTGTGAGGAGACTGCAAACGGGTCGATCTTGCTTCTATGCGACATGGCCGTGGTTGCAACGAAATTGGTGCATCATCAGTGACTTACGCAGATGGAGGAAGATGCAACTGAGTTGCTAAGAAATATTATCTATAATTCATAAAGCAAACTGGTTTCGAACTTTGATTTAACGTGAAATTATGTTTCATTTGGCAAGTCTGGATTGAATGAGGGAAAACTCGAAAGTTAATACAGGGGCCGTTGAATGGCTGCTCGCTTGACATCCTATGGAGACGATATCGTCAGAGACGACGACCGCGGAACAAGTGCGGGCTCCGTGGCAAAGGCGGTGGAAGCCGAAGCGGATGCGAACGAGGCATCGTTTCTGCGTGTATTGCGCGAAGAAAAGACATGGCTTCGCACCATGGTCGACCAGGTGTCCGACTACATGTTCGTCAAGGACACGAACTGTCGCTTCATTATGGCGAACCGTGCCATGGCAAGCGACCTTGGCTTCGAGAGCGCGGAAGACCTGATCGGGCGCACGGACCTTGAGTTGTATCCCTTTCCGATCGCCATGACTTTCTACCGCGACGCCAAGCAGGTGATGCGGACCGACAAGCCCATCATCGACCAGGAAGAATTCGTGGTCCTGCCCAATGGCAGCAAGCGCTGGCTTGCTTCATCGAAGTTTCCGCTTCGCGCCTCGACCGGGGAACTGATCGGCGTTTTCGGCATTTCCCGTGATATCACCGAGCGAAAGAAGGCTGACCGGCTGCGGGACGGCCAGGCTCAGGTGCTGGAAATGATTTCCTCCAGCGCCCCCTTGTCTGAAGTGCTGGATTGCCTTGTCCGCCTGATCGAGGATCAACTCGACGGGCTGCTTGGCTCGATCCTGCTGCTGGACGAGGATGGGGTTCACCTGCGCCATGGTGCCGCCCCGAGCCTCAATCCGGAATACACCCGGCTCGTGGACGGCATCGAGATCGGCCCCAGCATCGGCTCGTGCGGCACGGCGGCCTATCGGCGCGAGCAGGTGATCGTATCCGACATCTTCACCGATCCGCTCTGGGCTGATTTCCATGCCCTGGCCGAACTGGGCGGAGTTCGTGCCTGCTGGTCGACACCGATCAAGTCGCTGGCCGGTAAGGTGCTTGGAACATTCGCGATCTACTCCCGTGTTCCCAAGGCACCGGATCCGGCGGAACTGCGCCTCATCAATGACACGGCACGCATTGCGGCCATCGCAATCGAGCGCAAGCAGGCTGAAGAGCAGATCCGCTTCCTCGCACACCATGACCCCCTGACCGGATTGCCGAATCGCAGCCAGCTGGCAAAATGCCTGGATCGGGCGGTTCGCCAGGCTTCGCCGCAGACCCCACGTATTGCCGTCGTGTTTCTCGACATTGATCATTTCAAGGCGGTAAACGACAGCTTCGGTCACGCGGCCGGGGACCAGCTTCTGGTCATTGCTGCCGAGCGGATGAAGGCGCATTTGAGGTCAAGCGATGTGGTGCTGCGTCTTGGCGGAGATGAATTCGTCCTGCTGTTGACCGGGGAGGCGGCAGAACCGGCGGCCTTGCAGTCTCTGCTTGTCCGGCTCAGGGCGGCAATCGCAGAACCGGTCGAAGTCCTCGGCCAAGCCTTTCACGTTACCTGCAGCATGGGCATCGCCATCTATCCGCAGAATGGCGAGGACGCAGACACACTGCTGGTTCATGCCGATGCGGCCATGTATGGCGCCAAGCAGGCTGGCCGGAACACATTTGAGATCTACAGTCCGCTGCGCGCGGATGAGAGCGCCCCCAATCTCGTCCTGCTGGAGGAGATCCGGGCCGGCCTCGCGCGCCGCGAGTTCGTGTTGCAGTACCAGCCACAGATCGACCTGCTGACCGGTGAAATCTGCGGCGTCGAGGCTCTCGTTCGATGGCAGCATCCGGAGCGCGGCCTGCTGGCGCCGGATCTGTTCATTCCTGTTGCGGAAGAGGGCGGCCTGATCAATGCGCTTGGCAAGCAGGTGCTGAAGATGGCGTGCCGGCAGGCGCAGGCCTGGAAGCTCCAGGGGCTGCCGCCCGTCACCATGAGCGTCAATGTTTCGGCGCGCCAGTTCGCCCAGCGCGGCTGGGCAGAGCAGGTGAAAGGTATCCTCAACCGCACCGGCCTTGACCCGCATGCGCTGGAACTGGAGCTGACGGAAAGCATGCTGATGCGGAACGTCGAGCAGGCAATCGCCACCATGAATGACCTGTGCAGCATCGGTGTGCGCTTCGCGATCGACGACTTTGGCACCGGCTACTCCAGTCTCAGTGCCCTGCGGTCGTTCCCTGTCTCCCGGTTGAAGATCGACCAGGCCTTTGTTCGCGATGTCGCGGAGGACAGCAGCGGCCGCGGAATTGCCGAGGCCATCGTCTCGCTCGGGCACAAACTGCATCTGCGGGTGATTGCCGAAGGGGTGGAGACACCGGAGCAACTGGCGTTCCTGCGCGAGGCAGGCTGTGACGAAGCCCAGGGCTTCCTGATCGCGCGGCCGATGTCGCCGTCGGATCTGGCGACCAGACTCGGGACAGCCTTCGTTTTCCAAGGTCCCTGATTCCGAAGGCATCTGAATCAGAAAAGGCACCGGAAACCGGTGCCTTTTCAAGATCTTGGAGGCCTCGCCCGGAATCGAACCGGGGTTCACGGATTTGCAATCCGCTGCGTCACCACTCCGCCACGAGGCCGATGCGTGCCTTTTCAAGGAGTTGCATCGTCCTGTCAAGAGCTGGCGCATCCCCTGTCACCGAATTTGCACAAATGCCTCGTGACAGGGGCGCAGCCTGGTCGGTTGGACCCCCGACACGCCCGATATCCCGATGCTGAACTCCGGTCGAATGGCATGCGGGGCGCGATGACGCGGGGACGAGGCCGCGTTGCAGCGCATGTGGGCCTTGTCAGCACGGGTCTGCCTCGTTAAGGGAACGGGTGAAAGAGGACGGTCGCACCGCGCGGCCGCGCAAGGCATGAGGCTCGCCATGGCTGATTATGCACAGTCTCGCACGAAAATGGTCGACAACCAGCTTCGGACAAATGATGTCACCGACAACCGGATTCTCGATGCGATGGAGCGTATCCCGCGCGAGATGTTCGTGGCAGCCTCCAAGCGCCCGGTCGCCTATATCGATGAGGACATCCTTGTGTCCGATCTCGGCCTGGACCGCTATCTGATGAAGCCGCATGTGTTCGGCAAGCTGGTCCAACTGGCATTGGTGAAGCCGACGGATGTGGTTCTGGTCGTCGGTGGTTCGACGGGCTATAGCGCCGCCGTGCTGGCAAGCCTGGCCGGAGCTGTCGTCATGGTCGAGGAAGATTCGGAACTTGCGGCACGCGCATCGGCGACCCTTGTCGAACTGGGCATCGAGAATGCCGCAGTGGTCGAGGGCAAGCTCACCGCCGGCTGTGCGTCGGAAGGCCCCTATGACGTGATCGTCCTCGACGGTGCCGTCGAGGTGCTTCCTGAAGCGCTGGTTGGTCAGCTGAAGTCGGGCGGCCGCCTGGTGGCGATCGAGGGCCTTGGCCGCGCCGGCGTCGCGCGTCTTTATCAGGATTCCGGCGAGACCATCGGGGCCCGCTTCGGCTTCAATGCCAATGCGCATCTGCTGCCCGGCTTCGAAAAGGCGCATCAGTTCGTATTCTGATCTGGATCCGGGCAGACTGTATGTCTGCGCTCTTGCCTGCCCGGAGTTTGGCGGCCGCCGCCAGTCCCGGCACAGGCGTGCAAGCCAGCCAGTTTTCGCCTTTGACTTGTTAACCGTTTCGCAACATGTTGCTCCCGTGCCGCACGGTGCCGGAATATCGATCCTTCCGGATCGTTCGGGGTAGGCAGGGTGTTTCCGGTGGCTATACTGCCACCATCTTTCGGCACGGGTGGGGGTCCGTGACATAAGGGGCTGACTTCAGTGTATTTTCGCGTATCTCTGACTGCCGCAGTTGTTGGCCTTGCCGCAATGGCCTCGGTCTCCGGCAGCCGGGCAGAAACCATCGCCGAGGCGCTGGCTCTGGCCTATGCCAACAACCCGACGCTGAACGCGGCGCGCGCCGAGTTGCGTGGTGTCGATGAACGCGTGCCGCAGGCTCTTGCCGGCTGGCGTCCGACCATTACCGCCAATGCTGGCGTCGGCAGCATCCGTTCGAGCGGATCTGGCTTTAGCAACTACCGCAACAACGCCTCCATCTCGCTGACCGTGCAGCAGGCGCTGTTCCGTGGCTTCCGGACGGTCAACTCGACCCGCCAGGCCGAAGCGATTGTCCGTTCACAGCGTGAAAGCCTCAGCGCCACCGAGCAGGATATCCTGCTCTCGGCGGCCGAGATCTATGTCAACGTTATTCGCGACACGGCCCTGGTCTCGCTGCAGCGCTCGGACGTGGAGTTCCTGGCCGAGCAGGTGCGGGCAGCCCGTGACCGGTTCGAGGTCGGCGAGGGCACCCGGACAGATGTGTCGCAGGCCGAAGCCCGTCGTGCGGAAGCGCAGGCGAGCCTCAACAGCGCCATGGCCAATCTCAATTCCAGCCGGGCAATCTACCGCCAGATCGTCGGCATCGAGGCGCGCAGCCTGTCGGCCAGCACGCCGGTTGGCAAGCTGGTGCCGAAATCGCTCGAGGTTGCCCTCAGGACCAGCGAAGAAAGCCAGCCGCTGATCCGGCAGGCACAGCACCTGGTCGACGCGGCACAGTTTGCCGTGAAGACCATCGAAGGCGAAGCGCTGCCGACCGTCTCCGTCGAGGGATCGATCGAACGGTCTTGGAACCCGTCCTCGAATGTGGCGGTCTCGAACTCTGCGTCCGTGTTCGGCCGTGTTTCGGTACCGATCTATCAGGGCGGCACCACGTCGTCGCGCGTGCGTCAGGCGAAAGAGGAACTGGGGCGCACCCAGATCCAGCTGGACGTGGTTCGTGACCGGATCCGCGCCAATGTGATCTCCGCCTGGGGCCAGTATCAGGCCGCCGAAGCATCGATCAGCGCCGCGCAGGCCGCCGTCGAGGCGCAGCAACTCGCGCTGGAAGGCGTGATCGAGGAACAGCGGGTTGGTCAGCGCACCACACTGGATGTCCTGGATGCCCAGCGGGAACTGGTCGACCAGCGGGTTAATCTGGTGACCGCGCAGCGCAATCGCATTGTCGCCGCGTTCCAGCTGATCTCTGCAACGGGGAGGCTGGATGCCGAATATCTTGGCCTCAAGGTCGCCCGTTACGACCCGAAGGAGCACTATGACAAGGTGCGCGACAAGTGGTTCGGCATGCGCACGCCGGACGGCCGCTGAGCGTAGGTCAGGGCCCAGGACGAATCAGCAGAGGCCAGGCTCAATGCCTGGCTTTTGTTTTTTTATGGTGGATGTCGCTCTCCCGGGCTAAGGGGGCTGACTTCTGGCGTGTCAGGGCTGCTTTTTTCAAATCCGCCGGCTTGCATTGACCGTTCATTGACGCTGCTGCGGCTTTTGAAGGGGAAAAGGCTGAATTGGGACCCTACGCGTCCTATGCGGCAAGGACTTGACGCCTCATAATTGATTTAACCGAATCGTAACGATTGGTCCTTGCGACGGTGCGTATCTGATTGAAGTGCTGGGGGAACTCATGTCGAAGGCGAGTCAGGCCCAAGAACCCTCGATGGAAGAAATTCTGGCGTCGATCCGCCGTATTATCTCCGACGAGGAAGTTCCGGCCGCCAAGAATGCCGCGCCTGCGCTTGTCGAGGAAGAGCTGGACATTGACGATGCCTTTGAAGCCGCCGAGGCCGAGGAAGACGTCGCAATGTCCCAGGACGACCTGGACAAGCTGTTCGACATGGACAGTTCGGACGACGACGTCTCGATGGACGATGACATCGGATTCGCCGAGGACGGCGCCGAGGATGTCCTTGAGTTGACCGAAGAACTCGCCCTTGACGATGACGAGGCGGATGACTTCGACATGGTCGAGGGACTTGCCGAAAGCGTCGACGGCGACAGCGGTGACATAGCCTTCATCGAAGAAGACGAGGACGACGCCTTCGAGATGCCGATGCCCAAGCCGGCGCCAAAGCCGGTTATGGCATCAAAGCCGGTCGACATGAGCCAGCTCGATGACCTTGAAGAGGGCGAGCCGCTTGTGTCGGGTGACGCGGGCGCAGCTGTCCACGCAGCCTTTGAGAACCTGTCCACCACGATCCTTTCGGCAAATGCAAGGACCCTTGAAGATCTCGTGACCGACATGCTGCGACCGATGTTAAAAAACTGGCTGGACCAGAACCTGCCGGTGATGGTCGAGCGTCTCGTCCGTCAGGAGATCGAGCGCGTATCGCGCCGCCGCTGACAGATCGCGGACGGAGCCGACCAGTCTGGAGACGCCGCCCGCCGGGCGGCGTTGCCGTTTCTGCCATTCCGTCCTGCCTATCCCGCTGTGGCCGGTTGACTCGGCTCCGGCCATCCGATTTACACGGGATCACATATCCTCGAGCTTCGAGTAGTTTCATGCTGGACAAGACCTATGACGCGGCAAGCGTCGAGCCGCGTATCACCGACATGTGGGAACAGGCCGGAGCCTCGCGCGCCGGAGCCGGCGCTGACGCGGGCGCACCGTCCTACACCATCGTGATTCCGCCCCCCAATGTCACCGGCTCGCTGCACATGGGCCACGCGCTGAACAACACGCTGCAGGACATCCTCGTTCGCTTCGAACGCATGCGCGGCAAGGACGTGTTGTGGCAGCCGGGCATGGACCATGCAGGCATCGCGACGCAGATGGTTGTCGAGCGCCAGTTGATGGAACGGCAGGAGCCGGGCCGCCGCGACATGGGCCGCGATGCCTTCGTCCAGCGCATCTGGGACTGGAAGGCCGAGTCCGGCGGCATGATCTTCAACCAGTTGAAGCGCCTTGGCGCCTCCTGTGACTGGAGCCGCGAGCGCTTCACCATGGACGAGTGCCTGTCGGCCGCCGTCCTTGAGGTCTTCGTCTCGCTGTACAAGGACAAGCTGATCTACAAGGACAAGCGGCTCGTCAACTGGGACCCGAAGCTCTTGACCGCGATTTCGGACCTTGAAGTCGTGCAGCAGGACGTCAAGGGCAACCTCTGGCACTTCCGCTATCCGCTGGAAGGCGGGGCGACCTATCAGGCGCCGATTGCCTTTGATGAGGAGGGCAATCCGACCGAGTTCGAGACCCGCGACTATATCGTCGTCGCCACCACGCGCCCGGAAACCATGCTGGGCGATACGGCTGTTGCCGTGAACCCGGAAGATCCGCGCTACAAGGACCTTATCGGCAAGCATGTCATCCTGCCGCTCGTCGGCCGCCGAATTCCGATCGTTGGGGACGACTACGCCGATCCGACTGCCGGCTCCGGTGCGGTGAAGATCACCCCGGCGCATGACTTTAATGATTTCGAGGTCGGCAAGCGTCACAATCTGCCGATGATCTCGATCCTTGATCGCGAAGCCTCAGTCGTCCTCAAGGACAATCCGGAGTTTCTTGAGGGCGTGGCCGCGTCGGCCGAGTTGGAGGCGACCATTGCCGCCTACCACGGCCAGGACCGCTTTGTCGTCCGCAAGGCGCTGGTCGCCCGCATGGAAGAGCAGGGCCTCCTTGACCGGATCGACGATCACCCGCACATGGTGCCGCATGGCGACCGCGGCGGCGTGCCGATCGAGCCGATGCTGACCGATCAGTGGTATGTCGATGCGGCAACGCTCGCCAAGCCGGCGATTGCCTCCGTCCGCGAAGGCCGCACCAAGTTCGTTCCGGCCAACTGGGACAAGACCTATTACGAGTGGATGGAGAACATCCAGCCCTGGTGCATCTCGCGCCAGCTGTGGTGGGGGCACCAGATCCCGGCCTGGTACGGTCCGGATGGCAAGGTCTTCGTCGAGAAGTCGGAAGCCGAGGCGGTTGCTGCCGCAAGCGCCTTCTACGGCAAGCCGGTCGAGGTGACGGATACGGAAGTGGCCATCGCCTCCTGGGAAGCCGGGGCAGGGGACAAAGTCCTCATGCACCGCGACGAGGACGTGCTCGACACCTGGTTCTCCTCCGCGCTGTGGCCCTTCTCCACGCTCGGATGGCCGGACAAGACGCCGGAACTCGCCCGCTATTTCCCGACCTCGGTTCTCATCACCGGCTTCGACATCATCTTCTTCTGGGTTGCCCGGATGATGATGATGTCGCTGCATTTCATGAAGACCGAGCCGTTCGAGACCGTCTACATCCATGCCCTCGTCCGTGACGAGAAGGGGCAGAAGATGTCGAAGTCGAAGGGCAACGTCATCGATCCGCTGCAGCTGATCGACGAGTTCGGCGCCGATGCGCTGCGCTTCACACTGGCGGCGATGGCTGCACAGGGGCGCGACATCAAGCTGGCGACGAGCCGCGTCGGCGGCTATCGCAACTTCGCCACCAAGCTGTGGAACGCCGCCCGCTTTGCCGAGATGAACGGCTGCAAGCGCGTTGCCGGCTTTGATCCCGCCCGTACGAGCCACACGCTCAACCGCTGGATCGCGACCGAGGTTGGCCGTTGTGCCGAAGAGGTCACGGCAGCACTCGAGGGCTACCGCTTCAATGATGCGGCCAACACAGTCTACCGGTTCGTCTGGAACACCTATTGTGACTGGTTCCTGGAACTGGCCAAGCCGGTGTTCAACGGCGATGACGAAGCGGCAAAGGCAGAAACGCGGGCCACGGCTGCCTGGACGCTGGATGAAATCCTCAAGATCCTTCACCCCTTCATGCCCTTCCTGACCGAAGAGCTGTGGGAGCGTCTTGGCGAGGAGACGGGCAAGCCCGAACAGATCCTGATGCTGACCCGCTGGCCGGCTCCTGCGCTGGTCGATGCGGCCGCTGCTGACGAGATCAACTGGCTGGTCGGCCTGATCAGTGAGATCCGGTCGGTGCGTTCCGAGATGAATGTGCCGGCAGGCGCGCAGGTTCCGATTGTTGTGGTTGGGGCCGATGCTCGCACGCAAGGCCGCCTGGCGACCCATGAGGGCGCGATCCAACGGCTTGCCCGGGCAGACCGCCTGACCCAGGCCGATGAATTGCCGAAGGGCGCGGCGCAGATCATCTATGGCGAAGCCACGATCTGCCTGCCGCTGGCCGGCGTCATTGACCTGGCCGCAGAGCAGGCGCGCCTGAACAAGGAACTGGCCAAGATCACCGACGAGACTGGCCGTATCGAAAAGAAGCTGTCGAACCCGGCCTTCATCGAGAAGGCGAAAGAAGAAGTGGTCGAGGGGGAACGCGAGAAACTCGTCGAACTCACCGCCCGCAAGGTCCAGACAGAACTTGCTCTGAGCCGACTGGCGCAGATTGGCTGACAGAACCGGGGCCTTGCCATCAGCAGGGCTCCGGCTGCTTTGCCGGCCTTTTCGGGGCCGCAATCGGGTGCTAGTTGCCCTGTTGGTTTGGTGCAGCAATTTCATTGCCGAAGGATGTCATGCGGCTTTCTATCAGGATGATGCAGATCGGGTTGGGCTTGACCGTTCTGGCGGGTCCGTGGCTCGCGCCGGCCCTTGCCGAAAAGATCGAGAACCCGGTCGCCGTGTTCGCCGGTCTTGACAAGATCACCGGCCGGATCACCAGCTTCGATGTCTATATCGGTGAGACGGTGCAGTTCGGCGCGCTGCAGGTGACGCCGCGCGTCTGCAACACCAGGCCACAAACGGAAAACCCGCAGACGACCTCCTTCGTCCAGGTCGACGAGATTACCCTCAACAACGAGGTCCGGCGGATCTTCTCCGGCTGGATGTTCGCTGCCAGCCCGGGCCTCCATGCGGTTGAGCACCCTGTCTATGACGTCTGGCTGACCGATTGCAGCCAGACCTCGACGGTCGCACCGCCCGAAGGGTACGCCGGCCCACCGGTCCAGGTGGTGGAGGAGGGCGCTGACACGCTTGGCTCTGCAGCGCCGATTGCAGAAGACGCCGCTGCAGCCCCGCTGGATGGGGCCAATGTCCCGGCACCGCGTCCCAAGCCGCCTTTGTTCTAAGCACAGCAGGCTTATCGCCCGTCAGACCGCTGACAAGCTATCTATCGTCATCCCGGACGCAGCGAAGCGGAGATCCGGGACCGGAGTGCCAAGGTCCCTCGGATGATGGCTCATTGAAGCATCGAGGCATCGGCTCTCCGGTCCGGGCTCGGCGCTTCGCTGGGCCGGGATGACGGAGGTGAGGTCGAGGTTTGTCAGCTAGCTTGCCGGCTTACGCCCTTCAACCGGTCCCGACGGGTCTTCGTGATTGCTTGTTCAGCGAGTGCTGTCAGTCTTGGCAACGCAATCCAGAACGTCCATCACCACCGCGCCTGTCGTGACAGCGGACAGGGCGTGGAAATCGCCCTCAAGCGGCAGGGCGCCCTGCAGCAGGATCTCGTAGTCCTGCTTGTCCACCTCGATGGCGCCGAAGCGTGCAAGGTGGTCAGTGACGAACTGGGTGTCGAGCAGACGGTAGCCGCCAGCAATCAGCCGTGCGGCCAGGTGGATCAGGGCCACTTTCGAGGCATCGCGCTCGAAGGAAAACATGCTTTCGCCGAAAAACGCGCCGCCGAGGCTGATGCCGTAGAGCCCGCCGACGAGCTGTCCCTCGCGCCAGGTTTCCACCGTGTGGCAATGGCCAAGATCAAACAACTCGCCATAGAGCCGGCGGATCTCGTTGTTGATCCAGGTCTTGCGCCGTCCAGGGGCAGGCGTCGCACAGCCATCGATGACGCCCTCGAACGTGCTGTCGATGCGGACCTCGAACAGGTCGCTGCGCACCGTGCGGGCGAGACGCCGGGGTACATGGAACGCATCGAGCGGCAGGAGACCCCGCCGCTCGGGTTCGACCCAGAACAGGTCTGGATCCTCCGCAGACTCTGCCATCGGGAAGATGCCGCAGGCATAGGCGCGAAGCACCAGCTGCGGCGTAATTTCCGGCAGGTCGCCTTTCTTGTTCTTTCGCTTTGTCATGACCGTTTCCGGGGCTGACGGCTCCCGTTCAGGCCTTGTCTTCCGCCAGGTATTTCTCCAGCCAGTGAATATCGTACTGGCCATTGGCGATGTCCTGATTGTCGACCAGGTCGCGGAACAACGGGATCGTGGTCTGTACGCCGTCCACGACGAACTCGTCGAGGCAGCGGCGCAGACGCATCATACATTCCACCCGGTTCCGGCCGTGCACGATCAGCTTGCCGATCAGGCTGTCATAGTAGGGCGGGATCTTGTAGCCCTGATAGACGCCGGAATCGACTCGTACGCCGAGCCCGCCGGGCGGGTGGTAATAGGTAATCATGCCGGGAGACGGAGCAAAGGTGCGCGGGTTTTCGGCATTGATGCGGCATTCGATGGCATGGCCTTCGAACAGCACATCCTCCTGCCGCAAACTCAGCGTGCCGCCAGCGGCAATGCGGATCTGCTCGTTGACGAGGTCGATGCCGGTGATCATTTCCGTCACCGGATGTTCCACCTGCAGTCGGGTGTTCATCTCGATGAAATAGAATTCGCCGTCCTCATAGAGGAATTCAACCGTGCCGACGCCGCGATATTTCAGCTTGCGCATGGCATCGGCAACGATCTCGCCGATCTGCGCCCGCTGCTCGGCGTTCAGGGACGGCGAGGGAGCCTCTTCCAGCACCTTCTGGTGACGGCGCTGCAGCGAGCAGTCGCGCTCGCCCAGATGGATCGCATTGCCCTGGCCATCGCCGAGAACCTGGATCTCGATGTGGCGCGGCTTGGCGAGATACTTCTCCATGTAGAGCGCGTCATCGCCAAACGCGGCCTTGGCTTCGGCGCGGGCGGTGGCCAGCGCGTTGTCGAGGTCATCTGCCGTGAGGGCGACCTTCATGCCGCGACCACCGCCACCAGCAGCGGCCTTCACGAGCACCGGGAAGCCGATTTCGCGGGCAATCGCATGGGCGTCGTCCTTCGGGCCGACAGCCCCGTCGGAGCCGGGAACCACCGGAATGCCGAGGCGCTTGGCGGTCTGCTTGGCCTCGATCTTGTCACCCATGATGCGGATGTGGTCTGAAGTCGGTCCGATGAAAGTGATGTTGTGCGCTTCCAGGATCTCGGCAAAACGGGCGTTTTCCGACAGGAAGCCGTAACCCGGGTGCACCGCATCCGCGCCGGTGATCTCGCAGGCGGCCAGCAGCGACGGGATATTGAGGTAGCTGTCGCGCGCCGGCGCCGGGCCTATGCAGACGCTTTCATCGGCAAGGCGCACATGCATTGCATCGGCATCGGCCGTGGAATGCACGGCCACCGTTGAGATGCCGAGCTCCTTGCAGGCGCGCAGCACCCGGAGGGCGATCTCGCCGCGGTTGGCGATCAGGATCTTGGTGAACATGAGGTCGCCCCTTATTCGATGATGAAGAGCGGCTCGCCGTATTCAACCGGCTGTGCGTCCTTGACGAGGACCTGCTTCAGCACGCCGCTGCGCGGAGCCGGGATCTGGTTCATGGTCTTCATGGCCTCGACGATCAGGACCGTTTGGCCTTCGTTGACGCGGTCGCCAACTTCGATATAGGGCCGTGCGCCCGGTTCCGGTGACAGGTAAGCCGTGCCGACCATCGGTGAGGGCACCACGCCCGGATGCCGGGCTGGATCCGCAACTTCCACCACCGCTGCAGCCGGAGCTGCTGCGGTTGCTGCCGCAACTGGTGCCGGTGCGGCATAGGTCGGAACAGAGGCTTCGATCCGCAGCTGGCGCGCGACGCGGATTCGGAAGTCTTTCTGTTCCAGCTCGATTTCGGACAGGTTGGTCTCATCGAGGAGAAGAGCCAGCTCACGGATGAGATTCTTGTCGAAACCGTTGTTTTCTTTGGTCATCACGGAGTTCTTTCGGTTCTGGCGTCAAGCGCCGATCTTATGTGCCAGGGCCTCGATCGCCAGGTCATAGCCTTTGGCGCCAAAGCCGCAGATCACGCCCAGGGCAACCGGCGACACATAGGAATGGTGCCGGAACGCCTCACGGGCGAAGACATTGGACAGGTGCACCTCCACCGTCGGAATGCCTGCTGCGCGGATCGCATCGTGCAGGGCCACCGAGGTGTGGGTGTAGGCCGCCGGATTGAGGATAAGGCCGCGCGCGACATCGCCAGCCTCCTGGATCCAGTCGACCAGGGTGCCTTCGCTGTTGGACTGGCGGAAGACGATGTCGAAACCATGGCGCGCGCCTGTTGCGCGGCACTGGGCCTCGATATCCGCAAGTGTGGTCCGGCCATAGGTCTCCGGCTCGCGCTTGCCGAGCCTGTTGAGATTGGGGCCGTTCAGAATGAACAGGGGTGCGGGCATTCCGTCTCCAGGGCCGCGAAGTCCGCTCTCTTATAGGGACTTGCAGGCCTCAGGAAAAGCCCAGATCAGGGGGCATGGCCTTCATGCCCCCAGGAAGTGTAACGCCAAGATGAATGGTGTCGAGGTCAGCAGCTTGATTGGCCGCATTTGCGGACCGAGGCAATCGCCGTCTTCAGGCTGTCGTAGCCGACGGCGCCGGGAATGACCTCCGAACCGATGACATAGGCCGGTGTGCCGGACAGGCCAAGCTGGTTGGCCAGGCCATAGACCTCCTCAAGCGTGGCCAGGATCTCGTCCGAACGGATCGCCGCCTCAAGGTCCTTGACGGGAACGCCGGCATCCTTCGCCATCTCCAGGGCGACAGTCCTGTCAGCCTTGCCGCGATTGCTCATCAGGGCCGAATGGAAAATGCCGTACTTGTCCGGAGCGACCGTGTTCACGGCAATGGCAACCTGTGCGGCCTCGATGGACGCCTGGCCGAGCACGGGGAATTCCTTCAGCACGACGCGCAGGTTCGGATCTTCCTCGATCAGCCGCTCCATGTCGGTCATGGCGCGTTTGCAGTAGCCACAGTTGTAGTCAAAGAACTCGACCAGGGTGACATCGCCCTTTGGGTTGCCCAGAACCACCTGTCGGGTGGAGTTGAACAGGATGCCGGAGCTGTCGCTGACCAGCTTGGCGGTGGCGGCCTCTGCCTCCGCCTTTTCGCGGCGATCCAGTTCAATCAGGGCATCGCGCACCACCTCCGGGTTGGTGAGGAGATATTCCTTCACGATCGCTTCGACGGCAGCCTTGTTGAGCGGCTTGCCCTCAGCTGCAGCCGGCAACATCGGAAGGGTCAGGAGCATCAGGGTGCCAAGGGCAGCAGCAAGCAGGCGGTTCATTGTTGTCTCCGGCAGGACCCGACAACCGGGCCTGGAAAGTCTGGGGCGGCGTTCAACGCCCGAGCGTAGGTGGCTTATACGCGACAATATCATCCGCTTGCAGCCATGCGGGGGATCCGCGTTTCAAATTCTTTTGAGCCCGGGCGGCATAGCGTCGCGCGCCCTCGAAATCACCGGCCATCGACAGGCCTTGCGCGGTGGCAACATCGGCCTCGGCCTGCTTGCCCTGACGCCCAAGGGCTATGGCGAGCTGGCTGTAGCCGATGCCTGAGTTTGGATCGCGCTGGATCCCGGCCCGCAGCACCCGCTCGGCCTCCGGCAACAGTGACTTGTCATTCGCGCCCACGAGAGCGTAGCCAAGCCAGATGTGGAACTGGCCTTCGTTCGGGCGCAGGGCAAGCGCGCGTTGGAACGATGGGATCGCTTCGCGTGGGCTCCCTGATTCGAGCAGGGTCTGCCCTTTCAGTTCATGGAAATGCGGATTGTCCGGCTGCTGCCGGATCAGCGCATCGATGTCCTTCAGCGCTCCCTTGCCGCGCGACTTCATCGCAGCGATGGCGCGGGCATATTGAGCCGGCAGACTGGTGTTCGAACTGGGATAGACGCGGGCGACTGCATTGGGATGACTTGAGAAGGCAATCAACTTCGCCCGGACCATGTCGTGCCGGGCCTGGAGCGCCGGATCGGCCGGCTTGTCGAAGAACTTGCTCTTGGCGGCAGCCTCTTCAAGCGCTGCAAAGCGTTCGCGCGCCATCGGATGGCTGAGGGCGTAAGGATCGGCGTATTTCGAGGCAACGAGTTGCTGGTCTGCAAAGCGCTCGAATGTCTTCAGCATCCCCTTGGCCGACTGTCCGGTCATTTCGAGATACCGAAGCGCAGCCTTGTCTGCAGCGGCCTCTTCGCCGCGCTGATAGGCCAGCAGCGAGCGCTGACCGATGCTGCCGGCGCTCAGCGCCATGGCAGCGCCCCGCCCGTCGATCCCGCCGGCACCCTGCGAGGCACCGGCGACGACCGCGCCAGCGCCCAGAACGGTGCCGATGACCGACATGATCTGCGCATTCGCCAGGGCTTCGCGCAAACGCACCAGATGGCGGCCGGCGATATGGCCGGACTCATGCGCGATCACCCCGATCACTTCGCCAGGCGTTTCAGCGTCCATGATGACGCCGATGTTGATGAACATGCGCCTGGCATCGGGAACGAAGGCGTTGAAGTCCTTGTCATTGACAAGAATGATCTCGACCTGGCCCTGTGCGATGCCTGCCGCCTTGAAGATCGGCCTGGCATAGTCCCGCAGCAGTTCCTCGGTTTCCGCGTCGCGCACCAAGGGGATCTTGCGCCCTTGGGCCTCCGCGCTTGCCATCGGGCCCGAGAAGGCAAGGGAAAACGAAAGGGCACAGGCTAGCGCCAGCGCCAGAAAACGGCGGCAGGAGGCCTGTGTACCAGAGGGGCGACGATCGGTCGGCTGCTGTGTCTTGTCGCTCACGGGCGCGCGCACCTTTGGTCTCGTGGTCAACCGGAACAGACTTCGGCGAACGGGCGTCACCCGCTCCGTCTGGGCAATGCTGCCTGAAAAGGTAGGCAGGACCGGACAGCAGGTCAACCTCACCCCGAAGCATCAAGTCAACCCATGGATTGAGGCGACAGCGCGACGCCGATGGGGTAGGGAAGCGACCGGGTCCGCTTTGTGGCGGCTTTTCCCTTGATGCCGATGCCCAAGTACCTGGAGTATTGCCGTGTCCTCGCCCCAACTCATCCCCTCACGCCGCAGTTCTGTCGACCCTTTCATCGCGATGGACATTCTGGCCGCGGCCCGCAAGCTCGAGGCAGAGGGTCGCAGTATTATCCACATGGAGGTGGGGCAGCCTGGTGCGCCGGCGCCGGCTCTTGTTCTGCAGGCCGCACGCCAGGCCCTGGAAAGCGGCCGCCTTGGCTATACGGAAGCTGCCGGTATCCTGCCCCTGCGCAAACGCATTTCCCGGCACTATCTCGACGCATACGGTGTTGATGTGCCCGAGAGCCGCGTCATGGTGACAACCGGTTCTTCAGCCGGCTTCAACCTCGCCTTTCTGGCGGCCTTTGACCCCGGTGACCGGATTGTCCTGACGGCGCCGGGTTACCCAGCCTATCGCAACATTATCCGGGCTTTGGGGCTGGTGCCGGTCGAAATCGAAGTGGGACCCGAGACGCGGTGGAGCCTGACCCCGGAACTGATCGATGCCGCCCGTGCCAATGGCCCGGTAAAGGGCGTCCTCGTTGCAAGCCCGGCTAATCCCACAGGGACCATGATGGCGCCGGAGGCCCTTGCGGACCTGGTGCGCTATTGCGAGGATGAAGGCATCTGGTTCATCTCCGACGAGATCTATCACGGGCTGGTTTATGAGGGGCAGCAGGCCACGGCCCTGTCGACCTCCGACAATGTCATCCTGATCAACAGCTTCTCGAAATATTACTGCATGACCGGCTGGCGCATCGGCTGGATGATCCTGCCGGACTGCCTGATGCGGCCGGCCGAGCGCATTGCCCAGTCGCTCTACATCTCGCCGCCGGAACTGTCCCAGATCGCCGCCACGGCGGCGTTTGATGCGACAGCCGAACTGGAACTGGTCAAAGCCGGATATGCGGCCAACCGGGCGATGCTGCTCGAGCGTTTGCCGCGCATCGGATTTGACCGGCTGCTGCCCGTGGATGGCGCTTTTTACGTCTACGCGGACATCGGCGGTTTCTGTGATGATTCGCTTGGCTTTACCCGGGCGATGTTGACCGAGGCCGGGGTTGCAGCAACGCCCGGCGCGGATTTTGATCCGGTGCACGGGGCCAGCTTCATGCGGTTCTCGTTCGCGGGGGCAACAGGCGATATCGCACAAGCGCTGGATCGTCTCTCCGTCTGGATGCAGCGGCGCGGCTGAACTCACAGATCGTCCTGTCCGGCGTCTCTCCCGGTGTGACCAACCACCGGGAGACGCCAATGTCGTTCCATTTCTCTATCCTGAAACGTCTGATTATCGGGGCTGCCCTGGCGGCTGCGCAGGTTTCCGTAGCCCTTGCCGACAGCGCGGTGCTGATGACCTCGGCCATCTGCGACAACCCTCGGGATTCCATCGACAGCCAATGGTTCGCCCTGCATCACGGGGCAACGGATGTCTTCTTCATGCGGGAAGACACCGGTGCGGTCGTTGCCATGAACGCGGCTGACGGGTTCGACACCTATGCCGATATCTATGTTGTTTCGCATGGCAATGAAGAGGATGTCGGGCCGTTCCCGAAGGCGGATTTTGCCGCGAACCTTCTTGCTGCGCATCCGACCCGGCCGGACAAGGTCTATTTTGACAGCTGCAATACGGCACTTGGCGACGATACGGTGCTGGCGCTGACCAATGCCGCTTATGGCAATCTGGTTCCGGAGATCTTTGGGCCCAAGGGCCTTTGCAAGATTGTCGGCAACGGCAGCCCGGACCTTGCCACGGCCGCCAGCCGCTACAATGCGGAACTGCTGCCGGAGAACCAGTTCGACGCGGTCGCCGGCAACATCATGGCGATCTGGCAGAATGGTGATTACGCCGGCACAGGCCAGCCCTGGGAAACGGCCTGCAGGCAGTTTGCCGATGATGCCGACATGGCCGGTCTCGAAGCGTTCCGGCTCGCGGTCCAGGCGACATTCCTCAATGCGCCAGTCTATCCGATTGGCGAGAGCCATAACTACGGACTGCTGATCCAGTGGAACACCGGAGGCGAGGAGTTCTTCCAGTGTGGCACGGCCAATGGCGTTGCCTGTCCCTGAGTGGCAGGGCAGGGGCCTGAAAAGAAAACACCTCCGGGAGCGATCCCGGAGGTGTTTTCAGTTTCAAGTGCTTACCAGCTCAGAAGAACGAGCGGCGCTGCCACCAGCCGGAACGCTTCGGCTTGTCATCGCCGCCGTCACCCTGGCCGTTGCCTTCGCTGGTCACGACCGGCGTCAGCGGGGCGCGGGGCCGGGCAGGGGCCTCGACAACCGGCTCGGCAGGGACCGCTTCTGTGGCAGGGGCCTCAGCTGCAACCTCAGGCGCTGCAACGTCCACCTTGTCAGCGACAGTCTCGACAGTAACCTCGCCGCCCGTGTCCAGGGTTGCTTCGGCGCTGTCGGAACCGTCAGCCTCCGCAACCGCCGGCGTTTCAACGTCCGTGGATGCGCCGCCTGCTGCAACATCCGTTGCAGATACAACCGGCTCTGCAGCCTCGGCGTGGATCTCGAGCTCAGCAGTCACGGCGACAGGTTCGGCCGTCCTTGCCCCGCTCACGTCACCCGCTTCCGATGCATCGGAGGTGTCCTGCGCGGCGGCCGGGGCTTCGGACGCGTCGACATTGTCGTTCAGCGCCTCACCGTCGCCGTCCTCGGATCCCTCTTCGTCCAGACCGCCTTCGCGCTCGCCATTGCGGCGGCCGCGACGCCCGCCACGCCGGCCCCGGCGACGCTTGCGCTTGGTCTCGCCATCGGCACCGATGGCCGACTGTTCGTCGCCATTGTCGTCGCCTTCGCCATCCTCATCGCCGTCCTGGTCGTCGGAAGCTTCCGAATCGCCTGCGGCCCTTGGGGAGGCGCGGCTTTCGTCCTGTTCGCCAGCCTGGCCGGCATCCGGGCTGCGCCGACGCTTGCGGCGGCGGCGGCGGCGGTTGCGCTCGCCCTCGCTCTCGCCGTCACCCTCTTCGGCAGCCTTCGGACCACGGGACCGCTTGGCATCAGGCGCGGCGACCTCTTCCTCGTCGTCCTCGTCTTCGTCCTCGATCTCCTCGACGATGTCATCCATCTCCTCGATGGTGATCGTGTGCGGCTGGACCATCGGCGGGGGCGGCAGGGGAATGCGGTCCCGGTCGATCAGGGTCGAGCGCTCCAGCACGTAATGTTGGCCATGGCCGATGTCCTCGGCCAGGACGCTGATCTCGAGGCCGAAGCGGGCCTCAAGGTCACCCAGATGCTTGCGCTTCTGGTTCAGGATATAAAGGGCCACCGACGCATTGGTGCGCACGATGATGTTGTGCGTGACGCCCTTCAGCAGGAAATCTTCCAGCGACCGCAGCACATGCAGGGCAACGGATTCAACCGAGCGGATCATGCCGGTGCCATGGCAATGCGGGCAGACCGTGGTCGAGCTTTCCAGAACACCGGTGCGGATGCGCTGGCGCGACATCTCCAGCAGGCCGAAGTGCGAGATGCGGCCGACCTGGATGCGGGCGCGGTCGTTCTTCAGGCAATCCTTGAGCTTGCGCTCGACGGACCGGTTGTTCTTGTTTTCCTCCATATCGATGAAGTCGATGACGATGAGGCCGGCCAGGTCGCGCAGGCGCAACTGTCGGGTGATCTCCTCAGCGGCTTCAAGGTTGGTCTGGAGGGCGGTGTCCTCGATGTTGTGCTCACGGGTCGACTTGCCCGAGTTGACGTCGATGGAGACCAGCGCTTCGGTCTGGTTGATGACGATATAGCCGCCCGAGCGCAGGGTGACCTGCGGCGAGAACATCGCGTCCAGCTGCGGCTCGACACCGAAGCGGGTAAAGATCGGGGTCGCATCGCGGTACGGCTGGACGTTCTTGGCATGGCTCGGCATGAGCATGCGCATGAAGTCCTTGGCCTCGCGGTAGCCGTCCTCGCCGGCGACGAGAACCTCGTCGATATCCTTGTTGTAGAGGTCGCGGATCGAGCGCTTGATCAGGCTGCCTTCCTCGTAGACGAGGCAGGGCGCCGATGATTTCAGCGTCAGGTCGCGCACATTCTCCCAAAGGCGCATCAGATACTCGAAGTCGCGCTTGATCTCGGCCTTGGTCCGGCTGGCACCAGCGGTGCGCAGGATAACGCCCATGCCCTCCGGCACGTCCAGCTCGGAGGCGATCTTCTTCAGGCGCTTGCGGTCGGTCAGCTGGGTGATCTTGCGGGAAATGCCGCCCCCGCGACCGGTGTTCGGCATCAGCACCGAATAGCGTCCGGCGAGCGAGAGATAGGTTGTGAGGGCCGCGCCCTTGTTGCCGCGCTCTTCCTTGACCACCTGGACCAGCAGCACCTGGCGGCGCTTGATCACTTCCTGGATCTTGTACTGCCGGCGCTGGCGCTGGCGGCGTTCCGGCACTTCTTCCATGGCGTCTTCTGCGCCGACGGATTCAACGTGATCGGCGTCATCGTCGCCGTGGCCATTTTCGCCGTCGCCGTTGGCTTCGCTGTCGCCGTCCTCGTCGGAATGATCGTCCTCGCCCCGGCGGGCCTGGGCGGCGCGCTCGGCTGCCTCGCGACGTTCGTCCTCGGCGCGCTCGTCGTCGATCAGCGCCTGCCGATCGGCCATCGGGATCTGGTAATAGTCCGGGTGGATTTCGCTGAAGGCAAGGAAGCCGTGGCGATTGCCGCCATATTCCACAAAGGCGGCCTGCAGGGACGGTTCGACACGCGTCACTTTGGCCAGATAGATATTTCCACGCAGTTGCTTGCGATTAGCTGCCTCGAAGTCGAATTCTTCAACCCGATTGCCACGGACCACGACGACCCGGGTCTCTTCCGGGTGCGCCGCGTCGATCAGCATCTTGTTTGCCATAGACTGGGATCTCCACGATCACCGATCCCTCTGGGCGCGGCGAACGCGCTCCATCTCTGAGGGCACGGCTGATCGTTTTCTTGTCGCTTGATGTGAAGATGAAAAAGGCGGGCCTGCGCGCGCTGATACCTGCGGACCGGCGGCCCCTGAAGGGATGATCCGCCGCTTGTCTTGTCCCCGCCTGCATCGCGAAAATCGTCAAGGCAGTGCCTGCCGTCGTTGAACTGGTGTTACGCTATGAGGCCTGGTGCGCCGGCCCTTGCCTTTGCACCCTGTCTCTGATGATCCGGATCCGGGCCGCACTCCCGGCAAGCAACCACGTCAAAAAAGGCGGGCATTCCCGTGAAGCCTGCAACACGCTGCCGGTTGTTTCGCCATCCGGTCGGGCCGCAGAAGGCGGGGATGATTTGGCCTCTTCCCCTGCCGTGCGTCCGGTCAAACCTGCGATGACATGTGGAAAGCCATGCTGTTCCATCTGTCTAACCGGTATCGGTTGCAAACCGAAATCCGTAAAGTCCCTTTTACGGTCCGTTGCGCGCCTTGGCAAGCAATGGAAATGGAGGAGGGACGCTTGCATCGAACTGTGTCAAGCGTTAGCGAAAGGTTAACCTGAGACGGGCAGCCTTGTCGGGCAAACAATCCGGCGAGCTGGCGCAAGCGTGTGTCTGTGGATGCCCGTCTTCGCTGATGGTGCCGCTAGGGCAGAAACGGCTGGAAACCGGCCATCGCGGGGCTTCAAAAGCCGCCGCTGGCGTGTTGGCAGAGTTGGAGCTTCACGGAATGTATCGCAGCCGCCGCCCGCTGACACATCCTCAGGTGTCCGTGCCGCGTCCGTTCGACGGGCGGTTCGGTGCGCTTGCAATGTTGTTTGCCGTCTTTCTGTTGACGCTTGTTTTTGCGCCACAACCGGTTGCTGCGGCCTCCCAGCCGGTTGCTGCGGCGACAGACGCGCGAATCGCCGGTGACGAAACGCGGACCCGGTTCGTGCTTGACCTTGATACGCCGATCACATTTTCCGTCTCTAAGCTGGCCGATCCCTATCGCCTGATCATCGATCTGCCGGCGATGGACTTCCGCCTGCCGCCGCGCGCCGGCGAAGAGGGGCGGGGCCTGATCAAGGCGTGGCGCTACGGGTCCTTTGCGCCGGGCAAGTCCCGCATCGTGCTGGATGTGGGCGAGCCGGTCGATCTCGACAAGAGTTTCGTTCTACCCGCAGTCGAGGATCAGCCGGCACGGCTGGTTCTGGATCTGGTGAAGTCTGACCGGACGACCTTCCTTGCTGCCGTGGAGGCGACGCGCCAGCCTGCTGCAGGTGCCGATCCGGTTGCCGCGCCAAAAGGGGATCGACTTGATACAGGAGCAAAGACCAAACCCGTCATCGTTCTGGATGCCGGGCATGGTGGTCTCGACACAGGGGCTGTCGGCGTGCATGGGACGCTGGAGAAGGCAGTCGTGCTCGAGTTTACCCGCGAGTTGCAACGCAAGCTCGAGGCGACCGGCCGTTATACAATTCATATGACCCGCGACAGCGACACATTTGTTCCTTTGCGCAAGCGCGTGACCATCGGACGCGAAAAGAGCGCTGACCTGTTCATTTCCGTTCACGCCGATTCCGTGCGCAGCGGCAAGGACATTGTCCGGGGTGCAACGGTCTATACTCTCTCTGACCGGGCCTCGGACGACGTTGCTGCGCAGATTGCTGAGTCTGAAAACCTGTCGGACGTCATTGCCGGCGTTGAACTGAGTGCCGAGCCGGCAGAGGTCACGGATATTCTGATCGACCTTGCCCGGCGTGAGACGAAAGTGTTTTCGATCCACTTCGCCCGCACCCTGGTCGAGGAACTGAAGAGCGCGGTCAAGCTGATCAACAATCCGCATCGCTCGGCCGGCTTCCTTGTGCTGAAAGCACATGATGTCCCGTCTGTTCTGGTCGAGCTTGGGTATCTGTCGAATGAGCACGACGAGAAGCTCCTGATCTCACCGGAGTGGCGGGAGCGGACTGCAACAGCGGTGGCGGAGGCGGTGGACGCGTTCTTCCAGCCGCGGTTTGCGATGGAAAAGCCGGCTGCGGCGCAGGCGACAGCGCAATAGGCGTGCATCTGCAAGGTGCTATGCCGGTGATGCCTCAGCATCGCCATATTGCTCAAGGACTAAGGAGCGTAAGATCGCGCCCGCACCGAAAACCGGTGCCGCTCCGTCACGAGTGTGTTAGGTGGGGCGCCTGACGACCTGAGGCCTGGATTTAGGGCGAGCCGGACGCATGAAGTTTCTGATCAAGTTTTTCGGGTATCTGTTTGGCATCGGCGCCGTGCTTGCGCTGCTGGTGGCCGCCGGTGTCTGGGTCTATCTCGACAATCTGTCCAAGGATCTGCCGGACTACACCGCGCTCAAGAACTACGAGCCGCCGGTGATGACGCGCGTCCACGCCTCTGACGGCAGCCTGATGGCCGAATATGCCAAGCAGCGCCGCATGTTCCTGCCGATCCAGGCGATCCCGGATCTGCTCAAGCAGGCGTATATCTCTTCGGAAGACAAGAACTTCTACAGCCACGTCGGGATTGATCCGGAGGGCATTGCCCGTGCGACCATCCGCTTCGTCCAGAATTACGGCTCAGGCCGCCGCCCGGAAGGCGCCTCGACCATTACCCAGCAGGTCGCCAAGAACTTCCTCTTGACCAATGAGGTCTCGATTGACCGCAAGATCAAGGAAGCGATCCTGTCGCTGCGCATCGAGCAGGCCTACACCAAGGACGAGATCCTCGAACTGTACCTGAACGAGATTTATCTCGGACTTGGTGCCTATGGTGTCGCCGCCGCCTCGCTGGTCTATTTCGACAAGTCCGTGCATGAGCTGACGCTGGAGGAGGTCGCCTATCTCGCTGCCCTGCCGAAAGCTCCGAACAATTACCATCCGTTCCGCGGCCGCGAACGCGCCATCGAACGTCGGAACTGGGTGATCGACCGGATGGTCGAGAACGGTTATGTGACAGCTGCCGACGGCGAAAGTGCCAAGGCGCGGCCGCTGGAAGTGACCCCGCGCGAAACCGGCTCCCAGCTGGTGTTCGGCGAATACTTCACCGAGGAAGTTCGCCGGGAGGTCGCGAACATCTATGGTGAGAACAGCCTCTATGAGGGCGGCCTGTCGGTTCGATCGACGCTTGACCCCAAGATGCAGATCATGGCGCGCAAGGCGCTGATTGACGGCCTGCTGGACTTTGACCAGAAGCGAGGCAGCTGGCGTGGTCCGGTCGCGGAGCTTGCGCTGAGCGCCGATTGGGGCGTTGATCTTGGCAAGGTCGAGGCCCTGTCCGACCTGCCGGAATGGCGCCTGGCCGTCGTGCTTTCAGCCGGCAAGGACGAGGCGGATGTCGGGCTGCAGCCGGGGCGTCTCATCAGCGGTCAGCTCGCTCCTGAGCGCCAGACAGCGACCCTGAAGCTCGCAGACATGAAATGGGCAAGGGTCAACGGCCGCGCGCCGGGAGCCGTGAGCGATGTCCTGAAACAGGGCGATGTCGTCTATGTTGAAGCCGTGGATGGCGGCTATCAGTTGCGGCAGATCCCGAGAATTTCGGGCGCGCTTGTGGCCATGGATCCGTTTACCGGCCGTGTCCTGGCAATGGTCGGCGGGTTCAGCTTTGCCCAGAGCGAGTTCAACCGGGCGACACAGGCGATGCGCCAGCCGGGTTCATCGTTCAAGCCGTTCCTGTATGCGGCAGCGCTCGACAATGGCTATACCCCGTCCAGCGTGGTCATGGATGCGCCGCTGGAACTTGCTGTTCCTGGACAGGCCGTCTGGCGCCCGCAGAACTATGGCGGCAAGTTCTATGGCCCTTCGACCCTGCGTACGGGTATCGAGTTGTCGCGGAACCTGATGACCATCCGGCTTGCGCAGGACATGGGCATGCCGCTGGTTGCCGAGTATTCCAAGCGCTTCGGCATCTATGACAATATGTTGCCGGTCCTGTCGATGTCACTGGGGGCCGGTGAGACGACCGTGCTGCGCATGGTCACAGCCTATTCGATCCTCGCCAATGGCGGGCGCAAGATCACCCCGACCCTGATCGACCGCATCCAGGATCGTTACGGCCGCACCATCTACAAGCACGACAGTCGCATCTGCGAATCCTGCTCCGATGCCGATTGGCGTGGCCAGGACGAGCCGGACCTCATCGACGAGCGCGAGCAGGTGCTCGATCCGATGACCGCCTACCAGATCACGTCGATGATGGAAGGCGTGGTCCAGCGCGGTACGGCGACCAGCGTCAAGGCACTTGCCCGTCCTGTCGCGGGCAAGACAGGCACCACGAACGAGGAAAAGGACGCCTGGTTCATCGGCTATACCCCGGACCTGGCGGTTGGCGTCTTCCTCGGCTATGACCAGCCGCGGCCGATGGGGCGCGGTGGTACGGGTGGCCAGGTGGCGGCCCCGATTTTCACCGAGTTCCTGTCCATGGCTCTCAAGGACAAGCCACCGGTCGAGTTTCGCGTCCCGAAAGGCCTGCAGTTGATCCCGATCAACCGCCGCACAGGCTTGCGGGCAGTGGCAGGCGGATCCGACACGATCCTCGAAGCCTTCAAGCCGGGCACAGCGCCTCCGGACACCTATTCGGTGATCGGGTTCCAGGACGAAATGGGCATTCCGCGCACCGTTTCGCCGGAAGCCGGCGAGGCTGTGCTGACGGGAACCGGCGGCCTTTACTGATCGCCGAGACCGCAGTTTACACGGGCGCCCTGCGCAGTTAGGTTCACGCCCCAAAGTTCCGGCCCGTCCCAAAGGCGGGCCGGTGCTCATTCAACCCTTCCGGCAACCCCGTAGCGAGGTATCCGATGCGCGCCGAAATGGAAGCCGTCGTCGACGAGATCAAGCAGGCCCTCAGCCTGCTGAGGAGGCATCTTTGACTGGGATCAGGCCCTTGTCCGGCTGGACGAACTGAACGCCCTGTCCGAAGATCCGAGCCTCTGGAATGACCCGTCCAAAGCCCAGAAGCTGATGCGTGAACGTCAACAGCTTGAAGATGGCATCACCGGCGTCCGCCGGCTTGAGGGCGAACTGGCCGACAATATCGAGCTGATCGAAATGGGCACCGACGAAGGTGACAAGTCGGTCGTCGAAGAGGCAGAGGCCGCCATGCGCAGCCTGAAGGCCGAGGTCAACAAGCTGCAGCTTGCCTCTCTCCTGTCGGGCGAGGCCGACGGCAACGACACCTATCTGGAAATCAACTCCGGCGCCGGTGGCACGGAGAGCCAGGACTGGGCGTCAATGCTGCTGCGCATGTACCGCCGCTGGGCGGAAAAGCGCGGCTACAAGGTCGAACTGCTTGAATATCATGACGGCGAAGAAGCCGGCATCAAGTCGGCAACGCTGCTGATCAAGGGCGAGAATGCCTATGGCTGGCTGAAGACCGAATCTGGTGTTCACCGCCTTGTGCGCATTTCGCCCTATGACAGCCAGGCCCGCCGTCACACGTCCTTTGCCAGTGCCTGGGTCTATCCGGTCATCGATGATTCGATTGACATCGAAGTCAACGAAAGCGACTGCCGCATCGATACCTATCGCGCGTCTGGAGCCGGTGGCCAGCACGTCAACACGACCGACTCTGCCGTGCGCATCACGCATATCCCGACCGGCATTGTCGTGCAGTGCCAGAACGACCGTTCACAGCACAAGAACCGTGCAACGGCCTGGAGCATGCTGAAGGCGCGGCTCTACGAGGCCGAACTGCAGAAACGTGAAGAGGCGGCCAACTCGGAAGCCGCCTCCAAGACAGCTATCGGTTGGGGGCATCAGATCCGCTCTTATGTTCTGCAGCCCTACCAGCTGGTCAAGGACTTGCGCACGGGCGTGGAAAGCACCGCACCGAGCGATGTGCTGGATGGCGATGTCGATGCCTTCATGGAGGCAGCGCTCGCCCAGCGTGTCTATGGCAAGGACGATGGAACCGAGATCCGCGACGTCGAGTAAGTCGGTCGTCAAACAGGCTCAAGACAAGACAAAAGCCGCCCGGGCAACTGGGCGGCTTCTGTTTGTCAGATCGCGGATGTCACCGTTGCAGAAGGGCCGCGAGCCGGTCGCCGGCGATGACGAAGCTCGAGGGATCGAGCGGGGTCGCGCCGCGCCGCAATTCATAGTGCAGATGCGGCCCTGTTGACCGCCCAGTGCTGCCGACACGGCCCACCATCTCGCCGGCGAGGATCTCTTCGCCTTCGCTGACCATGATCCGGCTCATATGCGCATAGCGCGTAGAATAGCCGCCGGGATGTTCGATCTCGACCATGTTGCCGTACCCGCCTTGATAGGAGGCGGTGACCACGCGTCCGGCGCCAGCAGCGCGAATGGCTGTACCGTAATCGGCCTTGAAATCGATGCCCGTGTGCATGGCAAGCGTGCCCAGGAACGGATCCAGCCGCGGTCCGAAGTCGCTGGAGACCTCGACATTGCGGATCGGTCGGGCAAGCGGCAAACGGCGGGCAGTTCCGCGCAACACATCGTAGGCTGAGATCGCCCGTTCGGCACGCAGCAGCCGATCGTCAAAATTTGTCGCCAGCGGCACGAAGGGCCCCCCCATGGCTTCCGGCGCAAGTGTCTTCAGGTCGAGACCGAGCGGCTGCAAAGTCGCCGTAAGCGTGCGAATGTTGCGTTCGGCATTGAAGGCAAGCGCATCGAGCACCCGTTCGCTTTCGAAATTCATCTGGTCCAGTGTCGCGCCAAGCCCAAGGAGATCGTCGGCACGCGCCTGCGGGGCAAGCGCCGACGAACCAGTACCTGCTGCCGGGGCAGCGGCATCGTCGGTGCCGACATCGGACGAGGATCCACGCAGTCCAAGCGAGGGGAGGGGGCCGGAGGGGAGCGGCGCGGGCTCGCCGCCGATGGCCTGGGCATCGCCGGTTGGCAGGAAGGACAGGGCGCTTGCGGGCAAGGAAGGCTTTTCGGCCGGAACAGGGGTGGAGAGACCTGCAGTCAGTCCGGTGGCTGCGGCCTTGTCCAGGACGGCGCGGACTCGGGCGTGCTTGTCGGAGAGGCTGTTTTGCCTCTCGATCAGCGAATCGACCATTGTCTCCACAGACCGCCGCTCAAACACCTGCGAACTGGCCAGCCGGTCGATCTCCGCCCGCAGGAAGGCAATGCGGTTCTCGTAGGACGCCTCGATCTGGTACCGCTCGGTTGCCCGGGCCGCAAGAATGTCATCGCGCCAGAAAAGATAAGCCGTGGCGGAGAGATAGCCGAGTGCAAAGATCCCGACACAGCCGACAACAGATCCCAGCACCCAAGGGCGGAACGTGAAGGTACGGCTTCGGTCACCCGTGGTTATGGTGACATGATGCAGGGACTTACGTTTTCCGAAGCCATGGCGGGAACTGGCTGTGGTGTCGGACATGTCGCTCGCCGTCATCCTCAAGGCAGGCTTCATGCCCGCCGCTTGAGGTGATTAGAAAGCGGTAAGGTTAACAAAGCCCTTGCGGACTGACGAAACGGAAGCGCCTGGCCGGCCTCATCCGACGAGTTTCGCCAGAGGTCGGTAAAACCCAGGCGTCAGGCCGGCTTCGGATCGGGCGCGATCGTTGAAGGGCGGCTTCAGGGGCCCGCGGAAATGCGTCCGGACCAACTCGTGGAACTTCGGCTCAGGCCGTTCACCGGTGCGGTCGCACAGGAATCGGAACCACTTCGCCCCGAACGCCACATGATTCTTTTCGTCGCGATAGATGATGCCCATCACCCGTGCCGTTGCATGATCGCCGAGTGCCTCCGCTTTTGCGATCATCGGCGGCGTGATGTCGAGACCGCGCGCCTCGAGCACCAGCGGGATGATTGCCAGTCGGGCTGCCAGATCACGCCCTGTGGCCTGCGCGGCCTGCCACAGCCCGTCATGGGCCGGAAGGGCACCATAGAAGGAGCCAAGCTCCGCCAGCCGGTCTTCCAGCATCGAGAAATGCTTGGCCTCCTCCAGCCCCACCCGCACCCAGTCGTCATAGTAGGAGCGCGGCAGGCGGGTGTCGGCAAAGCGGCCGATCAGGTCCCAGGTCAGGTCGACCGCATTGAGCTCGATATGGGCAAGGGAGTGCAGCAGCGCGACCCTGCCAGCTTCCCCGCCGAGCGCCCGCTTTGGCATGTCGCGCGGGGCCAGCAGGACAGGCTGCTCCGGCCGCCCGGGTCGGTCCGGCATCGGACCGCTGAGCGAGGGGCTGCCGAGAGCCATCTGGCGGGAAAACCAAGCCTTTGCCGTGTCATAGGCGAGGCGGACCTTCTCGGCCGTGTCACAGGCACTGACGATGGCATTGGCGCGGGCAACGAGCGTGTCCGCGCGACCGGCTTCTGGGGACAGGGACATCGGAATTGGGACCCGGTGACGGAGGTATGGGACTTAGAGTGTCTTGACGGCTTGCAGCACAGCTTCGGCGTGGCCCGGAACCTTTACCTTGCGCCAGATTGCGGCAATCTTGCCATCCGGCCCGATCAGAAAGGTACTGCGTTCAACGCCCATGTATTTTTTTCCATACATGGCTTTTTCAACCCAGACGCCAAACGCTTCACAGATGGCGTTGGTGGGATCCGATGCGAGATCGACCGTCAATTCATGCTTGGTCTTGAATTTTGCGTTCTTCTTGACCTCGTCGGGAGAAACGCCGATCACCTCCGCGCCAGCAGCAGCGAATTCGCCCTTCATCTGGCTGAAGGCGATGCACTCCTGTGTACAGGCCGGTGTGTCGGCCTTGGGGTAGAAATAGAGGACAACGGACTTGCCCTGGAGCGACGACAAGGGCACGGACCGGTCATTGTCGAGGGTCAGGTCGATCGTCGGGGCGGTGTCGCCAATCTGCAATTCGCTCATGCTGCCTTCCTTCCGTCATACTGCACCGGTTTATCCGGCACTGAATAGGTCCGACCCGGTCTCTGCGACAGAGGTTCTGGTTTTTGGCCAGGCTGAATTATCATAGTTTGCAAGCCGACTCGATCATTGGCCAAACTGCAAAAGGACAAAACGCGCTGACACAGCCCCAGCCCCAGCCGCAGTCCCAGACCATGTCGAACCTGCCTGCCATACGAGCATCGGGTCGTGCCGGATTGCGTTGGCTGCGCCGGGTGCTGATTGCCTTGGTGCTGGTCGTGATGGTTGGCATTGGTGGCCTGCTGCTGCTGTTGTCGAACGGCGCGACGTCCATTCCCGGTGTTGCGGGTTTCATCGAGCAGCAGGCGAGGGCCGAGGGCGCGCGCTTGACCGTTGGCAACGTGCTTCTCGATCTTTTTGCGGACGGCGGCAGCCGGGTGATCATCGAGACGGCCCAGTTGACCGTTCCTGGTGAGGCTCGCATCGACCTGACATTGCCGCGGGTTGAAGCCGTCCTAGAACTGGAGCCACTGCTGTCCGGTTCGTTGCGCTTCACCGCCCTCGACATCGATCGCCCGCATCTGCGCCTCAGGCCGGATGATGCCGAGACTGACATCCTGTCAATGGGCGAGATGATGGAAGCCGTTGACCGGATCGCCGCCATCGTCGACGAAGAGTTCCGCAAGCGTGACCTCTCCGAGGTTCGCCTGCGCAACGGTCGGGTCGATGTTGTTGGCCCGGTGCCCAGGCGAATCAACGAGATAGACGCCGTTCTGCGCCGCGACGGCCAGGGTGGCATTCTGGCGGAAGCCGAGATTGCCGGTCGCATGGGGCTCTGGGATCTCGGCCTACGCCGGGCTGTAAACCCGGAACACGGCGAACGCCAGATCGGCCTCTTCATTCGCGACATGGCGCTGGCGGAACTGTTTCCCGCCAACGAGCAGGTCGACAGCGGCAAGGGACTGGGCTTGCCGCTGGAGATCCAGTTCAACGCCAATCTCGGTGCCGACGGCAGGTTTGAAGCGGCCAACCTGGTTGCGCGCGGACAGGATGGCTGGTTCAGGTCCGGGCAAACCGTCATCCGTTTCGATGATGTGGCACTGGCGCTCGGCTGGGCGGCGGGGCATCCCGGCGTGATGATCGGCAAGTCGCATGTCATTCGCGGGGAGACGGAGATCTTTTTCACCGGTGCCGTCCAGCCGCCTGCGGACGACGGTGCAGACTGGACGTATAAAATTGACGCTGATCGGGCGCGGTTCGGCTCCGCTGATGTCACAGAACCGACCGTTGTCGCCGACTACCTCAGTCTTGACGGACGCGTCGACCTTGCCGCGAAGGTTCTGTTTCTCGACCGGCTGCAACTACATTCGGGAACGGCCGTCTTTCGCGCGATCGGTTCTCTCGACCTGCGCGATGACGGGCCCTACCTGGCTTTGGCTGCTGATGCGGAAAACATGCCTGTCGCGATGCTGAAGCAGATCTGGCCGATCACGCTGACGCCGCCGGCGAGGCGCTGGGTCATTGAACATCTGAAAGGCGGACTTATCCAGAGCGCGCGTGTCGATGCCTCAGTTCGCCCGCCAGCCTTTGATGAGGCCCACCCGGATCCCGGCTGGGGCGGGGACGATCTCAAGCTGGACCTCAGCCTGATCAATACAGAAGTTGCGCCGTTGGCGACTTTGCCGGTCATCAGCGATCTTGCGGGCAGCGTGCGGATCGAGAACGAACGGTTGTCCGTGGATCTACGGTCGGGGAGCATTGTTACTCCCAAGGGCGGTTCTGTGGCCGTGCCAGCAGGGCGTTTTGATATTTCCGATCTTGCAGACCGAGGCATCAAGACCGGTACCCTGGACCTGAAACTGCAAGGTGCGCTGGGTCCCCTTGCCGAGATTGCCAATTCCGCCCCGTTCCGCATTCTCGACAAGGCAGACCTTGGTGGTGTCGAGCTGAAAGGGTCCGGTGACATTGACATCACGGCGAAACTTCCGCTGAAACTCGCCCTGTCCGTTGATGAGGTGGGTTGGGCTGCCCGGGCAAAGCTGTCCGGCTTTTCAGCAGACAAGCCGATCCGGGGATACAGGATCACGGATGCAGCGCTCCAGTTGACGGCGGATCCGACACAGGTGGACATCAAGGGGCGAGGCCGGATCGACGGTCTGCTGGCCAATCTCGACATCGTCTATCCGCTCGACAACAGCAATGTGGCTGCACGTCAGGATGTTGAACTGAAAGTGACGGCGGCGGAACTGGCCAAGCGTGGCATTGACCTTGGCACGCTGGTGGCCGGCGCGCTGGCCTTGAAGCTTGCAGACACCCCGGAAGGCCAGCGGTTCGAGATTGATCTGAAGGACGCGAGCCTGCGGCTTGCCGAAATCGGGTGGGAGAAGACGCCGGGCGTTCCGGCCAGCGCTTCGTTTCTCCTGACTGAGACAGCGACGGAGCGGCGCCTGAAGAATTTCTCGCTGCGCTCGGAAGGGGTTGCGCTCGAGGGATCTGTTCTCCTGACCAAGTCCGGTGAATTCCGGGAAGCCGATTTCGGGACCTTCCAGATCCGGCCGGGCGATTCTGCAGCTCTCAGGATCATGCGAGAAGGCGCTGGCCGTTATCGGGTGTCTCTCTCCGGGGCCCAGTTCGACGGGCGTGGGCTGATCAAACAGATACGGGACAAGAAGTCTGAAGAAAATGGCAAGGCAAACGGTACGTCGTCCTATCGTATTAATCTGAAAATCGGCCGGCTTCAGGGCTTCCAGGGCGTGTTTGCGACGGATGTGACCGGAGAGATCCTGGCGGAGAAGGGGGAACTGTCGCGATTGAAAGTGACAGGCGCCACCAACAATCGCGGCGCCTTCCGGTTCGAGATCACCGGCGAGGGAGATGCGCGGGCCGCAAGCGCGGAGTTTTCGGACACCGGTGCTGTGCTGCGTTTTCTCGACCTCTATGAACGGATGCGGGGAGGGACGGGACGTCTCCTGGTTTCCCTGCCAAGAGACACGTCCTGGTTCGGTACGCTCGGCGTGCGCGGGTTCTCAATCACCGAGGATCCGGCGCTGCGTAAGCTCGCCGAGTTGCCTCAGGTCTCGGCTCCTGGACCCGATAATCGACCTGTGTCGGGCAGCGCGATTGTAAGCGAAAGTGGCGAGGCCTCCTTCGACCGGATGGACATCCGGTTTTCCAGGAAAGGCGAAACACTGACCCTTGAAGAAGGAATTCTTCAGGGGGCTGTGGTCGGCGGCACCGTCGGTGGGACTGTCGATCTGGGCAGCCGCGAAATGTCCCTGACAGGGACATTCGTGCCGATCTTTGCGCTCAACAACTTGTTCGCCAAGATCCCCTTGCTCGGCTTTGCTTTGGGTGGGGGGAGCCAGGAGGGGCTGATTGGCGTCACCTATCGCCTGTCTGGCCCGATCAGCGCACCGATCCTCACCGTCAATCCGGTGTCTGCGATTGCTCCGGGCATTTTCCGCAAGATGTTCGAGTTCCGGTAAGCCCCACGCCCGCGAAAACAACAAAGCCCGGCACAGGGCCGGGCTCTGGGTCTGGAACCAGAATTGAGGTGTCAGACCGGCTTCAGCAGCACGTGCTTCTTCTTGCCCATCGACAGCTTGATGACGCCTTCGCCGGTGAGATCGGCCGTGCCGAGCACGCGCTTGTCGTCGGTGACAGAGACGTCGTTGATCTTCAGCGCGCCGCCGGCAATGTTGCGGCGAGCCTCGCCATTGGAGGCGGACAGGCCTGCGGTCACGAAGGCGGACAGGACGCCGATCCCGGCGGCAAGGTCGGCGGCGGCGATCTCGACGGTCGGCAGGCCTTCGGCCATTGCGCCTTCCTCGAAGGCACGACGGGCGGTTTCAGCGGCCGCTTCCGCGGCTTCCCGGCCATGGACCATGGCGGTCGCCTCTGTCGCCAGCACCTTCTTGGCCTCGTTGATGCCTGCGCCTTCCAGTGCAGCGAGCCGCGCAATCTCGTCGAGCGGCAGGACGGTGAACAGCTTCAGGAAGCGCTCGACGTCGGCATCCTCGGTGTTGCGCCAGTACTGCCAATAGTCATAGGCCGAAAGCTGCTCCGGATTGAGCCAGACAGCACCTGCGGCGGTCTTGCCCATCTTCGCGCCCGAAGAGGTGGTCAGCAGCGGCGCGGTCAGCGCGAAGGCCTCGATGCCGGCCTTGCGACGGATCAGGTCAACACCGGACAGGATGTTCGACCACTGGTCGGAACCGCCCATCTGCAGGCGGCAGCCGGTCTGCTGGTAGATCTCCAGGAAGTCGTAGCCTTGCAGCAGCATGTAGTTGAATTCCAGGAACGACAGGTGCTGCTCGCGCTCAAGACGCAGGCGCACGCTGTCACGCTGGATCATCTGGTTGACCGAGAAATGGCGGCCGATGTCGCGCAGGAACTCGACATAGTTGAGTTTCATCAGCCAGTCGGCATTGTCGAGCATGATGGCGTCGCGCGGGCCATCGCCGAAAGTCAGCAGTTTCTCGAAGACCTTGCGGATGCCGGCCTTGTTGGCCTCGATGTCTTCGTCGGAGAGGATCTTGCGGCTTTCGTCCTTGCCGGTCGGATCGCCGACGCGGGTGGTGCCGGAGCCCATCAGAGCGATCGGCCGGTGGCCAGTCTGCTGCAGCCAGTACAGCATCATGATGGTGACCAGCGACCCGGCATGCAGGCTCGGTGCGGTGCAGTCGAAGCCGATATAGGCGGTCACGGTTTCCGTGGTGAGGAGCTTGTCCAGCGCCTCATGATCCGACACCTGATGGATGAAACCGCGCTCGGCGAGCGTTTTCAGGAACTCCGACTTGTATTCAGTCATCTTTCGCGCATTCCATGTCAAAAGCGGGTACAGGCGTCGAGGCTTGACCCTAGTCTGAAACTGATTGTGTCCGCTATATCGGAAGTCAGTGGTGATTTCACCGGTTCAGCCGGAAAAATCCTGATCTGGTCCGCAAGCTCTGGCATAAGCCGCTTCCCTTGATTTCCAACTGGTGCCGATCCCGTGCTGCGACATGTCGTCTTCATTCCGGGCTATGACCTGCGCCGGCCATCATTGCTCCAGTCGACGATGGCTGAGGAAGCCGAGGCGATGGGCCGGATCCGCGGAGTTGATGCGGAGCTTGCCGGCTTCGTGGATGGCCAGGGGCCGGGCGGTGCGTCGGCGACCTGGAGCGGCCGGGCGACCTGGCCAGAGGGGGAGGTGCGAACGGTGTTCCATCTCCTTGGCTGGCGCGATCTCGCCAAGCGCGACTTCCAGCGCTCCTGGCCGAAGCGGATGCTGGGAGCCTTTGCAAGTTTCGCCGGTTTTGCGATCAGCGGCGGATATATCGACAGCTTCCGTCGTCATTGGCCGAACGGCATCTTTCATGTCTATCCGGTCCTCCTCCTGGTGATTTATCTGATGCTCCTGTGTGTGCCCGCCGCCCTGCTTGAGCCGGTGCGAGGGGTGGTGAACGAGGTCGGCTTGCCGGAGCTTGTGGCCTGGCCAGTCTGGATCGCCGGATGGGGGCTCTGGGCGGTCGCGGTGCATGGCCTATCCCGTCTCAGCGAGCCATCGACCTACTTCTGGTATCTCGTCAACGACTGGCACGCGATCCGTCAGCTTGCCTTTGACCGCGATGCGGAAATGACCGCACGTATCGAGCATTTCGCCGGTCAGATCCTGCAGGTGGAGCGCGAGGCGGGGGCGGATGACGATATCCTTTTGTGTGCGCACAGCTCCGGTGCCTTCGTCCTCGTCATGGCGCTTGCCAAGGCGCTGGAGCAAAAACCGGACCTCGGTGTCGCACGGGGCGGCATTGCGCTGGCGACGCTTGGCTCGGCGTTCGGTTACATCGGCGGCTACCATGCGGGCGGCACGTTCGAGCGGGCGGTGGCAAAGGTCGCAGAGGCGCCCGGGATCGATTGGAGCGACATCTACGTGCCGCAGGACGCCCTGTGCTGTGGCCGGGCCAACCCGGTCGCCGACTATGGCCGGCGATGGAGTGAGACGCCGATGCTGGCACCGCGCAGCTACAGCGGCAGGGCGCCTGATGCTCTGGGGCGGGACCGTTTCAACCGACTGCGCTGGCGGTTTTTCGCGCTGCATTTCTGCTACTTCTTCGCCTCGCAGCGGGACGATACGTTTGATTTCCACAAACTGACGCTCGGACCCAGTTCGGTGCGCGAGATGCTTGTCGCCTGGGCCCCGGACCGGGAGCGGCAACGGGCGGTCGTGATGCCGTCATCCCGGCCCAGCTGAGCGTTAGCGAAGCGCCGAGCCGGGATCCAGACATCAGCCGCGCGCAGCGCGACAAAAAAACTCCAGTCTCCCGCAGATGTTGGTCCGGCTACGGGCTCGCTTGCGCTCGCGCTGACGCGCTGGCTCCCGGATCAGGTCCGGGACATGTTCCGGATCTGCGGTTCGCTGAACGCTCACCTTGTCCGGAATGACGGTTCAAATTTGATACCGGAAGTTCTGACCCCACAAACGAAAAAGCCGGGCGATTGCCCGGCCTTTCCTGTTCCATCCCGGTAGGGATCAGACGGAGTAGTACATGTCGAACTCAACCGGATGCGGGGTCATTTCGTAGCGCATGTTCTCTTCCATCTTCAGCTCGATGTAGCTGTCGATAAAGTCGTCGTCGAACACGCCGCCGGCCTTCAGGAACTCGCGGTCGATGTCCAGCGACTGCAGGGCTTCGCGCAGCGAGCCGGCAACGGTCGGGATCTCGGCCAGCTCTTCCGGCGGCAGGTCGTAGAGGTTCTTGTCCATGGCATCGCCCGGATGGATCTTGTTCTTGATGCCATCAAGACCGGCCATCAGCTGTGCAGCGAAAGCCAGGTACGGGTTCGCAGCCGGATCCGGGAAGCGGACTTCGACGCGCTTGGCCTTCGGGGACGAGGTGTAGGGGATGCGGCAGGAGGCCGAACGGTTGCCGGAGGAGTAGGCCAGCAGCACCGGAGCTTCATAGCCCGGGACCAGACGCTTGTAGGAGTTGGTCGACGGGTTGGTGAAGGCGTTCAGGGCCTTGGCGTGCTTCAGGATACCACCGATGTAGTACAGGCACATCTCGCTGAGGTCAGCATAGAGGTTGCCGGCGAACAGCGGCTTGCCGTCTTTCCAGATCGACTGGTGGCAGTGCATGCCCGAACCGTTGTCGCCGAACACCGGCTTCGGCATGAAGGTTGCGGTCTTGCCATAGGCATGGGCGACCTGGTGCACCACGTACTTGTAGATCTGCATGTGGTCGGCGCAGGTGGTCATGGTGTTGAACTTGATGCCAAGTTCGTGCTGGGCAGCAGCCACTTCGTGGTGGTGCTTCTCAACAACCACGCCCATTTCGGACATGACGGACAGCATCTCGGAACGGATGTCCTGGGCGCTGTCGATCGGCGGAACCGGGAAGTAGCCGCCCTTGATGCGCGGGCGGTGGCCCATGTTGCCGGCTTCATACTCGGTGTCGAGGTTGGTCGGCAGTTCGGAGCAGTCCAGCTTGAAGCCCGTGTTGTAGGGGTCGGACGCAAAGCGGACGTCGTCGAAGATGAAGAATTCAGCTTCCGGACCGAACACGATGGTGTCGCCAAAGCCGCCAGCCTTGACATAGGCCTCGGCCTTCTTGGCGATGGTGCGCGGGTCGCGGTTGTAGGTCTCGCCGGTGCGCGGGTCGACGATGTCGCACAGGATCACCATCGTGGACTGGGCGAAGAACGGATCCATGTGCACGGTGGCCGGGTCGAGGACCAGCGTCATGTCCGAGGCATCAATGGCCTTCCAGCCTGCAATCGACGAGCCGTCGAAGGCAACGCCTTCGGCAAACATGTCTTCATCGACAAGGCCGGCGTCCATCGTGACATGGTGCATCTTGCCGCGCGGATCGGTAAAGCGCAGGTCGACGAACTTGATGTCCTTGTCCTTGATATCCTTGAGGATCTCAGCAGCGGTGGTCATGTATTCACTTCCCTGGTGTTCTGGTTGTCACTTGGGCTTGTTCTCGGGCCCGGGATGGCGCTCGAGGGCGCCGGATCCATCAGGACCGAAAGGGGGAACGGGCGTGGCCCGCGAAAGGGATCAGATCGCGTCGACGCCGGATTCGCCGGTGCGGATGCGGACCGCCTCCTCGATGTTGGAGACGAAGATCTTACCGTCGCCGATGCGACCGGTCTGGGCAGCGTTGCGAATCGCATCGACTGCTTTTTCGACCATTTCATCCGGCAATACGACCTCGACTTTGACCTTCGGCAGGAAGTCGACGACATATTCCGCGCCGCGATAGAGCTCGGTGTGGCCCTTCTGGCGGCCGAAGCCCTTGGCTTCGGTCACGGTAATGCCTTGCAGACCAACCTCCTGCAGCGCCTCCTTCACCTCGTCGAGCTTGAAGGGCTTGATGATCGCTTCGATCTTTTTCATCGCCTTGGGTCTCTCTCCGTGTCTGAGGCCTTGAGGCCGGTGGTGTTGCGTGGGCGGACGTCGTATCGGGCCTGCCGTGGTCGCCTCCATGTAAGCACATGCCGTGCCAGTTCCCGCAAGGGATCGAAACGGTGAAAAAAGCAGCAAGTCTACCGGCCAAAACGGGGCAGCTTTCGGCACTCGCACCTTATGCTGCCAGCAAAATAGGCAGATGCATACCAAATAAGCAGCGATTGCCGGCTGCTGGTTTGAATGGTGCCGCCGAATCCTTGGGCAGGATGCCGGGCGGCTCAGCAGGTGTTGTCGTCCGGGTTGCCATAGGGGATCTGTGCAGGGCTGGCCTGGTCAGTGGCTGCCACGAAACCGGTTCGCGGCTATGCTGAACAGACAAGGCGCAGATTGGACCAATTACATGACAGGCAATATTCCCTGGGGCTGGGATGCCCGCCAGGCCTCATCGGCCCTCTTGGCCCCGGCAGAAATGGCCGAGGCAGACCGGCGAACCATTGCCTCAGGTACGGCGGGGATCGTCCTGATGCGGCGCGCTGGCGCGGCTGTTGCCCGGGCAGCCCTCGTGCTGCAGCAGCAAAAAGGACGGGCCGGGCGACCGGTCCTGGTGTTGTGCGGTCCTGGCAACAATGGCGGCGACGGCTTTGTTGCAGCTGCGGTCCTGCGCAGCTGGGGTGTGCCTGTCCAGCTTTTCCTGCTGGCGAAGCGGGAAACGCTTTCCTCAGACGCCGGCGAGGCCGCCGATGCATTCGAACGGGCAGGGGGTGGCACCGTGGCGCTGGCTGACGTCGGTCCGATCCGGGCTGCACTGCAGGAGACCCAGGGGCTCGTCGTGATCGATGCACTTTATGGCGCCGGGCTTTCGCGGCCGCTGGAGGGGCTCGCGGCTGCGGTGGTCGAGGCCATCAACCGGTCGGGGTGTCCGGTGCTGGCTGTGGATGTTCCCTCCGGCCTTGATGGCGGCAGCGGAACAGCGACAGGGGCAGTTGTCCAAGCCGATCGCACCGTCACCTTTGCCCGAAAGAAGCCCGGCCATCTTCTCTTTTCCGGCCGCCTTTTATGCGGATTAACAGATGTCTGCGATATTGGCATCACCAATGAAACGATAGTCGCCGTTGCGCCGTCAGTCCGTCGAAACGGTCCATCTGCCTGGCCCTGTCCGTTGCCGCGTCCTCGGCGGGATGCCCACAAATATTCGCGGGGATCCGTTCTCGCCTTTGCCGGTCCCTTCAGCATGACCGGTGCCATTCGCCTGTCGGCAGAGGCGGCGCTGCGGGTCGGGGCGGGTCTCGTCACGGTGGCCTGCGATCCATCATCAACGGCGGCGCTGGTGTCGCATCTCACAGCCGTAATGGTCCGGCCCCTGCGCGATCCTGCCGAGCTTGAGGCCGCATTGGCCGACCCGCGCCTGTCGGCCTGCCTCGTGGGGCCGGGGGCAGGGCGCAGTGAAACCCGTGCGCCGGCACTTGTTGATCTTGTGTTGCATCTTGCCGGCGCCCGGCCCGCCTTGGTGCTGGATGCAGATGCCCTTTCGGTTTTCAAAGGTGAGCCGGATCCCCTCTTTATGCGGTTGAAGCAAAGGTCTGATCCGGCTGTCCTGACGCCGCATGCCGGAGAGTTCCGGGCGCTTTTTCCCGACCTTGGCCAAATAGATCGGCTGTCTTCGGTGCGAACAGCTGCGCAACGGTCGGGGGCGATCGTCGTGCTCAAGGGTCCAGACACCCTCATCGCGGCACCGGACGGGCGGATCTATGTCAATGACAATGCCCCGCCATGCCTTGCAACGGCGGGGTCGGGCGATGTGCTGGCCGGGCTGGTCGCCGGCCTGCTGGCGCAAGCTGTTCCTGCCTTCGAGGCAGCGGCCATGGCGGTGTATATTCACGGGGCTGCCGGAGCGCAGTGCGGCGAGGCAATGACAGCCGAAGACCTTTTGCCGGCTCTGCCGCAGGTGCTGGCCGGGCAGCTGCCGGAATAAAGGCTGCGTGTTTTAGCCGTGTGCGGCATTTTTGCTTTGATGCGGCAAAGTCGGGTGTTATAGAGGCCGCGCCCCGGCTTCGGGCGTCCTAAGCCGTCGCGGGCGTGGTGGAACTGGTAGACACGCCAGATTTAGGTTCTGGTGGCGTAAGCCGTGGGGGTTCAAGTCCCTCCGCCCGCACCATGGCGATATGGCCCGGATCCGCCAGCCGAGGCTGAACCGGTCGACTGCGCGCCGGTCCCCATCTTCCTAAGATCCGACAGATACTTCGTCGAGATTGCAGGCAGTCATGTGGATCCTGAGCGTCGCGATCGCCCTGATGAGGGCCCTCCGGGGCCGATTGAAAACATGAGTTGGGATCCAGCCGGGTTCCACACCAAGGACGAAGCACACTATCATGCAGGTGACCGAAACCCTTTCCGAGGGCCTCAAGCGCGAACTGAAGATCGTCATCCCGGCAACCGAGCTGGCGTCCAAGCTTGATTCGTACCTCGATGAACTGAAGGACAAGGTCCGGATCAACGGCTTCCGTCCGGGCAAGGTTCCGGCTGCGCACATGAAGCGCATGTACGGTCGTCAGGCGATGGCGGAAATCGTCTCCAAGACCATTCAGGAAACCAGCCTGAAGGCCATCGAGGACCGCTCGGAACGTCCGGCGTTGCAGCCGGATATCGATCTGGCCGATGACGAGGCGGAAGCCATCATCGAAGGCACCGCGGATCTGGCCTTCAAGGTCATCTATGACCTGCTGCCGACCTTCGACATCGTCGATTTTTCCACGATCGAACTGGAACGCGAGATCGTCGAGATTTCCGAAGCCGGTGTGATGGAGCAGGTCGAGGCGATTGCGTCCAACAACCGTCCGTTCGTCAGCAAGGGTGAGGGTGCAGTTGCCGAGAATGGCGACCGTGTCACCATGTCCTATCTGGGCAAGCTCGACGGCGTGCCGTTCGATGGCGGTGCCGACGACAACGGCCAGCTGGTCCTTGGCTCGAACCAGTTCATCCCGGGCTTTGAAGAAGCCATTGTCGGCATGAAGCAGGGCGAAGAAAAGGTCATCACCGTCTCGTTCCCGGCCGACTACCAGGCCGAGCATCTTGCCGGCAAGGAAGTCACCTTCGACATCGTCCTGAAGGACGTGGCAGCACCGGGTGAAGTCACGGTTGATGACGAGTTCGCTAAGAGCCTCGGCCTTGAATCGCTCGACAGCCTGAAGGACATCATTCGCGGCCAGATTGAGAGCCAGTTCGGCGCCATGACCCGCCAGCGCGTCAAGCGTCAGTTGCTCGACAAGCTCGATGCCGTCTACACGTTCGACCTGCCGTCCAAGCTGCTCGACACCGAATTCCAGAACATCTGGAACCAGGTCGAGAACGACATGACCCGCAATGGCAAGACCTTCGAAGACGAAGGCACCACGGAAGAGGCCGCCAAGGCCGATTACCGCAAGATTGCCGAGCGCCGCGTGCGCCTGGGTCTGGTGCTGTCGGAAGTCGGCGAGAAGAACGCTGTCCAGGTGACCGACGAGGAAGTCCAGCGCGCGCTGTTCGACCGCGTGCGCCAGTTCCCGGGCCAGGAGCGTCAGGTGTTCGAGTTCTACAAGAACAACCCGCAGGCTCTCGCAACCCTGCGCGCCCCGATCTACGAAGAAAAGGTCGTGGATTTCATCCTTACCCTTGCCAAGGTCACCGACAAGACCGTGACCAAGGAAGAGCTGCAGAAGCTCGTGGCTGAGGACGAGGAAAAAGACGAGGCAGCCGCCGGCTGACCGTTTCAGTGTTCCGGCGGCGTGATCGCTTTAACCTTGCCTTCACGCCGCATCGACCACAATCTTGCGATCTGGGCGGCATCCCCTATGTATGGGTGTCGCTCTTTTCGACTCATGGGGCCAGAGCGTCGCTGTGAACTCGAACATCGCGTGTCTTCGCCTGTCGGCCGGCATCCCCCGGTCCGGCACGCGCCAGCAAATGGATAAGGTATGAAGGATCCCGTCGAATTCTACACGAACACGCTCGTGCCGATGGTTGTCGAGCAGACGAACCGGGGTGAGCGGGCCTTCGATATCTATTCCCGCCTCCTGAAGGAGCGGATCATTTTCCTGACCGGTCCGATCGAGGATCATCTGGCAACGCTCGTCTGCGCCCAGCTCCTGTTCCTGGAATCGGAAAACCCGACCAAGGAAATCGCGATCTACATCAATTCGCCCGGCGGCCTCGTGACGGCTGGCCTTGCGATCTATGACACGATGCAGTTCATCCGGCCGGAAGTGTCGACGCTGTGCATCGGCCAGGCCGCCTCGATGGGCTCGCTGCTGCTGGCCGCCGGCCACAAGGGCAGCCGCTTCTCGCTGCCCAACGCCCGCGTGATGGTGCACCAGCCGTCCGGCGGTTTCCGTGGCCAGGCCGCCGACATCATGCTGCATGCCCAGGAAATCCTGAGCCTGAAGCGTCGGCTGAATGAAATCTACGTGAAGCACACCGGTCAGTCGCTTGACCAGGTGGAAGAAGCGCTGGAACGTGACAACTTCATGACTGCCGAAGTGGCGAAGTCCTTCGGTATTGTCGATGCGGTGATCACGGATCGGGCCAGCCTGTCGGCCACGCCTGCAACCTGACGCAGGCCGCCTTGGCAAAAGGGCCAGCTTCGTCTGGCCCGCTTAAACGAATATTGATTTTTACGGGCGAAGCATGAAACGATCATCGTCCGTGGAAGTCGCCAGAAAAGCGGTCATGGACCGATTGTCGGATCAGGTGGGCAACGCCCGATCCGGAACGACAAGGGGATGGGCATATGCCCTCTCGGAACCTGCGGGGTTGATTAGATGACAAAGGCCAGCGGCAGCGACTCCAAGAATACGCTCTACTGCTCCTTTTGCGGCAAGAGCCAACACGAAGTTCGCAAGCTGATCGCCGGCCCGACTGTTTTCATCTGCGATGAATGTGTCGAGCTGTGCATGGACATCATACGCGAGGAGAACAAGTCCTCGCTGGTGAAATCGCGCGATGGCATCCCCACGCCGCAGGAAATTCGCCATGTCCTGGATGATTATGTGATCGGTCAGAACAGCGCCAAGAAGGTGCTGTCGGTGGCCGTGCACAACCACTACAAACGCCTGAACCACGCGTCGAAGAACAACGACGTGGAACTGGCGAAGTCGAACATCCTGCTCTGCGGCCCGACCGGTTGCGGCAAGACGCTGCTGGCCCAGACCCTTGCGCGCATCCTGGACGTGCCGTTCACCATGGCTGATGCGACGACGCTGACGGAAGCTGGCTACGTCGGTGAGGATGTCGAGAACATCATCCTCAAGCTGCTGCAGGCCGCCGACTACAATGTCGAGCGGGCACAGCGCGGAATTGTCTATATCGACGAAGTCGACAAGATCTCCCGCAAAGCTGACAATCCGTCGATCACCCGTGACGTTTCGGGGGAAGGCGTACAGCAGGCCCTGCTGAAGATCATGGAAGGCACCGTGGCCTCCGTGCCTCCCCAGGGCGGGCGCAAGCATCCGCAGCAGGAATTCCTGCAGGTGGACACGACCAACATCCTGTTCATCTGTGGCGGAGCCTTTGCCGGCCTCGACAAGATCATTTCCGATCGCGGCCGCAAGTCCTCGATGGGCTTCAAGGCCGACGTGGTCGGTCCCGATGACCGCCGCATCGGTGAATTGTTCTCGGAACTGGAGCCTGAGGATCTGCTGAAGTTTGGCCTGATCCCGGAATTCGTTGGTCGTCTGCCGGTCATCGCGACACTTGAGGACCTCGATGAAGAGGCCCTGATGACGATCCTGACCGAGCCGAAGAACGCATTGGTCAAGCAATACCAGCGGCTGTTCGAGATGGAGAACGTCGAGTTGTCCTTCCATGAGGATGCCCTCAAGGCCATCGCTCGCCGCGCCATCGAGCGCAAGACTGGCGCGCGCGGCCTGCGGTCTATTCTGGAATCGATCCTGCTCGACACCATGTACGAACTGCCGGGGCTCAAGGGCGTGAAGGAAGTCGTGATCTCGCCAGATGTGGTGGAAGGCAAGGCACGCCCGCTCTACATCTACGAAGACCGCGCTGAGACAGCCACCTCGGCCTGATCCGCCAGACCTGCCCAATGCATTAGATGCCGCCCGGATTTCGGGCGGCATTTTGCATTTCTGATACCAATTCTGCAGGAAGCGGTGGGAAGGCGGGTGTCTTCAACAACCTTGACCCACCATCTTCCGCCGCTGCCTTGACACCTCGCCCCCCGGTGTCCACCTAATAGACAGAACGATGGTTCGGCGGTTCAGCGTCGTTGCCCAGTGGGGACGTCCGGAGCCGGCCAGGATCCGCACCACTTCCGGGGCGGAAGACCATCCAAGGAGAGCCGCAGGTACCCCCTTCCTCCCCGGGGTGCCATGGGCCCGCAGAAAGGAATGGACATGAGCGAATCCGAAACGCGCTCCCTCGACGAGGCCGGAAAGAGCGTCTATCCGGTGCTCCCGCTGCGCGACATCGTTGTGTTCCCACACATGATTGTCCCGCTGTTCGTCGGGCGTGAGAAATCCATCCGCGCCCTCGAAGAGGTCATGACCTCCGACAAGCACATCCTGCTTGCCACCCAGAAGAATGCTGCCGATGATGATCCGGCCTCGGATGACATCTATGAGATCGGCACGCTTGCGACCGTTCTCCAGCTGCTGAAACTGCCGGACAACACCGTCAAGGTGCTGGTCGAGGGCGGCGCCCGTGCGCGCATCACCCAGTACACCGACCGCACTGACTTTTATGAAGCCGAAGCGGAAGTGCTGCCGGAGAAGGATGGCGAGAACATCGAGGTCGAGGCGCTGGCCCGCTCGGTGGTCGCCGAGTTCGAGAATTACGTCAAGCTGAACAAGAAGGTCTCGCCCGAGGTGCTCGGCGCGGTCAACCAGATCGAGGATCACTCGAAGCTGGCCGACACCATCGCCTCGCATCTGGCGATCAAGATCCCGGAAAAGCAGGACATCCTTGCCATCGATTCCGTCGCCGAACGCCTCGAGCGCGTGCTGGGCCTGATGGAAAGCGAGATCTCGGTCCTGCAGGTGGAAAAGCGCATCCGCTCGCGCGTCAAGCGCCAGATGGAGAAGACCCAGCGCGAGTACTATCTCAATGAGCAGATGAAGGCGATCCAGAAGGAGCTTGGTGACGGCGAAGACGGCCGCGACGAGCTGGCCGAACTGGAAGAGCGCATCAAGAAGACCAAGCTCAGCAAGGAAGCGCGCGAACGCGCTCATGCCGAGGTCAAGAAGCTCAAGCAGATGAGCCCCATGTCGGCGGAAGCCACCGTGGTGCGCAATTATCTTGATTGGATCCTCGGGATTCCCTGGGGCAGGAAGAGCAAGGTCAAGAACGACCTGGCGCTTGCCGAACAGGTGCTCGACACAGATCACTACGGCCTCGACAAGGTCAAGGAACGCATCGTCGAATATCTCGCGGTGCTGGCGCGTGCCAACAAGCTGAAGGGACCGATCCTGTGCCTGGTCGGCCCTCCGGGCGTCGGCAAGACCTCGCTTGGCAAGTCGATTGCCAAGGCAACGGGCCGCGAGTTCGTTCGCATGTCGCTCGGCGGCGTGCGCGACGAGGCCGAGATCCGTGGCCACCGGCGCACCTACATTGGCTCGATGCCCGGCAAGGTCATCCAGTCGATGAAGAAGGCCAAGAAATCTAATCCGCTGTTCCTTCTCGACGAGATCGACAAGATGGGCATGGATTTCCGTGGCGATCCGTCGGCGGCCCTCCTTGAGGTGCTGGATCCGGAACAGAACAACGCCTTCATGGACCACTATCTGGAGGTCGAATACGACCTGTCGGACGTGATGTTCGTGACGACGGCAAACACACTGAACATTCCGGCGCCGCTGATGGACCGCATGGAGATCATTCGCATCGCCGGGTACACCGAGGATGAGAAGGTTGAGATCTCCCGCCGCCATCTGCTGCCGAAGGCCGAGAAGGACCATGGCCTGCGCGAGGGTGAGTTCTCCGTCGATGCGGAAGCCCTGCGCAAGGTGATCCGCCGCTACACCCGTGAAGCCGGCGTGCGTAATCTTGAGCGAGAAATGGCGACACTGGCCCGCAAGGCCGTGAAGGACATCCTCATGACCGGCGTCAAGACGGTGCATGTGGACAGCGACATGGTCGAGAAATATCTCGGCGTGCCACGCTACCGTTATGGCGAGGCCGAGCTTGAGGATCAGGTCGGTGTGGTCACGGGCCTTGCCTGGACGGAAGTGGGCGGCGAATTGCTGACCATTGAAGGCGTCATGATGCCCGGCAAGGGCAAGATGACGGTCACGGGCAACCTGCGCGACGTGATGAAGGAATCGATCTCGGCGGCAGCATCCTATGTCCGCTCCCGCGCCATCGATTTCGGAATCGAGCCGCCGCTGTTCGACAAGCGCGACATCCACGTGCACGTGCCGGAAGGTGCGACACCGAAGGACGGTCCGTCAGCGGGCATTGCAATGGCAACGGCCGTGATCTCGGTCATGACCGGCATTCCGGTCCGCCGCGACGTTGCCATGACCGGCGAGATCACCCTGCGCGGGCGGATCCTGCCGATCGGTGGGTTGAAGGAGAAGCTGCTCGCGGCGTTGCGTGGTGGCATCAAGACCGTGATGATCCCGGAAGACAATGCCAAGGATCTGGCGGATATTCCTGACAGCGTGAAGAACGCGCTCGACATCATCCCGGTCTCGAGCATGGAGGAAGTGCTGAAAAACGCCCTTCTGCGCATGCCGGAAGCCATCGAATGGGACGAGGCGCGCGCTGCTGCGGCGGCCGACAAACGCCCCGCCGACGATGATGCATCGGGCGTTGTGGCGCACTGATACGGCAAAATTTGTCTAGACGAGCGAAAGCCCCGGTCCCCACCGGGGCTTTTTGCATCTGAATCGCGTGAAAATGGCGGATTTCTGCGAGAAATGGCTTGATTTGAGGGGCGTTTCCCACGAATTTCCGGCCAGCGGCTTTTGGCGTGAATCGCCTGCTTTTCGCCGTTTTGTAGAAAGGGACTGCTATGAACAAGAACGATCTGATCGCGGCTGTGGCCGAGAAGACCGGCCTGACCAAGGCGCAGGCTGGAGAAGCCGTTGATGCGACCTTTGAAGCCGTGACCCAGGCGCTCAAGGGCGGTGATGAAGTCCGCATCATCGGCTTCGGCAACTTCTCGGTCTCCGAGCGCGCCGCCACCGAAGGTCGCAACCCGCGCACCGGCGAAACGATCCAGATCCCGGCCTCCAAGACGCCGAAGTTCAAGGCCGGCAAGGGCCTGAAGGATTCTGTGAACGCCTGATCAGGCGGTCCGTCAGGACAAAATGTCCCGCGCATTCGTTTGAATGCGCGGGTTTTTTTGTGCTCTTGCCTTGATGCGATTTTAACTGCGGACGTTTGCGGTGACGTCGCGCCGGTCAAAGCGTGACGCATGCTTCCGCGGCACTGTGCGAAACGAAGGGCGGCCGGTCGTGTCGGGCGTTCACTCCGTGCAATCGGAAGGTGCGATCAAGAGATCAACGACCGCCTATACCCTCAGCGGTGCATCACGATGGGGATGCCATCAGGTTCTCGGCAAGCATCAGGGCATTTCCGTCGGGATCATAGAAGGTCGCGGTCTTGACCATGCCTTCGATGACGACTGTCGGACCATCAAACCGGATGCCGATCTTCTCCATGCTGGCGCGTGCATTATCGAGATCGGCAGTACCGAAGACCGGAACACAGTTCCCTGGCACCGGCTCTACATGCTCCCCAAGGCCGAGCGTTACATTCTGAGTGTTCGTCTGGAGTTCTGACCAGCCGGCGTCATCGATGTGGACGATTGTCTCGAAGCCCAGCACCTCCCGGTACCAATCTGCGCTCCTGTGCCTGTCCTTGACCGATAGGGCGATGGTGATTGTCTGATCCAATGCGATGAGTGCCACGGGCTATCCTTTCGTTCCAAAATATAGTAACTATACAATATGGACATAAATCTCATTGTCAAGATCACGTCGAGGGCCTGGGCGTTGCCCATCCTCGACAAGCTGCATCTCGGCATTCCCGGGCGGCAGGCTGCGCTGTTGGCAGCCACCGGAGCCGGCAGGACGGCTTTTCTGCAAAGCCTGGATCATCTCTTGATGATTGGGCTGCTGGAGCGAAATCCTGGCTACGGGCATCCCTTGCGCCCGGAATTTCGGCTGACGCCGGCGGGGGAGGTGGCGGCCAAACTGGCAAATGAGGTTCTCAGTATTGCCAAGACGGACGAGCAGGATCTCCTGCGTCTGTCCTGGACTTTGCCGGTGCTAACAACGTTGCAGACGGCACATCAGTTCGGTGAAATAAAGCGGAGCTTGGCATCGATCACGGATCGGGCCTTGTCGCAGTCGTTGCGCTGTATGGAGCAGAGAACCTGGGTCCTCAGGCGCGTTGACGAAGCAACGCGACCGCCAAGACCATTTTACTCTGCTATAAACAACGGTGCTATGATCAGCAGTCTGACAAATGAAATACTTGTGAAATGAAACTGATGAAGACTTCGCATAAAGCACTTTCGCCACGATAGAATTTGAAAGGTTGGAAAGTGGCATGCTTCGGCTTCCAGCTTGCAGCTCCATTTTGAAATTCGTGTGTGCTGATGCTTGTCGTCTCATTTTCGGAGCGCGTGGAAGCCTCCGGAAACCTCTGGCCGGGCGGGCAGGGCGCAAAAGGTTGCCCACAGGTTATTAATGAAAAGAAATGGCTGCTTCGATTGCCTCTTGCCAAGCTGAACCGAAGCCCCTAAGAGGCATTTCCATCGGCGGGCGGTTAGCTCAGTTGGTAGAGCGCCTCGTTTACACCGAGGATGTCGGGAGTTCGAGTCTCTCACCGCCCACCATCCCGCCCGATCATCGCGGACAACTGGATGAGACGAACCTGGCACGAAAGGCGCCGGGTTTTTTTGTGTCTCGCGACGCCTGAAGCTTTGCCGGCGGTCTTCCGCGAAAAAGCAAGGCAGATTGCAGGCGAGGGGACTTGCGCAAAATTTGCCTGTTCTCGCGCGCTTCGGACCTTTTGCAGTTCGGACCGGCTTTCTCGCATTGGCTGTGGATAACCTTTTGCAGCAGAAGAGATTTCTACCTGTGTAGATCCTTAGTTGGCTGCGGACAGGGCGCTTTTTCGCAAGTGAAAGCGAGAGTTTCCGCGAGGGTCTGGCGCAGTTTCTGCGATCGCTGAAAAACCTCACCGAACGCTGTTTCAGGTGCTTGACTTCCCGCTCGCCGCGCCGTACACCACGCCCACTTCTTGCGGGCCACATGGCTTGCGGGAGCGAAGCGGGTGTAGCTCAGTTGGTTAGAGTGCCGGCCTGTCACGCCGGAGGTCGCGGGTTCGAGCCCCGTCACTCGCGCCACTTTCCTGGTTTTGGACAAGTGGCGACCGCTTCGTGAGATGTGCGGGTGTAGCTCAGTTGGTTAGAGTGCCGGCCTGTCACGCCGGAGGTCGCGGGTTCGAGCCCCGTCACTCGCGCCACTCACGAAAAGAACAGGCCCCCTTGTGGGGCCTTCTTCTTTTTGCCGGCGAGCCTGCGCTGCGCCAATTCCTCTCCTTCCGCTCTCTTGCCCTCGTTTGCCAGCCAATAACCATCCCCGCACTCCGTCCTGCGTCGAGGTGTCGCCGTACATCCATGCAGGCAGGGCATGAATTGCGGCGGCTTGTGGGCGGTTTTCTGCCGCTTGCAAGGCGTCTGGGCCGGAAAACGCCGTCTCAAAGCAGCGGGCGGAACGAATTGTGCTTGTGTTTGACCGGTCTGGGCTCTTGCGTTGCCCATGGACGTGGGCTAAGCGTGCCCTCGCATATTGGTTAAACCGGGGCCGCTGCGGGCATGAGTCGCGTCATCGCGCCTGTCCGTTGCGACTGGATCTCCTCCCGATCCGGCCCGCCAGATGCAAGGACGCGAAAGACATGGAAGATCTGTTGCGGGATTACATCCCGATTGCCGTCTTCATCGGCATCTCGCTGGTCATCGGCCTGGCGTTGCTGGTGTCGCCGTTTTTGCTGGCCTATTCAAAGCCGGATCCCGAAAAGCTGTCCGCCTATGAGTGCGGGTTCAACGCTTTTGATGATGCGCGCATGAAGTTTGATGTGCGCTTCTACCTCGTCTCGATCCTCTTCATCATCTTCGATCTGGAAGTCGCCTTCCTCTTCCCCTGGGCCGTCGTCTTCGGCGATCTCGGCTGGTATGGCTTCTGGTCGATGATGGTGTTCCTGGGCGTGCTGACGATCGGCTTCATCTACGAATGGAAGAAGGGGGCTCTGGAATGGGACTGACCACGTCTTCCGGCCCGCTCGTCGCGCCGCAGCCAAAGGGCCTGATCGATCCGGCCACCGGCAAGCCGATCGGCTCGAACGATGCCTTTTTCTCGCAGGTCAACGATGAACTGGCCGACAAGGGCTTTCTCGTCACCTCGACCGACAGCCTGATCCAGTGGGCCCGTACCGGCTCGCTGATGTGGATGACCTTCGGTCTGGCCTGCTGCGCCGTCGAGATGATGCAGATGTCGATGCCGCGCTATGATGCCGAGCGCTTCGGTTTCGCGCCGCGCGCCAGCCCACGCCAGTCGGACGTGATGATCGTAGCCGGCACGCTGACCAACAAGATGGCCCCGGCTTTGCGCAAGGTCTATGACCAGATGCCGGAGCCGCGCTATGTCATCTCCATGGGCTCCTGTGCCAATGGTGGCGGCTACTACCACTATTCCTATTCGGTGGTGCGCGGCTGTGACCGCATCGTTCCGGTTGACATCTATGTCCCGGGCTGCCCGCCGACGGCTGAAGCGCTGCTCTATGGCGTGCTGATGCTGCAGAAGAAGATCCGCCGCACCGGCACGATCGAACGCTAAGGCCCGGGCCAGGCGAAAGTCTGGCCGGGTAGGACGGGCGGGGACAACCTGCCAGCGGCACCGGCAACGGTGTCTTGAGGGAGAGCCCCGCGTGACGCGCACGGGGCCATTGTCGAGGTCGATACGATGGACGAGACGCTCAAGGAACTCGGCGAGCACATCCAGCAAGGGCTGCAGGGCAAGCTCCTGTCCTGGACCGTTGCCTATGGCGAACTGACCGTTGTGGTCGCGGCGCCGGCAATCGTGGATGCAATCCGCTATCTGCGGGACGATGCAAGCTGCAAGTTCCTCAATCTGACGGACATCTGCGGTGTCGACTACCCGGCCCGCGAAAAGCGGTTCGACGTGGTCTATCATCTCCTGTCCCCGGTCCAGAACCAGCGCATCCGCGTCAAGGTCGCTACCGACGAAGACACGCCGGTTCCCTCGCTTATTCCGGTGTTTCCTGCCGCCGAGTGGTTCGAGCGTGAAGCCTACGACATGTATGGCATCCTGTTCTCCGGCCACCCGGATCTGCGCCGCATCCTGACCGACTATGGTTTTGACGGCCATCCGCTGCGCAAGGACTTTCCCGTCACTGGATACGTCGAAGTGCGTTACGACGACGAGAAGAAGCGCGTGGTTTATGAACCCGTGCGTCTGAACCAGGAATTCCGTAACTTTGACTTTCTCTCGCCCTGGGAAGGCACCGACTACGTGCTGCCCGGCGACGAGAAGGCCACGACGAATTAAGGCGGGCGAGATGGCTGAGGCTCAGGTTCGCAATTTCAACATCAACTTCGGTCCGCAGCATCCTGCGGCGCACGGTGTGTTGCGCCTCGTGCTGGAACTGGATGGCGAAGTGGTCACGCGCGTGGATCCGCATATCGGCCTGCTGCATCGCGGCACCGAAAAGCTGATCGAGCAGAAGACCTATCTGCAGGCCGTTCCCTATTTCGACCGCCTCGACTACGTGGCGCCGATGAACCAGGAACATGCCTTCGCACTGGCCGTGGAAAAGATGCTCGGCATCACCGTGCCGATGCGTAGCCAGCTGATCCGCGTCCTGTTCTCGGAGATCGGCCGCATCCTGTCGCATCTCCTCAATGTGACCACGCAGGCCATGGACGTCGGCGCGCTGACCCCGCCGCTGTGGGGTTTCGAGCCGCGCGAAGAGCTGATGGTGTTCTATGAGCGCGCCTGCGGCGCCCGCATGCATGCAGCCTATGTCCGTCCGGGTGGTGTGCACCAGGATCTGCCGCGTGCGCTGCTGGACGACATCTGGGACTTCTGCGACCCTTTCCTGCAGACGCTGGACGACATCGAAGGCCTGCTGACCGACAACCGCATCTTCAAGCAGCGCAACGTCGACATCGGCGTCGTGACACTTGAGGAGGCTTGGGCCTGGGGCTTCTCCGGCGTCATGGTGCGCGGTTCTGGGGCGGCCTGGGACCTGCGCAAGTCGCAGCCCTACGAGGTCTATGGCGATCTCGATTTCGACATTCCGATCGGCAAGAACGGCGACTGCTACGACCGTTATCTCATCCGCATGGAAGAGATGCGCCAGTCGATCCGCATCATGAAGCAGTGCCTTGAGCGCCTGACCAAGGAGACGGGTCCGATCTCGTCCACCGACGGCAAGATCGTTCCGCCGAAGCGCGGCGAGATGAAGCGGTCGATGGAAGCCTTGATCCATCACTTCAAGCTCTACACCGAGGGCTACCACGTCCCGGCCGGCGAAGTGTATGCCGCTGTCGAGGCGCCCAAGGGCGAATTCGGCGTCTATCTCGTAGCCGACGGCACCAACAAGCCGTATCGCTGCAAGATCAAGGCTCCCGGCTATGCCCATCTGCAGGCGATGGACTACCTGTGCCGTGGCCACCAGTTGGCGGACGTGTCGGCGATCCTTGGTTCGCTCGACATCGTGTTCGGTGAGGTTGACCGCTAGTGCGGCCAGTTTTTTCGGCTCCGGCGTGACCGGTTGCCGGAGCAAGATTTCGAAGCCGGGCAGGGGATTGCCCTTGTCCGGCAACAGTTCAATCAGCACCGGGGCCTTGCCCTGGCGCAACCCGCAGTCGCCGCGGGCCTTATCGTGAAGTCGTCCGGATCGGGCTGCTTCAGGACAGGGCCAAGCGGCCTGAGACATACGGAACGGGGATCAGACCATGGCGGTTCGCAGACTTGCCGCGGAACAACCGGACAGCTTCGCCTTCACAGCGGAGAACCTTGCCTGGGCTCAGAAAGTGATTGACCGCTATCCGGCAGGTCGTCAGGCCTCGGCAGTGATCCCGTTGTTGTGGCGTGCACAGGAGCAGAACGAGGGTTGGGTGAGCGAGCCGGCGATCCGCTATGTGGCGGACATGCTGGCCATGCCGCATATCCGTGTGCTGGAAGTCGCCACGTTCTACACGATGTTCCAGCTTCAGCCGGTGGGCAAGAAGGCGCATATCCAGGTCTGCGGTACCACGCCGTGCCAGCTGCGCGGAGCGGAAGACCTGATCCGTGTCTGCAAGTCGAAGATCGCGGCGCATTCGCACGAACTCTCGGCTGACGGCAATTTCTCGTGGGAAGAGGTCGAGTGCCTTGGCGCCTGCGTCAACGCGCCGATGGTCCAGATTTTCAAGGACACCTACGAGGACCTGACACCGGAGAGCCTCGATAAGCTGATCGAAGATATCGCTGCTGGCCGTGAAGTCACCCCCGGTCCGCAGATCGACCGCCGCTTTGGCGCCCCGGAAGGTGGAGCGACGACGCTGACGACCCTCAGCGACGACACGGTCGGCGCGCTGCCCTTCGCCCATGTCGTCGACGGCAACGCCAAGGCATCGCATGCCTTCGCCGGCGCGTCGATCAACGGCGGCGGTCATGATTACAATGGCGTACCGACGCCAGCCGAAGATGCGGTCGCCCGCGTCAAGGCCGAAGTTGCGGCCCGCAAGGCGGCTGCTGCCGCCGCGCCCGCACCGTCTGCTGCGCCGGCACCGGCACCCGCCGCCGCAGTTCCTGCAGCGGCCGCACCTGCCAAGCCGGACGCGCCGATCGAAGAAGGCGAAAAGCCTGAGCTTCTGTCAGCGCCGCGTGGCGGATCGAGTGACGATCTGAAGCGGATCAAGGGGATTGGCCCGAAGATCGAGGCGACCCTGCATGAAATTGGGGTGCATCATTTCGACCAGATCGCCGGTTGGACCGATGCGAATAAGGCCTGGGTGGAAAGCCGCCTGAGCTTCAAAGGCCGTGTCGATCGAGAAGACTGGATTGCTCAGGCGAAGACCCTGGCGACTGGCGGCGAAACGGAATTCTCCAAGCGCGTGGACAGTGGCGATGTGCCGTCCAGCAAGAGTGAGGGGTGAGTTGGCGAGATGCTGAAGGATCAGGATCGGATCTTCACCAATATTTACGGCCTGCACGACTGGGGTCTTGAGGGCGCGCGCAAGCGTGGCCATTGGGACAACACCAAGGCGTTGATCGAAAAGGGCCGTGACTGGATCATCGACGAGATGAAGGGGTCGGGCCTGCGCGGTCGTGGCGGCGCAGGCTTCCCGACCGGTCTCAAGTGGTCCTTCATGCCGAAGGCCAGCGATGGCCGTCCGTCCTACCTCGTCGTCAACGCCGACGAGTCCGAGCCGGGCACCTGCAAGGACCGCGAGATCCTGCGCCACGATCCGCATACGCTGGTCGAAGGCTGCTTGCTCGCCGGCTACGCCATGGGCGCCATTGCGGCCTATATCTATGTGCGCGGCGAGTTCATTCGCGAGCGTGAGCGCCTTCAGGGTGCCATCGACCAGGCCTATGAGGCTGGCCTGATCGGCAAGAACAACAAGAACGGCTACGATTTCGACATCTACGTCCATCACGGCGCAGGGGCTTACATCTGCGGCGAGGAGACCGCGCTGCTCGAAAGCCTGGAAGGCAAGAAGGGCCAGCCGCGCCTGAAGCCGCCATTCCCCGCCAACGTTGGCCTCTATGGCTGCCCGACGACCGTGAACAACGTCGAGTCTATCGCCGTCGCTCCGACGATCCTGCGTCGTGGCGGTGCCTGGTTCGCCGGTCTCGGCAAGCCGAACAACACTGGAACCAAGCTGTTCTGCATCTCGGGCCATGTGAACCGGCCCTGCACGGTTGAAGAAGAGCTGGGCATTCCGTTCCGCGAGCTGATTGAACGTCACTGCGGTGGCATTCGTGGCGGCTGGGACAATCTGCTGGCGGTGATCCCGGGCGGTTCGTCCGTGCCCTGCATTACTGGCGAGCAGATGAAGGACGTCGCCATGGACTTCGATACCCTGCGCGGCCTGGGCTCCGGCCTTGGCACGGCGGCGGTGATCGTCATGGACAAGTCGACCGACATCATCAAGGCGATTGCCCGTCTCAGCTACTTCTACAAGCATGAGAGCTGCGGCCAGTGCACGCCGTGCCGTGAAGGCACCGGCTGGATGTGGCGCGTCATGGAACGCATGGTCAAGGGTCAGTCCTCGCGCGAGGAGATCGACATGCTGTTCAACGTGACCAAGCAGGTCGAAGGCCACACGATCTGCGCCCTTGGGGATGCGGCTGCCTGGCCGATCCAGGGCCTGATCAAGAACTTCCGTCCGGTGATTGAGGCGCGGATTGACGACTATGTCGCCAAGACCCGTGCGCCCAAGACGCTGGTTGCGGCCGAGTGAACCGGGAACGAGGATTCGGAGACACGCGATGACAAAACTGATCATCGACGGCAATGAAGTAGACGTTCCGGCGGACTACACCCTGCTGCAGGCTTGCGAAGAGGCCGGCGCGGAAGTGCCGCGCTTCTGCTATCATGACCGTCTGTCCATTGCCGGCAACTGCCGCATGTGCCTTGTCGAAGTGAAGGGCGGTCCTCCGAAGCCGACCGCGTCCTGCGCCATGGGCGTCAAGGACCTGCGTCCCGGACCGAATGGCGAACCGCCCGTCGTCCTGACCAAGAGCCCGATGGTCAAGAAGGCGCGCGAAGGCGTGATGGAGTTCCTGCTCATCAACCACCCGCTGGATTGCCCGATTTGCGATCAGGGCGGCGAGTGTGACCTGCAGGACCAGGCGATGGCCTATGGTGTCGACGGGTCGCGGTTCCACGAGAACAAGCGCGCGGTCGAAAACAAGCAGATCGGTCCGCTGATCAAGACGATCATGACCCGCTGCATCCACTGCACGCGCTGCGTCCGGTTCACCACCGAAGTCTGCGGCGTCGCCGACATGGGGCTGATCGGTCGCGGCGAGGATGCCGAGATCACGACCTATCTGGAAGCTGCGCTGTCGTCCGAAATGCAGGGCAATGTTGCGGATCTGTGCCCGGTGGGCGCGCTGACGCACAAGCCCTACGAGTTCAAGGCCCGTCCCTGGGAACTGGTGAAGACGGAAAGCATCGACGTCATGGACGCCCTCGGCTCGGCTATTCGTGTCGACACCCGTGGCCGCGAAGTGATGCGCGTCATGCCGCGCCTCAACGAAGAGGTCAACGAGGAGTGGATTTCGGACAAGTCCCGCTACATCTGGGATGGCCTCAAGACACAGCGCATCGATCGCCCCTATGCCCGCAAGGACGGCAAGCTCGTGCCCGTGTCCTGGGCCGAGGCGTTCCAGATTATCGCTGACAGGGTGAAGGCGACGGGCGCCGACAAGATTGGCGCGCTTGCTGGCCAGCTCTCTGGCGTTGAGGAAATGTTTGCGCTGAAACTGCTCATGGAGAGCCTGGGCGTGAAGAACCTCGACAGCCGCTATCCCGGATCGCCGCTGCATCCGAAGAACGGCCGCGCCAGCTACTTGTTCAATGCAACGGTCGCCGGCATCGACGAGGCCGACGCCATTGTCCTGATCGGCACCAACCCGCGCCTCGAGGCTCCGGTCCTGAACGCCCGTCTGCGCAAGCGCTGGGTCAAGGGTCCGGTCGAGGTCAACATCATCGGCCAGAACGCGGATCTGACCTACCCGGCGACCTATCGCGGCGCTGGCCCGGATACGCTCGCTGCGCTTATCGACGATGCGTCGTTCCTCGCAGGCGCCAAGAAGCCTCTGATCACCGTTGGCCAGGGCGCTATCAACCGTCCGGACGGGGCTGCCGTTCTGGCGCTGGCTGCAAAGCTTGCCGAAAGCCGCGATGCAGTCCGTGCCGACTGGAACGGTTTCAGCATCCTGCACACGGAAGCAGCCCAGGTTGGCGCGCTGGACATCGGCTTCGTGCCGGGCGAGGGCGGCCTGACCACCGGCCAGATCCTGGCCGAGAACAACCTCGATGTGCTGTTCCTCCTCGGTGTCGACGAGATTTCGGTTCCGGCAGGTGCCTTTGTCATCTACCAGGGCACCCACGGCGACAAGGGCGCACATCGCGCCGACGTCATCCTGCCGGGTGCTGCCTACACGGAAAAGTCGGCGATCTACGTCAACACCGAAGGCTGCGTTCAGCTCGGCGAGCGCGCCGGCTTCCCGCTTGGCGAGGCCCGCGAAGACTGGGCCATCCTGCGCGCGCTCTCGGCGGTGCTGGGCAAGGCGCTGCCGTTCGATACGCTGGCGCAGCTGCGCGCCAAGCTGTTCGAGGCGCATCCGCACATGGCCGGGATCGACAGCATTGCCGCCGGTGACCCGGCGGATGTGGCGAAGCTGGCAGCAGCCGGCGGCAAGGCCAACTCGGCGGCGTTCCACAACGTCATCAGCGATTTCTATCTGACCAACCCGATTGCCCGTGCGTCGAAGGTCATGGCGGAATGTTCCGCCCTGGCCAAGGCACGCATGGCAGCGGCTGCGGAATAAGGGGCAGGGGACAGACATGTCGGAGTTTATGACGACCTACGGCTGGCCTTTCCTCTGGATGGCGCTTCAGAGCGTGGTGATGCTCGTGGTGCTCCTGGTGGTCATCGCCTACATCCTCTACGCCGACCGCAAGATCTGGGCCGCCGTCCAGATCCGCCGTGGCCCGAACGTGGTTGGCCCCTGGGGGCTTTTCCAGTCCTTCGCCGATCTTCTGAAGTTCGTGCTGAAGGAGCCGGTGATCCCGGCAGGCTCGAACAAGGGCCTGTTCCTTCTGGCTCCCCTGCTTAGCGTGCTCCTCGCCCTGAGCGCCTGGGCCGTCATGCCGGTGGCAGAAGGCTGGGTGATTGCCGACATCAACGTTGGCATTCTCTATATCTTCGCGATCTCGTCGCTCGGCGTCTATGGCATCATCATGGGGGGCTGGGCGTCGAACTCGAAGTACCCGTTCCTGTCGGCCCTGCGCTCGGCTGCGCAGATGGTGTCCTATGAAGTCTCCATCGGCTTCGTGATCGTCACCGTCCTGCTCTGCGCCGGTTCGCTGAACCTGACCGAGATCGTCCATGCCCAGAAGACGGGTCTGGCGAGCTATGTCGGTCTGCCGTGGCTGTCGATCCTGAACTGGTACTGGCTGCCGCTGTTCCCGATGTTCGTCGTGTTCTTCATCTCGGCCCTCGCCGAGACGAACCGCCCGCCGTTCGATCTTGCCGAAGCAGAATCCGAGCTGGTTGCCGGCTTCATGGTGGAATATGGCTCGACCCCGTACATGATGTTCATGCTGGGTGAGTATGTTGCCATCGCTCTGATGTGCGCGATGATGACGATCCTGTTCATGGGGGGCTGGCTGCCGCCGTTCGACATCGCGCCTTTCACCTGGGTGCCGGGGATTGTCTGGTTCTCGCTCAAGGCGCTGCTGGTCTTCTTCATGTTCGCCATGGTGAAGGCAATGGTCCCGCGCTATCGCTACGACCAGCTGATGCGCCTTGGCTGGAAGGTGTTCCTGCCGCTGTCGCTGTTCATGGTGGTCCTCGTGGCCGGCATGCTGCAGTTGATGGGCTGGGCACCGTAAGGCGATGGAGGTGTCCATCGCCGGGCTGATCGGAGGCGCCATCGGCCTCTACATCGGCTGGATCGACTACGGCATCCTCAACGGGCTGCTGGCGGCGATGGTGGAAAAGCAAAAGCGCAAGGGCGGCGGCTTCGCCGTTCGGTTTGAACCCGTCCTGCGCAAACTGGTGTTCATTCTCCCGGTCTTCGGTTTTCCGGTGATCGGGTATCTGGCCGCGTGGCAGCTGGTTGGCTGAACGCGAGAGGAAGGCAACGGCGATGGGACTTGATCAGGCCGCTAAATCGCTCTTCTTGAAGGAATTCGTGTCGGCGTTCTTTCTCGCCATGCGCTATTTCTTCAAGCCGAAACCGACGGTGAACTATCCCTTCGAAAAGGGACCGGTGAGCCCGCGCTTCCGCGGCGAACATGCGCTGCGGCGCTACCCCAACGGGGAAGAGCGCTGCATCGCCTGCAAGCTGTGCGAGGCGATCTGCCCGGCGCAGGCGATCACCATCGAGGCCGGCCCACGCCGTAACGATGGCACCCGCCGCACGACCCGTTATGACATTGACATGGTCAAGTGCATCTATTGCGGCTTCTGCCAGGAAGCGTGCCCGGTGGATGCCATTGTCGAGGGACCGAACTTCGAATTCGCCACCGAGACGCGCGAAGAGCTTTACTATTCCAAGGAAAAGCTTCTCGCGAACGGCGATCGCTGGGAACGCGAGATCGCACGCAACATCGCAATGGACGCGCCCTACCGCTGAGGGAGCGTCCAGTTCCGGGTTCCCCGGCCAGGCAGACGCGAGCCGGGCAGGGGACCAGACGCTGACGAAGGCTCACTGGCTGCACTGGCCGGTGAGTGTTTAGGCAAGAGACCGAGACAGGCAGGTCCTGACATGATCCTGAAAGCCCTTTTCTTCTATCTGTTCGCCGGTGTGACGGTGGCATCGGCCTTGATGGTCATTGCCTCGCGCAACCCGGTTCACTCGGTGCTGTTTCTCATCCTCGCCTTCGTCAATGCGTCCGGCCTGTTCATCCTGCTCGGTGCCGAATATCTGGCGATGCTGCTGATCGTGGTCTATGTCGGCGCGGTGGCGGTGCTGTTCCTGTTCGTTGTCATGATGCTCGACGTGGACTTCGTCGAGTTGCGCCAGGGCTTCCTGCAGTACATGCCGATTGGCGGCCTCGTCGGGCTGATCATGCTTGTCGAGCTGCTGATGGGCATCGGCGCCTGGGTGATTGCACCCGAGATGCTGGGACACGGGTCTGAGCCGACGCCGCCGATCGATCAGGTGAGCAACATCGAGGCCATCGGCCAGGTGCTCTACACCAAGTACATCTTCTTCTTCCAGGCTGCCGGCCTCGTGCTGCTGGTGGCCATGATCGGAGCCATCGTCTTGACCCTGCGCCACAAGGAAGGCGTCAAGCGTCAGGACATTGCAACTCAGGTCGCCCGCAACAAGGCGAGCGCGATCGAGATCCGCAAAGTGGAGCCGGGCAAAGGCATCTGAGCGCTGCAACGCGCATGAAACCCGGCCTGGCGGTCCTTGAAACCGCGTTCGGCCGGATCTGGATAAACGAGGGAGCACGGAGCGGCGCCCATGGAAATCGGTCTGTCGCACTACCTGTCGGTCGCGGCCATCCTGTTTACGATCGGGATCTTCGGGATCTTTCTGAACAGGAAGAACGTCATTGTCATCCTGATGTCGATCGAGCTGATCCTGCTCGCGGTCAACATCAACTTCGTCGCCTTCTCGTCGTACCTCGGCGACCTGATGGGCCAGATCTTCACGATGCTCGTCCTGACCGTCGCGGCTGCGGAAGCTGCCATCGGTCTGGCCATCCTGGTCGTGTTCCATCGTAACCGCGGCTCGATTGCCGTGGAAGACGTCAACATGATGAAGGGGTGAGGAGAGATGTTATTTCAGGCTATTGTCTTCCTGCCCCTGATCGGCTTCCTGATCGCCGGCCTCTTCGGCCGCGCCATCGGCCACAAGGCGAGCGAACTGGTGACCTCCACCCTGGTGGTGATCGCAGCGCTCCTGTCCTGGGTCGCGTTCTTCCAGATCGGCTATGGTGAAACGGCGCTGGTTCAGGTCGAGATCTTGCGCTGGATCACCTCCGGCACGCTGGATGTGTCCTGGTCTCTGCGCATCGACACGCTGACCGTGGTGATGCTGGTGGTGGTGAACAGCGTGTCCGCGCTCGTGCACATCTATTCCATCGGCTACATGCACCACGACCCGCACCGGTCGCGCTTCTTTGCCTATCTGTCCTTCTTCACCTTTGCGATGTTGTCGCTGGTGACGGCCGACAACCTGCTGCAGATGTTCTTCGGCTGGGAAGGCGTGGGCGTTGCCTCCTATCTGCTGATTGGCTTCTGGTATCAGAAGCCGTCGGCCAACGCTGCGGCGATGAAGGCCTTCGTCGTCAACCGTGTCGGTGACTTCGGCTTCATCCTTGGCATCTTCGGTGTCTTCGTGATGTTCGACACCATCAACCTGTCGACCATATTCGCCAATGCTCCGGCGGTGGTCGGGGTCGTTGCCCATGGGGCGGAAGCAGCTGCAACCGCGCATGGTCCGGAGGTCCTGAACTTCCTCGGCTATCATCTGGATGCCCAGTCGGCGATCACCGTGGTCTGCCTCCTGCTGTTCGTTGGTGCGATGGGCAAGTCGGCGCAGTTCCTGCTGCACACCTGGCTGCCGGACGCGATGGAAGGCCCGACCCCGGTGTCGGCTCTCATTCACGCCGCAACGATGGTGACCGCAGGCGTCTTCATGGTCGCCCGCATGTCGCCGCTGTTCGAATTGTCGACGACTGCCCTGACCGTCGTGACGATTTTCGGTGCGACCACGGCCTTCTTTGCCGCGACCGTCGGTCTGGTCCAGAACGACATCAAGCGGGTCATCGCCTATTCGACCTGTTCGCAGCTTGGATACATGTTCGTGGCTCTCGGCGTCGGCGCCTATTCGATTGGCGTGTTCCACCTGTTCACGCATGCCTTCTTCAAGGCGCTGTTGTTCCTGTGCGCCGGTTCGGTCATCCACGCGGTCTCGGACGAGCAGGACATGCGGCGCATGGGCGGTCTGCGCAAGCATATCCCCTACACCTACTGGACCATGATGATCGGCACGCTGGCGCTCACCGGCGTCGGCATTCCGCTGACCTATATCGGCTTTGCCGGTTTCATCTCGAAGGATGCGGTGATCGAGGCGGCGTTTGCCGGCCATAATCCGGCGGCTCAGTATGCCTTCTGGATGACTGTCGTCGCAGCTGGCCTGACCTCGTTCTACTCCTGGCGCCTGACCTTCATGACCTTCCATGGCAAGCCTCGTGCCCCGGTCGATGTCATGAAGCACGTGCATGAGTCGCCGATGGTGATGCTGGTTCCGCTGTTCCTCCTGTCGGTGGGCGCGATTGTAGCCGGTATGGTGTTCAAGCCCCAGTTCATCGGCGATGCCTATGATGCGTTCTGGAAGGGGGCACTGTTCACCGGACCGGATAACCACATCCTGCATGCGATCCATGACGTCCCGAAATGGGTGAAGGTGTCGCCCTTCGTGATGATGGCCGGTGGCTTTATCGTGGCGTGGTACTTCTACATCCGCTCGCCCGAGACGCCGAAGCGTCTCGCGGTCGAGCAGGAGGGGCTGTACAAGTTCCTTCTCAACAAGTGGTACATCGACGAACTCTATGACTGGATCTTCGTCCGCCCGGCGATGTGGATTGGCCGCATGCTGTGGAAGAAGGGCGATGGCGTGGTCATCGACGGCTGCGGCCCCGATGGTGTCGCGGCCCGGGTCCAGAACGTCACCACCTGGGTCGTGCGCCTGCAGACCGGGTATCTCTACCACTATGCCTTTGCGATGCTGATCGGTGTGGCGGCGCTCGTCACCTGGTCGATGTTCACCGGTGTTTCGACCGGCGGGGGAGCGCACTGATGATCGACTGGCCGATCCTGACGACCACCACCTTCCTGCCGCTGGCAGGTGTGCTGGCCATTCTCCTGGTGCCGGGGGAAGACGAGGGCGCCAAGCGCAACATCCGCATGGTTGCGCTGGTGACGACCCTCTTCACCTTTGTGCTCTCCCTGTTCATCTGGGGCGCGTTCGACTACGCCAACCCGGGCCTGCAGCTCGTCGAGACCCAGGAATGGCTCGGCGGCAACATCGGCTACAAGATGGGCATCGACGGCATCTCGATGCTGTTCGTGATCCTGACCACGTTCCTGATGCCCTTCTGCATTCTCGCCTCCTGGGAGAGCGTCCAGAAGCGCGTCAAGGAATACATGATCGCCTTCCTGGTGCTCGAGACGCTGATGATCGGGGTGTTCTGTGCCCAGGATCTGGTGCTGTTCTACGTGTTCTTCGAGGCCAGCCTCCTGCCGATGTTCCTGATCATCGGCGTGTGGGGTGGCAGGCGCCGCGTCTACGCCAGCTACAAGTTCTTCCTCTACACGCTGCTTGGCTCGGTCCTGATGCTCATCGCCATCATGACGATGTACTGGAGCGCCGGCACCACTGACATCACGGCACTGGCCAAGTATCCTTTTGCCTCCGATGTGCAGACATGGCTGTGGCTTGCCTTCTTCGCCAGCTTTGCGGTGAAGATGCCGATGTGGCCGGTGCACACCTGGCTGCCGGATGCACACGTGGAAGCCCCGACAGCCGGTTCGGTCCTGCTCGCTGCGATTCTCCTGAAAATGGGTGGTTACGGCTTCCTGCGCTTCTCGGTGCCGATGTTCCCGGAAGCGAGCGAGATGTTCGCACCGATGGTCTTCACCCTGTCGATCATCGCGATCATCTACACCTCGCTCGTGGCGTTGGTTCAGGAAGACATCAAGAAGCTCATTGCCTATTCGTCCGTCGCCCACATGGGCTACGTGACCATGGGCATCTTCACGATGACGGAGCAGGGCATCCAGGGCGCGCTGTTCCAGATGCTGTCGCATGGCATCGTCTCCGGCGCACTGTTTCTCTGCGTCGGTGTCATCTATGACCGGATGCATACCCGCGACATCGCGGCCTATGGCGGCCTTGTCAACCGGATGCCGTTCTATGCGGTGGCCTTCCTCATCTTCACCATGGCAAACGTCGGTCTGCCGGGCACCAGCGGCTTCGTCGGCGAGTTCCTGACGCTGATGGGGGCATTCGAGGTCAACACCTGGGTTGCGCTCTTTGCTGCAACAGGCGTCATTCTCTCGGCTGCCTATGCGCTTTTCCTGTACCGCCGCGTCGTCTTCGGCGCGCTGGACAAGGAAAGCCTGAAGTCGATCACCGATCTGTCGCTTCGCGAGCAGGTGATCCTGGTTCCGCTGATCATCCTGACGATCCTGTTCGGCTTCTATCCGGCTCCGATCCTGGATGTGACGCAGGGCTCCGTGGATGCGCTCATCACCAACTATCAGGCAGCCATCGAGGCGGCGGGACATACGGTCCAGGCTGGCGCCCCGGCGGTTGCCCACTGATCCCCGACAGGACGAAAGACGCGTGCAATGACTGAACTCACCCAGTTGCCCGACCTTCTGCCCGTGCTGCCGGAGATCTTTCTGGCCGTAGGGGCACTCGCCCTGCTGATGATCGGCGTCTTCGGCGGTCAGCGCATCAGCTTCCTGGTCAATGGCATGGCGATGGGTCTCATCGCCGCCACGGCCCTGTTCGTGATGCCCTTCGGCGCGCAGCTTGGCACCACGTTCCAGGGCGCCTTCATTCTCGACAGCTTCGCCTACTACCTGAAGCAGCTCGTGCTGATCGGCTCGTTCTTCGCCATTGCGATGTCCTGGGCTTATGCGCGCAGCCAGAATTTCGACAAGTTCGAGTATCCGGTGCTGATCCTGCTGGCGACCGTCGGCATGATGCTCATGCTCTCGGCCAATGACATGATCGCGCTCTATCTCGGCCTTGAGCTGCAGAGCCTGTCGCTTTATGTCATCGCCGCCATCAACCGTGACAGTGTCCGCTCGACGGAAGCCGGCCTGAAGTATTTCGTGCTTGGTGCGCTGTCCTCCGGCATGCTGCTCTATGGCATGTCGCTGGTCTATGGCTTCACCGGCAATGTCGGCTTCCCGCAGATTGCCGAAGTCCTGACCCGGGATGGTGCCTCGCTCGGCCTGATCTTCGGCCTGGTGTTCATGCTGGCGGGCCTCGCCTTCAAGATCTCGGCCGTGCCGTTCCACATGTGGACGCCGGACGTCTATGAAGGCGCTCCGACACCGGTCACGGCCTTCTTTGCCGCCGCACCGAAGGTTGCTGCCATGGGGCTCCTGGTTCGCGTCGTCGTCGATGTGTTCCAGCCGGTGACGCATGAGTGGCAGCAGATCATCGTCTTTGTCTCCATCGCCTCGATGGTGCTGGGTGCGTTCGCGGCGATCGGACAGAGCAACATCAAGCGCCTGATGGCCTATTCCTCGATCGGCCACATGGGCTATGCCCTGGTCGGTCTTGCCGCAGGCACGGAGACAGGCGTGGAAGGCGTTCTGTTCTACATGACCGCCTATCTCGGCATGACGCTCGGCGCCTTTGCGTGCATCCTGTCCATGCGCCGCAAGGATGGCATGGTCGAGGAGATCGCTGACCTCTCCGGTCTGTGGCGCACCAACCTGCCGATGGCGATGCTGTTGTCGGTCATCTTGATCTCGCTCGCCGGCATTCCGCCCTTCGTCGGGTTCTGGGGCAAGTGGTATGTGTTCTCGGCTGCCGTGCAAGCTGGGCTCTATCCGCTGGCGATCATCGGCGTGGTTGCGTCTGTGGTCGGCGCCTATTACTACCTTCGCGTCATCAAGGTGATGCTGTTTGACGAGCCGGCCGAGAAGTTCGAGGCAATGCCTGCCGAACTGAAGGTGGTGCTGGGTCTCTCGAGCATTTTCGTGATCTTCTACATCGTGCTGCCGCAGCCGATCACGACGGCGACAGCGCTTGCGGCCAAGAGCCTGTTCTGAGACGCGGATGTCAGCTGACCTGACTTTCGGCCCGGTGCCTCAGGCGCCGGGCTTCCGCTTTGAAAGGCACGCGAGTCTGCCCTCGACCAACAGCACGGCGATGGCAGCGGCGCGGGCGGGGCAGGCGAGTGGGCTCTGGGTTCTCGCCGATGTGCAGACGCAAGGGCGTGGACGGCGTGGCCGCAACTGGGTGTCGCCGGCCGGCAACCTGTTCGCCAGTGTGCTGCTGATCGATCCGGGCCCGCGCGAACGGATCGGGGAACTGCCGCTGGTTGCGGCAGTCGCGCTCGCAGAAGCGGTGGATACGGCCGTTGGGGCCTTTGGCCTCGCGCGGCTCAAATGGCCCAACGACCTGCTCGTTGGCGGCGCCAAGCTTTCCGGCATCCTTCTGGAGGCAGAGCCGCTGGCGGATGGCCATCTGGCGGTCGTCTGCGGGTTCGGGGTCAATTGCGCCAGCCATCCGGAGCCAGAAAACTATCCGGCAACGGATCTGGCGTCGCTTGGCTACAGGGTCGAGGCCGGAACGATGTTCCGCTGCCTGTCGGCCAGCGTCGCAAGCCGGCTGGATAATTGGCGCAAGGATGGCTTTGAGCCCGCCCGGCGCGCCTGGCTGGAACGGGCATTGAAATTGGGTGAGACCATCACCGTTCGCCTGCCTGAAGAGGACCTGATCGGGTACTTCAGGGATATCGACCCGCGCGGACAGCTCGTGCTTGAGCTTCCAGGCGGGAAAAGACGCATTGTTTCGGCCGGAGACGTGTTCTTCGGTGCGCGATCTGAGGGCTGATCCAGCCCGCCGCGCAAGATGACAGAAGGAGTTTGAACGCATGGCTGAGGCCAACGAAATCGTCTTCCTGCCGCTCGGCGGTGTTGGCGAAATCGGCATGAATCTGGGCCTTTATGGCTATGGTCCGGAGGATGATCGCACCTGGTTGGTGGTGGACGTCGGCGTGACCTTTGCCGGCCCGGAACTGCCTGGCATCGATCTGGTTCTGCCCGATATCAGCTTCCTCGAGGCTGAGAAGGATCGCATTGCCGGCATTGTGATCACCCACGCGCATGAGGATCATTACGGTGGTCTCGTGCATCTGTGGCCGCTCCTGCGGGCGCCGGTTTATGCGACGCCGTTCACGGCTGGAATGATCGAGGCCAAGGTCGAGGGCGAACCCGGTGCGGAAGACATTCCGGTGACGGTCGTCCAGCAGGGCCAGCGGCTCAACATCGGACCGTTCGATGTCGAGTTTGTCGCCATGTCCCACTCTATCCCGGAGCCCTGCGGGCTTGCGCTGCGGTTCCAGGAAGGCATGGTGCTGCATACGGGCGACTGGAAGATCGACCTGAAGCCGGGTCTTGGCCTGCCGATCGACCTCAAGCGTCTGGAGGAACTGGGCAACGAAGGCGTCACGGCGCTGGTTTGCGACAGCACCAACGCCTATCGCGACGGCTTCAGCCCGAGTGAGTCGGATGTTGGTGCCGAGCTCACCCGGATTATGAGGGAAGCCAAGCACCGCGTTGCCGTAACAACGTTTTCCTCCAACGTGGCCCGCATTCGGGCCATTGCGGAGGCCGCCGCTGCTGCGGATCGCAACCTGGTTGTCGTTGGCCGCTCCATGCGCCGCGTCATCGATGTGGCCGGCGAGCTTGGCTATCTTGATGGGTTGCCGCCATTCCTCGACGAGGACAGCTATGGCTTCCTGCCGCGGGAGAAGACCGTGCTGCTTTGCACGGGGTCGCAGGGCGAAGAGCGCGCAGCCCTGTCCCGAATTGCGGCAGGGTCCCATCGCAACATCGCGTTGGCCAAGGGGGATACCGTGATTTTCTCAGCCCGTACCATTCCGGGCAACGAGAAGGAAGTCGGTGCCGTCGTCAACGGTCTTGCAAAGACCGGAGTACAGATCGTCACCGACCGCGATGCGCTGGTCCATGTCTCGGGCCATCCGCGTCGCGGAGAACTGGCCGAGCTCTACAAGCTGGTTCAGCCAAAGGTGGTGGTTCCCGTGCACGGCGAACCGTTCCATCTTGCGGCCCATGGCGAGTTTGCGCGCAGTCAGGGCATCGGCTCCGTCGTGATTGCCGGCAATGGCGATATCATCCGGTTGTTCCCGGGCGATGCCAAGGTGATCGACGAGGCCCCCTTTGGCCTCACGGTCGTCGATGGCAATGTCATGGGCGACCCGGAGATGACCGGCGTCAAGGAACGGCGCAAGCTGGCCATCGCCGGCGCTCTGGTGGTCTCCGTCGTGTTGAACCGGGCCGGTGACATGATGGACGATCCGGCCGTTGCCCTGTTCGGCATTCCGGAAACGGATACCGAGGGCGATCCGATGGAGGAAATTGTCCGTAAGGCGGTCACAGGGGCCTTGTCTGGCATCCCGAAAGCCCGCCGCAAGGACGATGATATGGTCGCGGAGGCTCTGCGGCGTGCGGCGCGTGCATCGGTGACATCCGTGTGGGGCAAGAAGGCGCTCTGCAAGGCACTCGTCACCCGAGTTTGACAACCCGGTGGGTGTTTGGTTCCCGCAAAGGCCGCACCCCCGACCCCTGGGGGAGTGTGCATGATCGGACGTTTGAACCATGTGGCGATTGCCGTGTCTGACATTGACGCGGCAACCGCCGTCTATCGCGATACGCTCGGCGCGGAGGTCTCGGCCAAGGTGGCGCAGACGGAACACGGCGTGACGACCGTGTTCATCAACCTACCGAATACGAAGATCGAGTTGCTGGAACCGCTGGGCGCCGGCTCTCCGATCGCCAGGTTCCTTGAAAAGAACCCGTCCGGTGGCATCCACCATGTCTGCTACGAGGTCGAGGACATCCTGGCCGCACGTGATCAACTGGTTGCGCGCGGTGCCCGCGTCCTTGGGGACGGCGAGCCGAAGATCGGTGCTCATGGCAAGCCCGTGCTGTTCCTGCACCCCAAGGACTTTCTCGGTACCCTGACCGAACTCGAACAAGCCTGATCACTCCAGTTGGAGCCGGCTGGCTGGCCGGTTGGCTCCGCATCTACCCGCTTGACCCCGGCAGCCAGGCGAAGCAGTTGAACCTTAGGACCCTTGCGACATGTCAGTCCCTTTTGCACTCGCCATCTATTTCATGATGTGGTGGATCGTGCTGTTTGCAATCCTGCCCTTCGGCGTCAGGACCCAGGCAGAAGAAGGCGAAGTGGTGCCCGGTACCGAAGCAAGCGCCCCGGCCCGGTTCCGCATGCTGCGCACGGCGATCTGGACAACCATCGTCACAACGGTGCTGTTCGCGGGCTTTGTCTGGCTGCGTCAGTCCGGCATCACCCTGGACGACATCCCGCTGCCCGGACCGCGCTGAGCCGAGGTTCCGGCCGATGAACGGCAGGCCGGGGGCTGGCTTCCGTGTGCAGCCTTCGGACCGATGCCCTGTGGCAGACGCCCGATAAAATCTCCTGAGTGGAAACAGTGCTGAAGACGAAAAAAAAGCAGGGCGATTGCCCTGCTTTTTTAGTTCCGCGTCCAAAACTCCCTCGATACATCAGTGCGTTCCTTTTGGAAACTTCACTGTGTCGGCTGCGAACCTTGTGGGTGCGCCAGAGGGATCTTCCTCCCAAGACTCAGACCGCGATGCCTGTTATGAAAGGCTTAGAACGTTGCCGCTCACTGCCTCTGTTCTTATGGAGAGGCAAACTAGCGCATTGACACAAACTTGTCACTATTTTGAGCGCATAAGCCCAAAATTTTTGCATGCTGCTTCCGGGGGCGTTTCGGAAAGTCTTATTCCTCAAGGGGATGTCCCCCGGGGAAGGTGGCCTGGCCCCTGGAATCCCAAGCTTTTCCTGCCGCATTTCTGCAAGGGACTTGTGTTTTGGAGATGCATGCGGTTTGACTGCGGCGCGGCCCGGTGGTGGGTGCCCGCGATATTCAGGAACCTGACATGCGACTGTCCCGCTTTTTTCTGCCCATCCTGAAGGAAACCCCCAAGGAAGCCGAGATCGTCTCGCACCGGTTGATGCTGCGTGCCGGCATGATCCGCCAGCAGTCTGCGGGTATCTACTCCTGGCTTCCGCTCGGCTTTCGCGTGCTGCGCAAGATCGAAAAGATCGTTGAGGAAGAGCAGAACCGGGCAGGGGCTGTCCAACTGCTGATGCCGACAATCCAGACGGCGGATCTGTGGCGCGAGAGCGGACGCTATGATGCCTATGGCAAGGAAATGCTGCGCATCACCGACCGCCATGAGCGCGAGATGCTGTTCGGGCCGACCAACGAGGAAATGATCACCGAGATCTTCCGGTCCTACGTGCGGTCCTACAAGGACCTGCCGCTCAATCTCTATCACATCCAGTGGAAGTTCCGTGACGAGGTCCGTCCGCGCTTCGGCATCATGCGCGGCCGTGAGTTCCTGATGAAGGATGCCTATTCCTTCGACATCGACAAGGAATCGGCCCGTCACGCCTATAATCGCATGTTCGTCGCCTATCTGCGTACTTTCGCCCGAATGGGGCTGAAGGCGATCCCGATGCGCGCCGACACCGGCCCGATCGGCGGCGACATGAGCCACGAGTTCATCATCCTGGCCGCCACCGGCGAAAGCGCCGTGTTCTGCGACAAGAGCCTCCTGGACATGGCAACGCCCGGCCTCGATACCGATTTTGCCTCCGACCTGACGCCAGTCGTTGACAGCTGGACGACGCCTTACGCGGCGACCGAAGAGATGCACGACGAGGCGGCTTTCAATGCCATCCCCGAAGACGACCGTGTTTCGGCCCGTGGCATCGAGGTGGGACACATCTTCTATTTCGGCACCAAGTATTCCGAGCCGATGGGCGCCAAGGTCATGACGTCGGAAGGCACCGAAGTGCCGGTCCACATGGGATCCTATGGCGTCGGCGTGTCGCGCCTGATGGGGGCCTTGATCGAGGCGAGCCATGACGATGACGGCATCATCTGGCCGGCCTCGGTGGCCCCGTTCCACGTTGGCCTGATCAACCTGAAGCCCGGCGACGCCGAGACGGATCAGGCTTGCGAGGCGCTGTACCAGCGGTTCGAGAATGCCGGTATCGAAGTGCTCTACGACGACGCGGACACCCGCGCCGGTGCAAAGTTCGCTACGATGGATCTGATTGGCCTTCCGTTCCAGCTGATCGCAGGTCCGCGTGGCCTGAAAGACGGGCAAGTCGAGGTCAAGGAGCGCGCAACAGGCGCGCGCGAGACCTTGTCCATTGAGACGGCCTTCAACAAGATCCGCGATGCATTGACCTCGTGATCCCACTCGCGGATCCTCGTGACAGGGGATTCGTTGCACTTGGCTGCAGAAACAGCCGATGTGCTCGCAATCCTGCCTGTTTTGGCGAGTAGAGCGCGGTCCTGTTGCCCCAAGCTCTAGTGCCGGGGCAGATTCGGGAAACAGAACAAGCAGGCAGACCGGACGCTCTCGCGACAGTGCAGGACGTCCGGTGCCAGGGCCGAGCCCTTGCTCCACCTTCAAGGCAGATCATGAGCGCACGCACCACATCGCCGCAATCGAAGGATGCCAAGCCGGAGAAGCCCGGGAGTGCGGGCAACTCCAAGGGGGAGAGCGGTCCGGGTGCGGTTCGTCCGTTTGCGCCGTTCGAGTGGATGATCGCCGGTCGGTACCTGCGTTCACGTCGCCGCGACAGCTTCATCTCGATCATTGCCGGGTTTTCCTTTGCCGGCATCATGCTGGGCGTTGCGACCCTCGTCATCGTTATGGCGGTGATGAACGGCTTCCGCACGGAACTCCTCAGCAAGATCCTCGGCATCAATGGCCACATGCTGGTTCAGCCGATTGATCAACCGCTCACCGACTACGACGCAGTTGCGTCACGGTTGCAGGGTGTGTCCGGTGTCGTTGCCGCCATTCCCTTTGTCGAGGGCCAGGCCCTTGTGGCGGGCCCGGCTGGCAACCTCGGGGCGCTGGTACGCGGGCTTTACGAGAGCGATCTGAAGCGCCTGCCCCTGGTTGCCGGCAACATCCGTCAGGGTTCTCTGGAGGGATTTGACACGGGCGGCGGCATTGCCATCGGCACGCGCATGGCGCAGCAGCTCGGCCTGCAGGTCGGCGACAGCATCACCATCATCTCGCCGCGTGGTGCGGTGACCCCGATGGGTGTAACGCCGCGCACCAAGGCCTATCCGGTCAGCGCCATCTTCGAGATCGGTATGTCGGAATATGACGGCACCATCGCCTTCATGCCGCTGCCCGAAGCCCAGGGCTTCTTCCGCATGGACGGCAAGGCGACGGGTGTCGAGGTCTACACCGATGATCCCGATAAGGTCGGCGAATATCGCACGGCGGTCGAGGAAGGGGCAGGGCGACCAGCATTTGTCAGTGACTGGCGCCAGCGCAACATGACGTTCTTCTCCGCCCTGGAAGTGGAGCGCAATGTCATGTTCCTGATCCTGACGCTGATCGTGCTTGTGGCCGCGCTCAACATCATTTCCGGCCTCACCATGCTTGTGAAGGACAAGGGGCGCGATATCGCCATCCTGCGCACCATGGGGGCAACGCGGGGGGCGGTCATGCGCGTCTTCGTCATCACCGGTGCCAGCATTGGTGTTGTCGGTACGCTTGCGGGCTTCCTTCTGGGTCTGGTCGTGTGCCTCAACATTGAGAGCATCCGCCAGTTCATTTCCTGGCTGACCAGCACGCAACTGTTTGACCCGACGCTTTACTTCCTCTCCCGCCTGCCGGCTGAAATGGATCAGGGCGAGACGATCATGGTGCTGGTGATGGCGCTGGTGCTGTCCCTTCTGGCAACGATATATCCGGCCTGGCGTGCTGCGCGCCTCGATCCGGTTGAAGCGTTGCGGTACGAGTAAGTAATGGCCGCCGCAGGATCCCCAGGAGAGACTTCGTCCATGTCCGCGTCCGTTTTGCGCCTGAGTGGCATCACCCGTGTATTCAGTGAAGCGTCGGGCAAGCTGGAGATCCTCAAGGGCGCAGACCTTTCCCTTGAAGCTGGCCAGATGGTCGCTCTGGTCGCGCCCTCCGGCACGGGCAAGTCAACGTTGCTGCATATCGCCGGCCTGCTGGAAAAGCCTGATTCGGGTGAGGTCTATGTCGACGGCAAGCCGTGTGGGGCGCTCGGTGATGACGCCCGCACGACCATCCGGCGCAACGACATCGGTTTCGTCTACCAGTTCCATCATCTCCTGCCGGAATTTACCGCGCTGGAGAATGTGATGATGCCGCAGATGATCCAGGGCCTGCCGAAAAAGACCGCAGCCGAACGCGCCAGCCAGCTCCTTGCCTACATGCGGTTAGGGGCCAGGGGCACCCATCGTCCGTCCGAACTGTCCGGCGGCGAGCAGCAGCGCGTGGCCATTGCCCGTGCCGTAGCCAATGCGCCGCGGCTCCTGTTGCTCGACGAGCCGACCGGCAATCTGGATCCGCAGACAGCTCACTATGTCTTTGAAGCACTGCAGGCGCTGGTGCGGGCGACCGGCGTTGCGGCCCTGTTTGCCACCCACAACATGGAACTGGCCGGACGGATGGACCGTGTCATCACGCTCCGTGACGGGTTGATTCTCGATTACTGATCCCGCTGGGCCCGCTGGTTCTTATACCTGACCTGCGACGTTCCAAGCCGCGCAAGGGGGGTAGGTATCGCGCTTGCGGAGCTGAGTGTTCGGCAGGTGCAATCTCTGGCGCCACTGCTCTGTTCATTATTTGTTCACCCTCGCATGAGAACAACGGGGCCTCCGACGCTGCGGGTCTGATTGAGGCTTGTCAAAAGAACAAAAAGAGAACAATCTGCTGACCAAGGGGCCGGTGCGGCCCCAGACCACGGAACCCGAGGCAGCGGAGCTGCCGGTTCGAAAGAGAGGAGCATGCCATGACATTCCTGGCCCGCGATATCGCCGCTTTCGGTTCGCTCGTTGTTTTCGCCGCCACCATTGCCGTCTGGGGAGAGGTTCTGCTCGCGTTCAACTGAGGTGCACCGGCCCATCACGGCTCGCCGCCGGCGCAGGAAACACTGGATCGGGCCGTGATCGGCCTGATCGCATCTCGACAGCGCCCCCCGCTTCAGGGCATGTCAAAGGGACAAGCGGCTGATCATCCAGGATCCGGTGACGGGTTGGGATGATGCTCTCTTACCGGGACCCGTTGTCATGTCCGAGATCGGCTTCGTCCACCTTCGTGTTCACTCCGCCCTGTCCTTGCTGGAAGGCGCGCTGCCGATCAAGAAGCTGCTCGACCTTGCCAAGGCGGACGGTCAGCCCGCGCTGGCGATCACGGACACCGGCAACCTGTTCGGGGCGCAGGAGTTTGCCGGCAAGGCCTGGGGCTCCGGCATCCAGCCGATCATCGGTTGCCAGCTCGCCGTAGCCTTTGACGACGAGGCCGGCGATGACCGCCGCGGTGAACCCGCCTTGAGTGACGTGGTTGTGCTCGCCATGAGCGAGCAAGGCTACATGAACCTCATGGAACTGACGAGCCGGGCGTTCCTCGATACGCCAACGGGCCAGAGCCCGCATGTGCCGCTGGCTCTGCTGGAAGCGCGCGCTGAGGGCCTGATCCTTCTGACCGGCGGTACGCAGGGGCCAGTCGGCAAGGCGCTTTTGACCGGCAACCGCAGGCTTGCCGCCATCCGCCTCGACCGCCTGGCTGCAGCCTTCGACGGGCGTTGCTATGTGGAACTGCAGCGTCACGGCATGGCCGCGGAGCGCAAGACCGAGCCGGGTTTTCTTGATCTGGCCTATGACAAGGGCCTGCCCATTGTCGCCACCAACGAACCCTTCTTTCCCAAGCGCGACGACTACGAGGCCCATGATGCTCTCATCGCGATTTCGGAAGGCCGGGTACTCATAGATGATGACCGGCGCAAGCTGACGCCGGAGCACTATTTCAAGTCCCGAGCCGAGATGCAGGCGCTGTTTTCTGACCTGCCGGAGGCTTGCGACGCCACGCTCGAGATCGCTCGGCGCTGCCACTATCGGCCGCTGAAACGCGATCCGATCCTGCCGCGTTTTGCCGGTGCCGATGCCGATCCCGAACAGGCTGAGAGGGCAGAAGCCGACGAACTGAGACGCCAGGCGCGCGATGGTCTGGCCATGCGTTTGGCCGCTCATGGACTTGCCCCGGACCTCGGCGAGCAGGACTACTGGGATCGCCTCGATTTCGAATTGTCGGTCATCGAGCGGATGAAGTTCCCAGGCTACTTCCTGATCGTGGCCGACTTCATCAAATGGGCCAAGGCACATGACATTCCTGTCGGGCCGGGCCGTGGTTCGGGCGCCGGCTCCGTGGTTGCCTGGGCGCTGACGATCACTGACCTTGATCCGATGCGGTTCTCGCTGCTGTTCGAACGCTTCCTCAATCCGGAGCGCGTGTCGATGCCGGATTTCGACATCGACTTCTGCCAGAACCGGCGTGAAGAAGTCATTCGCTACGTCCAGGAGAAATATGGCCGCAGCCAGGTGGCGCAGATCATCACCTTTGGATCGCTGCAGGCCCGCGCCGTTTTGCGTGACGTCGGACGCGTGTTGCAGATGCCCTATGGCCAGGTCGACCGTCTGTGCAAGCTGGTCCCGGCCAATCCCGCCAATCCGGTCACGCTCGCCCAGGCCATCGCGGAGGAACCACGCCTGCGTGAGGCCGCGCGCGACGAAGAAAGCGTCGAACGCTTGCTGGCCATGGCGCAGAAGCTTGAAGGTCTTTACCGCCATGCTTCGACCCACGCCGCCGGTGTGGTCATTGGCGATAGGCCGTTGGAGCAACTGGTTCCGCTCTACCGCGATCCGCGTTCCGACATGCCGGTGGCGCAGTTCAACATGAAGATGGTGGAGGAAGCCGGACTGGTGAAGTTCGACTTCCTCGGCCTCAAGACCCTCACCGTCATCGACACGGCTGTGAAGCTGATCGCCCGAAAGGGCATTCACGTCGACATGGCAACCGTGCCGCTCGATGATCCACGAACGTATCGTCTGCTGGCGGCCGGCGAGACCGTCGGCGTGTTCCAGCTGGAAAGCCAGGGCATGCGCCGGGCCATCGCCGGCATGAAGCCGGACCGGTTCGAGGACATCATTGCGCTCGTGGCCTTGTATCGTCCGGGCCCGATGGAAAACATTCCGGTCTATAATGCCGTCAAGCATGGCGAACAGGAGCCTGATTACCTGCATCCGCTGCTGGAACCCATCCTGACCGAGACGAATGGCATCATCGTCTACCAGGAGCAGGTGATGCAGATCGCGCAGGTGCTGTCTGGTTACTCGCTGGGCGAAGCTGACCTCCTGCGCCGCGCCATGGGCAAGAAGATCGCGGCCGAGATGGAGGTGCAACGCGCCCGCTTCGTTGACGGTGCCGTCGAGCGCGGCGTCGACAAGGACCAGGCCGGTACGATCTTCGACCTTGTGGCAAAATTCGCCAACTACGGCTTCAACAAGTCGCACGCTGCCGCCTATGCGCTGGTCTCCTACCATACGGCCTGGCTCAAGGCGAACCATCCGGTGGAGTTCCTGGCCGCGTCTATGACGCTCGATCTGGGCAACACAGACAAGCTGGGCGACTTCCGCCAGGAGGCCCGGCGCATGGGCGTCGAGGTTCTTGCGCCCTCGATCAACCGCTCCATGGTGCCCTTCGACGTCGACAACGGCCGCATTGTCTATGCGATGGGGGCAATCAAGGGGGCGGGCGAACAGGCGATCCAGCATCTCGTCGATGTGCGCGGCGACAGGCCCTTCAAGAGCCTTGGCGATTTTGCCTCGCGCATTTCACCGAAGTTCCTGAACAAGCGCGTCCTGGAAAGCCTCGTCAATGCCGGCGCCTTTGACTGCCTGGAGCCGAATCGCGCCCGTGTCTTTGAGGGGCTCGACCGGATCATCGGCCAGGCGCAGCGCACCGAGGCCAATACCACGCTCGGCCAGAACGACATGTTCGGCGGCGGGGGCGGGGCAGGGGACGAGTTGCAACTGGCCGAGGTCTCGGGCTGGCTGCCCGCCGAGCGCCTGCAGCGGGAGCATCAGGCCATCGGCTTTTACCTGTCCTCCCATCCGCTCGATGAATACCAACCCCTGCTCGAACGGATGCGGGTGCAGCCCTGGGCGCAGTTTTCCGAAGCCGTCAAACGCGGCGCATCCGCCGGTCGGCTGGCCGGCACGGTCGTCTCCAAGCAGGAGCGCAAGACCAAGTCCGGCAACCGCATGGGCATTGTCCGCTTCTCGGATGCCACCGGCCAGTTCGAGGCACTGCTGTTCTCCGAAAAGCTGGCCCAGTTCCGCGATGTGCTAGAGGTGGGCAAGTCGATGGTGGTCCTCGTCAGCGCCGACATGCGGGACGACGAGCCCTCGGTGCGAATCGAGCAGGTCGATCCGATCGAGACCATGGCCGCGCGCGTGCAGAAGAGCCTTCGGGTGTTCCTGCGCGATGCACGTCCGATGAAAAGCCTTGCCCGCCATCTGTCGACCAAGGGGGAGGGCGAGGTGAATGTCGTTCTGCTGCTGGACGAGGGCAAGCGCGAGGTCGAGGTAAGGTTGCCCGGCAAATACCGCCTGTCCCCGGAAATCGCCGGTGCCTTGAAAGCGGTTCCGGGCGTCACGGACGTCCAGATGGCGTGATAGCCGCCGCCTCGGCGGGGATCTGTTGTCTTGTGTCTGAAGTGGCCTAAGGGCTTGTGTTTCGAGAATTCGACGCCTATAAGGCGCCCATTCCACACACGGGGAAGGATCCGGCATGCCCGGTTCCGTCCGGTGTCCGTTGCGGCTTGACGCCGCCGCTGCACTCCCCGTGGAGGTCATAACCGGAAAAATCAGGAGTTTAGGGCCATGGCTTTGCCCGATTTCACCATGCGTCAGCTGCTGGAAGCAGGCGTTCACTTCGGTCACCAGAAGCACCGCTGGAACCCGCGCATGGCGCCGTACATTTTCGGCGTTCGCAACGACATCCACATCATCGACCTCGCGCAGACCGTTCCGCTGCTGCACCAGGCCCTGAAGGTCGTCAGCGACACCGTCGCCAATGGCGGCCGCGTGCTGCTCGTCGGCACCAAGCGCCAGGCCCAGGAAGCTGTTGCTGAATGCGCGCGCAACTCCGCGCAGTATTTCGTCAACGCCCGCTGGCTCGGCGGCATGCTGACCAACTGGAAGACCATCTCCGGTTCGATCCAGCGTCTGCGCAAGCTCGAAGAAGTCCTGTCGACGGACACCTCGGGTCTGACCAAGAAGGAAAAGCTGTTCATGGACCGCGAGCGCGAGAAGCTCGAGCGGAACCTGGGCGGCATCAAGGACATGGGCGGCCTGCCGGATCTGATCTTCGTGATCGACACGAACCGCGAGGCTATTGCCATCCAGGAAGCCCGTCGTCTGGGCATCCCGGTTGCAGCCATCCTTGATTCCAACTGCTCGCCGGAAGGCATCACCTATCCGGTCCCGGGCAACGACGACGCCGGCCGCGCGCTTCAGCTCTACTGCGACCTGATCGCCCGCGCTGCCATCGACGGCATTTCGCGTGCCCAGGGCAACATGGGCATGGACGTCGGCGCTTCGGAAGCCGCTCCGGTCGAGCCGGTCCTGGCTGACGACGAGCAGGCCGAGGCCTGAGTTCAAGGGCAGGCGCGGTGGATCACCGCCGCGCCGCCTGTTTCGAATGGCCGACGGTCGTTCGGTTTTCTGCCCTGTTCCTGTCTAACGGGAGCAGGTCCCTCGGCAAGTCCGGGATCGCTGGGTCATCTGGCCCGTTCCGCGGCTGTCCGTAGAATTCGCCCGGCCCTCAGATTGTCTGCTTGTCAGACAGCATCAGCGAGGGCCCGATATGTGTGAATAAACCATACATATCGTCATAAAGCCGCGGTGGCGCATGCGCTAAACCGGGCAACAATTGTAACCCCCGATCCACGAGGCGTTCGATGAGCATTTCCGCAGCGATGGTAAAAGAGCTCCGCGAGAAGACCGGCGCGGGCATGATGGACTGCAAGACTGCCCTGAACGAGACGGGCGGCGACATGGAAGCGGCAATCGACTGGCTTCGCACCAAGGGCCTGGCAAAGGCTGCCAAGAAGGCCGGCCGCGTCGCAGCTGAAGGTCTGGTTGGCGTTGCCTCCCAGGGTGTCAAGGCCGCAGTGATCGAGCTGAACTCCGAGACGGACTTCGTAGCGCGCAACGATGGTTTCCAGAAGCTCGTCCGCGACGTTGTCAGCGTTGCGATTGAAACCGGTTCGGATGTCGAGGCGATTTCCGCCGCCACCTATCCGGGTGCCGACAAGTCCGTTGATGCCGTCATCAAGGACAACATTGCCACCATCGGTGAAAACATGACCCTGCGCCGTGCTGCCGTTCTGGCCGTATCGGAAGGCGTCGTTGCAACCTATATCCACAGCGCCGTGACCGAGGGTCTGGGCAAGATCGGCGTGCTCGTCGCGCTTGAATCTGCCGGTGACAAGGACAAGCTGAACGGTCTCGGCCGCCAGATTGCCATGCACATCGCCGCAACCAGCCCGCTGTCTCTGAACGTCGACCAGCTGGATCCGGCCGTTGTCGAGCGTGAGCGCAACGTGTTCATCGAGCAGGCCCGCGAATCCGGCAAGCCGGACAACATCATCGAAAAGATGGTGGAAGGCCGCATCCGCAAGTTCTACGAGGAAGTCACCCTCGTGAAGCAGGCGTTTGTCATCGATCCGGACAAGACCGTGGAGCAGGCGGTCGAGGCCCTGGCCAAGGATCTCGGCACCCCCGTGAAGCTGACCGGCTTCGTCCGTTTCGCTCTCGGTGAAGGCATCGAGAAGGAAGAAACGGACTTCGCGGCCGAAGTGGCCGCGGCCGCCGGCCACTGAATGCCAAAGGCGCCGGCGACCCCGGCGCCTTTTTTCTGACTGCTGTTTGATTTCCGTCATTCCATAAACTCAAAAGAAGGTGTGCCGATGACCACCACGTTGCGCTGGCGCAGGGTCCTGCTGAAACTCTCCGGTGAAGCCCTGATGGGCAGCCAGCCTTTCGGCATCGATCCCTCGGTCGTTGAGCGCATTGCGGTGGAAGTGGCCAATGCGGTCAAGCTTGGCGCCCAGGTCGGCCTGGTGGTGGGCGGCGGCAACATCTTCCGCGGCGTCGCCGTCGCCGCAAAGGGGGGCAACCGGGTCACCGGCGACCACATGGGGATGCTGGCGACCGTCATGAACAGCCTGACCCTCGCCGATGCCCTGCGTCGCCAGGAGGTTCCGGCTCGCGTGCTCTCTGCGGTACCGGTGCCCTCGATTTGCGAGACGTTCACCCAGCGCGGCGCCGAACGCTACATGGAAGACGGTGACGTCATCGTGTTCGCCGGCGGCACGGGCAACCCCTTCTTCACCACCGATTCGGGAGCGGCGCTGCGTGCGGCCGAGATGAAGTGCGATGCCTTCCTGAAAGGCACGCAGGTCGACGGCATCTACTCCGAGGATCCGAAGATCAACCCGGATGCCGAGCGCTACACCGAGCTGACTTATGAGGATGTGATCAACCGCAACCTCAAGGTCATGGATACGACAGCCATCGCGCTTGCCCGGGACAACAGGATCCCCGTCGTTGTCTTTTCCATCCACACGCCCGGGTCGCTTGTGGATGTGCTTCTGCAGCGTGGGCGGTATACTGTGGTCAGCGCAGCCTGAAAAATCTCTGACAGGCTTATGCAGCGTTCGTCCGTCCTGCGACGGGAGCGGGAGCAAAGGCATGGGGACTGGGTGTGATTATCATTGCAATGGTTCGGTAATTCTTGTCTTTGGGCAAGACTGTGCCATCGTTGCGCCCCGGCCCGTCCGGGCCCCTACAAACATGAATTGCGAGGATCAAAATGCCGGTAGAAGGTGTCGATCTTGGAGATCTTGAGCGTCGGATGCAGGGCGCACTCGGCGTACTGAAAACCGAATTGTCGGGTCTGCGCACCGGCCGCGCATCTTCCAGCATGCTTGATGCGATTGTCGTGACCGCCTATGGCCAGACCATGCCAATCGCTCAGGTTGGTACCGTTTCGGTTCCCGAGCCGCGTATGGTCGCGATCCAGGTCTGGGACAAGAGCATGGTCAGCGCCGTCGAGAAGGCAATCCGCGAATCAAGCCTTGGCCTCAACCCGGTGATCGATGGCCAGCTGTTGCGCCTGCCGATCCCGGAACTGAACGCAGAGCGCCGCCAGGAACTGATCAAGGTCGCGCATAAATATGCCGAAGCCGCCAAGGTTTCGATCCGCCACGTTCGCCGCGACGGCATGGATCTGATCAAGAAGCTCGAAAAAGACAGCAAGATCAGCCAGGATGATGCCCGCGTCGCATCGGACGACGTCCAGAAGTTGACGGACGGCCGAATTGCGGAAGTTGACAGCATGCTGGACAAGAAGCAGCAGGAAATTTCCCAGGTCTGAGACCTGATCCCGCGCGGCGCCGAGGGTGTGAATGACAACCAGTCCTGACACCGGTTCGCTGAAGTCCGGTCAGATCCCTCGGGAGGCCGCCAGGCACAATGGCGTTCCGCGACATGTTGCCATCATCATGGATGGCAACGGTCGTTGGGCCAATGCGCGTGGCTTGCCGCGGACGGAGGGGCATCGCCAGGGGCTCGACGCTTTGCGCGGTGCCATTCGGCATGCCGGGCAGCGCGGCATCGACTTTGTCACAGTCTACAGTTTCTCCTCCGAGAACTGGAGCAGGCCACCGACCGAGGTGAGCTTTCTGATGGGCCTGTTGCGCCGCTTTGTGCAACGTGACCTGTCGGAACTGCACCAGGCTAATATCCGAGTGCGTGTCATAGGCGCTCGTACGGGCCTTGAGCCGGGGATTTGTGGCCTGCTTGAGGAGGCGGAGGCTCTCACACGCGCCAACACGGGCATGACACTCGTCGTGGCTTTCAATTACGGGGGGCGGGACGAGATCCTCAGGGCTGCCCGTCAGCTGGCTGCGGCGGTGGCTGCAGGGCAACTCGATCCGGCTGGCCTGACCGAGCAGGATATCGCGTCCCGGCTTGACACGTCGGACATTCCCGATCCAGACCTCATCATCCGCACCAGTGGTGAACAGCGCCTGTCGAACTTCCTGCTCTGGCAGGCCGCCTATGCGGAATTCGTGTTCTCGCCGGTGCTATGGCCGGATTTCGATGCGGCGGCCTTTGACGCGGCTCTCGATGCGTTTGCCGCGCGCGAGCGGCGGTTTGGTGCGGTGTCGGCAGGAGGGGGCTGATGGGCGAGGCAGACACGGGTTCCAGAGACGGAACACCTCGGCGTCCGGCGTCGGACTTGCGCGCCCGTGTCCTTTCGGCCCTGGTGCTCGGGCCACTCGTTCTGGCCGTCGTCTGGTGGGGAGAAGAACCCTACACGGTCCTGATTGCGTTTGGCGGACTGGTGATCCTGCGCGAATGGCTGCTGATCATCGGCGCGCCCAAAACCGGTCTGGTGCCGTACCTCGGCTATGCTTCGGTTCTCGCCTTCACTATCCTCGTACACCTGTCCTTTGAACTGGTCGCATTGGCAGGCCTTGCCGGCGCGACAGCCGCGCTTTATGCGGCAGCAGGCGGCGGGCGGCCCGGCCGCTGGACTGCAGAAGGCCTTCTCTATGCGACCCTGTCTGTCGGCGCATTGTTGGTCGTTCGTCGCGGCGAGATCGGCGAGGCCTTCAGCTTCTTTCTCATTGCGACGGTCTGGGTGACCGACATTGCCGCTTATTTCGTCGGCCGCCGTTTTGGCGGGCCGAAGCTGTGGTCTCGCATTTCGCCGAAGAAAACCTGGTCCGGCGCCATCGGTGGACTGGTTGCCGGGGCGCTGGCGGGGATTGGGGCAGCTGCCTTTTATGGCCGCGAGGGCCTGCTGGTCTGGTTTGGCCTCGCCGTCGTATTGTCGGTGGTGTCTCAGGTCGGAGATCTTGCGGAGTCCGCCGTCAAGCGCCGCTTTGGCGTCAAGGATTCAGGGTCGCTCATCCCAGGCCATGGCGGCATGATGGACCGGGTCGACGGCCTTGTCGCAGCAGCGGTTGCAGCGGCGCTATTGGGTCTGTTGCTCGGCGGCACCCTGCATGAACCGGTCGCCGGCCTTGGCCTTGGCTGACCCAAACAAGGGACTGTCGTGACCCCCAGCAACCGCTTCGTTTCCGCGGCCCCCGGCCTTGAGGCCGATCCGGCACCGCGCCCGTCCCGATCCACACATCGCGTCCGCCTGGTGGTGCTGGGCGCCACCGGCTCGATCGGCAAGAGCACACTCGATATTGTACGCCATCATCCGGACCGCTACGAGGTGGTCGCCCTGGTCGCTGGCCGGCGTGCCGATGACCTCGCAGCATTGGCGCGCGAGTTCAACGTCAGTTTTGCGGCCATCGCCGATCCGCAAGGCGGTGGCCGCCTGGCTGAAGCGCTTTCGGGAAGCGGGATTGCGAGCGGGGCAGGGCCCTCCGCCGTTGCCGAGGCAGCGCTCTATCCAGCCGATATCGTAGTTGCCGGCATTGTCGGCGCGGCGGGTCTTGCACCCACCTTTGCCGCCCTGCAAGCAGGACGCACCATCGCCCTTGCCAACAAGGAATGCCTCGTCTGTGCCGGTGACCTGTTCATGGCCGAAGCCCGGCGACAGCAGGTCGCCGTGCTGCCGATGGACAGCGAGCACAATGCGATTTTCCAGGTGCTGGAAAGCCGCAACCTTGCCGAGGTCGAGAAAATCGTGCTGACGGCATCCGGCGGGCCGTTCCGCACCACGTCGCTTGAGGACATGCGCAAGGTTACCCCGGCCGAGGCTCTGCGCCACCCCAACTGGGACATGGGCAGCCGCATCACGATTGACAGCGCCACACTCATGAACAAGGGGCTGGAAGTCATCGAGGCATCGCACCTGTTCCCGCTGTCCCATGATCAGCTGGATGTCCTTGTGCATCCCCAATCCGTGATCCACGGCATGGTGCAATACAAGGATGGCTCGCTGCTGGCGCAAATGGGCAGTCCCGACATGCGCACGCCCATCGCCCATTGCCTGGCCTGGCCACACCGGCTGGACCTGCCTGTTGCGCGGCTGGATCTCGCCCGACTTGCAACCCTGACTTTCGAGGCGCCGGACCTGACACGGTTTCCAGCTCTTGGCCTGGCATTGGCTGCCATGCGCAGCGGTGGTGGGGCACCTGCCGCGCTTAATGCAGCCGATGAGGAGGCCGTTGCCGCCTTCCTGGCCGGGCGCATCGGCTTTCTGGACATTGCCGCAGTGGTTGCCGACGTCCTGGAAGCCTTGTCCGGTGCCGGCGCATTGACGGCCCCGGCTTCGGTCGAGGCGGTTCTGGAACTGGATGGGGCTGCTCGGCGCCAGGCCATGAAGGCGATTGAGCGCCGGGCCGCCTGATACCCCAGCTATTGATCCGCCTTTATCCCGCGTGCATCTTTCAGGCCGCATGTTCCGGGCTGGCCAGCGCGAACCTGTGTCGCTATGTTAAACTACAATTACGATTTGAGCTTTAGGGTTCTGGTAACGGGGAGGCCTCTGCGGTCCGCCTCCCTTGGCGTAGGATAAGCGTATGGACCTTGTTTCAGGTTATCTGACCCAGTCGGTGACGATGCTCGCCGCGTTTTTGTTTGTCCTGACGATTGTCGTGTTTTTCCATGAGCTTGGCCATTTTCTCGTTGCCCGCTGGTGCGGGGTGCGGGTGGATGCTTTTTCGGTTGGCTTCGGCCGCGAACTGGCAGGTTTCAACGACCGCCACGGCACGCGCTGGAAACTCAGCCTGATTCCCCTCGGTGGTTATGTGAAATTTGCCGGCGACGAGAATGCGGCCAGCATGCCGGATCGGACGGGGCTTGCCGGCATGACCGACGCCGAGCGGGCAGGGACCTTTCCGTCCAAGCCGGTCTGGCAGCGGGCAGCAGTCGTTGCCGCTGGGCCCATTGCTAATTTCCTGCTTTCCATCGTGATCTTCGCCTTCGTGTTCGGTGTCTATGGCAAGGTGGTCACGTCCCCGCTGCTTCAGGAGATCCACCCGGGCAGCGCCGCCGAACAGGCTGGCCTGCAGCCAGGCGATCTGGTCCTTTCCGTTGATGGGCGCCAGATCACGACGTTTACCGATCTGCAGCGTATCGTCTCCGCGAGTGCCGATGTCGCGCTGACGCTGGATGTCGACCGCAAGGGGGAGGTGGTGCGCGTAGTCGTGACCCCCCAGTACAAGGAAATCTCCGACGGCTTTGGCGGCACTCAGAAAGTTGGTCTTCTTGGGGTTACCCGTTCTCCGGCGCAGGAAGACCTGACCCGGATCCAGTACGGACCGCTGGAGGCCGTGGCAGAAGGCGCGCGCGAGACCTGGTTCATCGCTGCCCGCACGCTCGACTATCTGTCCAAGGTGGTGACGGGCCGCGAATCCGCCGATCAGCTCGGGGGTCCGATCCGGGTGGCGCAGGTATCCGGCCAGGTGGCAGGACTGGGGATTATTCCCCTCCTGCAACTCGCTGCGGTCCTGTCGGTGTCCATCGGCCTACTCAACCTGATGCCCGTCCCCATGTTGGATGGCGGCCATCTGGTCTACTACGCGGTGGAAGCCGTGCGTGGCAAACCCTTGAGCGAACGGGTTCAGGATGTCGGTTTCCGGATCGGTATCGCCCTGGTTCTGATGCTGATGGTGTTTGCCACATGGAATGATGTATCGCGTCTCGCCGGCGGGTAACCGCAGGCGTGACATGGCCGCAACGCCTTCAAATGAAATCCGTTTCGGGTGAGGCTTGCGGTTGCGTATTCGGCAAAAGGATGTAAAAACCATGCCGGATGCTGAGAATCTGACGAAGGCCCTAATCCGGTCTCAATTGAAAAAGGCATAGCTCGGATATGCAGCGACTGCGGAAAATTTCTCGTGCCGTTATTTTGTCGGCACCGCTCTTTGTGGCTGGCGGGATCATTCCTGACCCGTTCGGTCTTTCTGTCACGAGCGCTGAAGCCGCGGTCGCCGGCAATATCGTTGTGCGTGGCAATACGCGCATCGAGGGCGAGACGGTAGTCAGTTACCTGACTATTCAGCGTGGACGGTCCTATTCCGCAGCTGATGTGGATGAATCCCTCAAGGCGCTCTTTGCGACGGGTCTGTTCGAGGATGTCCGCATCAGTTCCGAGGGCGGCACACTTGTCGTCACCGTGAAAGAGAATCCGGTCATTGGCCGTGTTTCCTTCGAGGGCAACCGCCGCGTTTCCGACGATCAGCTCAAGACGGCCGTGCGGACCACCGAGCGCTCCATGCTGACGCGCTCGAAGGTTCAGTCCGACGTCCAGAACATCCTGGAAGCCTATCGCCGCACCGGTCGCTATCGTGCGTCCGTGGAGCCGAAGATCATTGATCGCGGCAACAACCGCGTCGATCTCGTGTTCGAGATTTCCGAAGGCGAAAAGACCGGTGTTGAGCGCATCACCTTCATCGGCAACGGCAATTTCAGCGACCGCCGTTTGCGTGAGGTCATTCGCACCCGTGAAAGCGGGCTGCTGAGCTGGCTGCGCAGCACGGATACCTATGATCCGGATCGTCTTGCTGCTGACCAGGAACTGCTGCGCCAGTTTTATTACCAGAACGGCTATGCCGATTTCCGTATCGTCGCCACCAGCGCCGATCTGGATCGTGAGCAGAACGTCTTCTTTGTTACCTTCACCGTTGAGGAAGGTGAGAAATACGAAATCGGCAACGTCGAGATCCAGAGCTCGCTGTCCTCGATCGATCCGGAAGCGCTGAAGGGGAACGTGCGCACCCGGTCGGGTGACACATATAACTCGCGCCGTGTCGAGCAGACGCTGGAAGACATCACCCTGAAGGTGTCGGAAGACGGTTATGCCTTTGCGGAAGTGCGCCCGCGCGCCCTTCGTAATTATGAAACCAAGACGATCGACCTCGTTTACAACATCGAGGAAGGTCCGCGTGCCTATGTCGAGCGGATCAACATCCGCGGTAACGACCGCACCCGTGAATATGTGATCCGCCGCGAGTTTGATCTTGCCGAAGGCGATGCGTTCAACCGCGTCCTTCTCGACAAGGCCGAGCGCCGGCTGCGCAACACCGGTTTCTTCAAGGAAGTCCGCATTACGTCCGAGCGTGGCAGCTCTCCGGATCGCGTCATCATCAACGTGGATGTTGAAGAGCAGGCAACCGGTGAAGTTTCCTTCGGTATCGGCTACTCGACCTCTGACGGCATCATCGGTGATGTGTCGATCAGCGAGAAGAACTTCCTCGGCCGTGGCCAGTATGTGCGCGTCGGTGTCGGCGGTGGCAAGTCGTCTCAGAATTATGAGTTCCAGTTCCGTGAGCCGTTCTTCCTCGGTCGCCGGATCGCGCTTGACCTTGACGCTTATCGCCGCGTTTCGGACAAGAACGACTACCGCAGCTACAAGGAAGACGTGACTGGTGGTGGCTTCGGCTTCACGCTGCCGCTTCGGGAAGATGAACTTGCGCTCAAGCTGTTCTACAACATCTATGAGACCAAGATCACCGATCCGAAGAAGCTGGCAACAGGCCTGTCGAACTGTTCGAAGAACCCGGATCTGTCTCCGGCAGTCTGCGACTCGCTCGGCACCTACCTGACCTCGCTGGCCGGCTATGCGCTGATCTACAACACACTGGATAATAACCAGAACCCGTCTGATGGCCTTTACGGCAAGTTCCAGCAGGAATTCGCTGGTATCGGCGGTGATGCCCAGTTCATCCGCACGACTGCGGAAGGACGCATCTACAAGGAAATCTATCCGGACGCCGGGATCGTCGGCAACATCACCCTGCGTGGCGGTCACATCCAGGCCCTGGGCAGCAAGCGTCTGCGCATCTCCGACCAGTTCATGATGGGCGGCGACATGGTTCGCGGCTTCGAGAACGGTGGTATCGGTCCGCGTGACCGCAAGACGGGTGATGCAATCGGCGGGCGTTTCTATGTCGCCGGTACGCTGGAAGCGACCTTCCCGTTCCCGGTCATTCCGGAAGAGTTCGGCCTGAGCGGTGCGGTCTTTGCCGACGCCGGTTCGCTGTGGGATGCAGATTCCAAGCTGATCCAGGCAGTCGGTACCAATGGCGTCAACTCGAACGGCTTCGATCTGCGTGCCTCTGCCGGCTTCGGCGTCCGTTGGGTGTCGCCGTTCGGTCCGCTGCGCATGGACTTCGCCTGGCCGCTCATGAAGCAGAAGGGCGATCAGACCCAGTTGTTCCGTCTGTCCGGCGGTACCCGCTTCTAAGGTCGTACACATGTTTGAGCTACGGCCGCCGCTTGCCTCGGCGGCCGTTTGCTTTTTGAAAGCCGGTCGCGCCGGTTGTAAGGAGCCGTCGAATGGCAGATCCTGTGTTCTTCGCGCCGATGCCGGTGCTGCGTCTTGCCGATTTGGCCGTAGTGTGTGGCGCAGAGCTGCAGCGTGGTGCCGCGGATTTGACGATTACCTGTGTCGCGCCGCTTGAGGACGCCCGAGAAGGGGCCCTGGTGTTCTTTGACAACACGCGCTACCTGGAGCAATTGGCTGCCACCCGTGCAACAGCCTGCATTGTCGCGCCCAAACACACCGGAAAAGTGCCGGAAGGCGTCGCTCTGCTGGTCTCAAAGGATCCTTACCGCGCCTGGGCCAAGGTTCTGGCACGGCTCTATCCGCAAGCCATGGTGCCCCTGCCAGCCTTTGACGATAAGGCGGGGATCTCGCCTCGCGCGACGGTCCATCCCGAGGCTCGGCTAGAGGAAGACGTGACCATAGAACCTGGAGCGGTGATCGGGGCAGGCGCCGAGATCGGCAGCGGCACTCAGATTGGTCCGAATGCTGTGATCGGGCAGAATGTGCGCATCGGCCGGAATTGCCACATCGGCGCCAATGCGGTTGTGCAGCATGCCTTGCTTGGCAATCGCGTCATCCTGCATCCGGGCGTCGCCATTGGCCAGGATGGCTTTGGCTATGCCATGGGGCTGGAGGGGCATCTCAAGGTGCCGCAGATCGGCCGTGTCATCATCCAGGACGACGTCGAGATCGGAGCCAACACGACCATCGACCGCGGTGCCAACCGTGACACGGTGGTGGGCGAGGGCACCCGGATCGACAATCAGGTTCAGGTCGGACACAACGTCAACATCGGGCGACATTGCATCATCGTCTCGCAGGTTGGCCTGTCTGGCTCCTCTACTCTCGCGGATTATGTCGCCATTGGCGGCCAGTCCGGCGTCGCCGGCCACGTCGAGATCGGAATGGGCGCGCAGATTGCCGCCGTCAGCGTTGTCAATGACAGCGTTCCGGCCGGCGGCCGCTACGGCGGTACGCCGGCAAAGCCTGTAAAACAATGGTTCCGCGAGCTGACAGCTTTGAAAAAACTGGCCGAACGCGGTTCAGGGACCTGACACGACGCCGCTGCTCAGTTAAAGAGCAAAGAAGGCACATTTTCCCTTGACGGGGGCAGAGCACATGGAAAATCAAGACACCACGACCCTGGCATCCGCCGATATCATGAAGGTGATGGAGCTGTTGCCGCATCGCTATCCATTCCTGATGATCGACAAGATCATCGAAATGAAGGGCGATGAATCCTGCATCGGCATCAAGAACGTCACGATCAACGAGCCGCATTTCCAGGGCCACTTTCCCACACGGCCGGTCATGCCGGGCGTGCTCCTGATCGAGGCGATGGCGCAGACCGCCGGTGCCTTGTGCGTGCATTCGCTGGGCAGTGACCACACGCCGCAGCTGGTCTATTTCATGACCATCGATAAGGCGAAGTTCCGCAAGCCGGTAGGTCCGGGCGACCAGGTCCATTTTCATGTGAAGAAGATCCGCAACCGCTCCAACATCTGGCGGTTTGAGGCCGTTGCGATGGTGGACGGGTCCAAGGTGGCAGAAGCAGAGATCAGCGCCATGCTGGTGGATGCCTGACGGGGCGGGCCCATGCCCTCCTGAAGCAATGCATCAACGGTATCGCGTAAGTGCCGAGGAGTTCAGACTGTGATCCATCCAAGCGCAGTGATCGAGGACGGCGCCGTTCTTGGCGACGGTGTCCGCATCGGCCCGTTCTGTCACATCGGCAAGGACGGGAAGATCGGCGACGGTGTAGAGCTGAAATCGCATGTGGTGGTGGCCGGTGATACGACCATTGGCGCACGCACGGTCGTTTTTCCCTTCGCATCGCTCGGCCATCAGCCTCAGGATCTCAAGTATCGCGGTGAGCCTGCAACCTTGCGCATCGGATCTGACTGTCTGATCCGGGAAGGGGTGACGATGAACCCCGGGACGGCGGCAGGTGGACATTCCACGACCGTTGGCGACCGATGCGCTTTCCTGGCCAATTCCCACGTTGGCCACGACAGTCACATTGGCAGCAACGTCGTGTTGTCGAACAACGTCATGATTGCCGGTCATGTCACTGTCGGTGACCACGTCATCTTCGGCGGCGGGTCTGCCGTCATCCAGTTCACCCGCATTGGCGATCATGCTTTCATTGGCGGCCTTGCCGGCCTTGAGAACGACCTCATTCCCTTCGGCATGGTGACCGGCAACCGTGCCCGTCTCGGCGGCCTCAATCTCGTCGGTCTGAAGCGGCGCAACTTCCCGCGCGAACAGATCCATGCCCTGCGCTCTGCCTACCGCGACCTGTTCGAGAGCGAGGAAGGCACCTTGCGTGACCGGGCACAGAAACTTGCTTCAACCGTCGGCGAGGAGCCCTTGGTCCGGCAGGTGCTGGACTTCATCCTGGTCGAGGGTGAACGGCGGTTCTGTACCCCACGTGGCCCGCAGGGCGACTGATCGATGACCCCAGGCGCCGCAGCTGGAGGCCGGGCACCGCTCGGTCTTATCGCCGGCGGGGGCCAACTGCCGCTGGAAATCCTCGCCGATCTCAAGGCACGCGGCGAACCCGTGCTCACCATTGCCATCAAGGGTGAGACGGAACCAGCTCTTGCCGCACAGGCTGACTATGAGCTCGGCTGGGGCCAGATCGGCCAGTTGTTCAAGGCGCTGCATGCGGCCGGCTGTGACCGGGTCATCCTCATCGGCGGCATCACACGGCGTCCGGACTTCACTTCGATTCTCGGAGATCTCGGCACCATGCGCCGGCTGCCAACCATCGTGAAGGCGATGGTCGGTGGGGACGACAGCCTACTGACCCGCGTCATTCGCATTTTCGAGGGCGAAAATCTGCAGGTTGTCGGCGTTGCAGAGGTTGCCCCCGGGCTTCTTGCATCGGGCGGGGTCATAAGTGGCGGCGCGCTGGATGTCGGCAGCAGCGAGGACATGCATCTGGCCTATCAGGCCGTCCGCAGGCTGGGCGAGCTGGATATCGGCCAGGCTGCGGTGGCGGTCGGTGGGCGCGTGATCGCACTGGAAGGGGCGGAAGGCACCGATGCAATGTTGCAGCGCTGCGCCGACCTGCGCGCCAACGGCCGGGTTCGGGCGAAAGGGGCGTTTGGTGTCCTTGTCAAGGCTGCCAAGCCGGGACAGGACCTGCGCGTGGATCTTCCGGCAATTGGTCCGCGTACGATTGATCTGGCCCGCGCCGCCGGTCTTGCTGGAATTGCTGTTGAAGCGGGCCGGTCACTGATTGCTGGTCGGGCCGCAACGCTTGCCGCCGCCCGTGCTTCCGGCCTGTTCGTATATGGTCTCGCCCGGCCACAGGAAGCTGAGGAACAAGCGTGATGACGTCCCCAACTCTGGCCGGTACCGGACACGGTCAACCATTGCGCGTATTTCTAGTCGCCGGCGAGGAATCTGGCGACGCACTGGGCGCCAAACTGATGCAGGCCCTGAAGCAGCAATACCCCGGAGAGATCGAGTTTGCCGGTGTCGGCGGCGATCGCATGGGCCAGCAAGGGCTCGTCAGCCTGTTTCCTCTGGCCGACATCGCCGTCATGGGGCTCACAGCGGTGCTGGCCCGACTGCCAAGCATTGTGAAACGGGTCTACCAGACGGTGGATGCTGCGGTCGCGGCGAAGCCTGATGTTCTCGTCATCATTGATAGCCCTGACTTCACTCACAATGTCGCAAAGCGGGTCCGCAAGCGTGCGCCGCATATTCCCATTGTCGATTACGTTTCTCCCTCGGTCTGGGCCTGGCGTCCCGGCCGGGCCAAGAAGATGAGCGTCTATGTCGACCGCCTTCTTGCCCTGCTGCCGTTTGAGCCCGAGGCGCATCGCCGTCTTGGTGGGCCGACGACCTTCTATGTCGGACACCCCCTGATCGAGCGTGTCGCGGAACTGCGCCCCGGCCCCGGCGAGAGAGCACTGCTCGGCAGCGGCTCCGATGTGCTTCTGCTTCTGCCTGGCAGCCGCCGCAGTGAAGTTGACATGCTGCTGGAGGACTTCGGCAAGACAGCGGACCTGCTTCTGGCCCGTCGTCCTGGCCTTGAGATCCTGTTGCCGGCTGTCCCGCATCTGGCGGCCCGCATCCGGTCCACAGTCTCCACCTGGCCGGTCAATGTAACGGTGGTTGAGGGAGAGGTGGCCAAATTCACCGCGTTCCGCCGCGCCCATGCTGCGCTGGCCGCTTCGGGCACCGTCTCCCTGGAACTGGCGGCCTCCGGTATCCCGATGGCGATCTGCTACCGCCTCGACTGGTTCTATCGCCGCCTGAAACAGATCCATCGGATCTTCCCGATCGCGTCCGTTTCCTCGATGGTGTTGCCGAACATCATTCTGGGGCGAAATGTCGTCCCTGAGTTTCTGGATGAAGCAGCAGCACCGGAGCAGCTTGTCGACGTGGTGGACAGGCTGCTTGCCTCCTCGCCGGAGCGGCAGGTCCAGGTTGACGCCTTCACCGATCTCGATACCGCCATGCGACTTCCCGACGGCCACAGCCAGAGCAGCACGGCGGCACATCTGGTCCTGGACCTGATCGGCCGCGCCTGACCGGTCGGCGCGGTGGAACCCGGATGCGCCACCACTCACCTATGTCGTCCCTGCGTGGTGCCCGCGATGACTATGGCGCAGGCGCAGACGAGTGATCGACAAACGGAAAAGGGGCGGCCATTGGCCACCCCTCAGACTGCTGACATGCCCTCCATCGTCATCCCGGGCGCAGCGGAGCGGAGACCCGGGATCGGAGAGCCAAGGTCTCTCCTGGGATAACTCATTGAAACATAGTGGCCGCAGCTCCCCTGTCCCGGCTCGGCGCTTCGCTTGGCGGGATGACTTCGGTGAGGTCGAGGTCTGTCATCAAGCTCAGAGGGGCGGCCATTGGCCGCCCCTTGTCTCTCAGTCTGTCTCAAGCTCTTGCGGGTTGATCAGCGGCGCTGTTCCACCGGGACATAGTCCCGCTGCGGTGCGCCGGTATAGAGCTGGCGCGGACGGCCGATGCGCTGACCCGGATCTTCCACCATTTCCTTCCACTGCGCGATCCAGCCCACGGTGCGGGCAAGAGCGAACAGCACGGTGAACATGTGCGGCGGGAAGCCGAGGGCGCGCAAGGTGATGCCCGAGTAGAAGTCGATGTTCGGATAGAGCTTCTTGCTGACGAAATATTCGTCGCTGAGCGCAATGCGCTCCAGTTCCATCGCGACGTCCAAAAGCGGGTCGTCCTTGATGCCGAGTTCGGCCAGAACCTCATGCGTCGTCTTCTGCATGATACGGGCGCGCGGGTCGTAGTTCTTGTAGACCCGGTGACCGAAGCCCATCAGACGGAACGGATCGTTCTTGTCCTTGGCGCGGGCAATGAACTCGGGGATGCGATCCACAGTGCCGATCTCGGTCAGCATGTTGAGCGCTGCCTCGTTGGCACCGCCATGCGCCGGGCCCCACAGGCAGGCAATGCCCGCTGCGATACAGGCGAACGGATTTGCACCCGACGAACCGGCCAGACGCACGGTCGAGGTCGAGGCATTCTGCTCATGGTCGGCATGCAGGATAAAGATGCGGTCCATGGCGCGGGCCAGAACCGGGTTCACCTTGTATTCCTCGCAAGGCACCGCGAAGCACATGTGCAGGAAGTTGGCCGAGTAATCGAGGTCGTTCTTCGGGTAAACGAAGGGCTGGCCGATGTGATACTTGTAGGCCATCGCCGCAATGGTCGGCATCTTTGCGATCATGCGGATCGAGGCAACCATCCGCTGATGCGGATCAGCGATGTCCGTCGAGTCATGATAGAACGCCGACAGGGCGCCAACCACGCCGACCATCACCGCCATCGGGTGTGCGTCGCGGCGGAATCCGGTGAAGAAGCGGCTCATCTGTTCGTGAATCATCGTGTGCTTGGTCACACGGTTCACGAAGTCCTCTTTCTGCGGCCGGGTCGGCAGTTCGCCATACAGCAGCAGGTAACAGGATTCCAGGAAGTCGCCGTGGTCGGCGAGCTGTTCGATCGGATAACCGCGATAGAGCAGGGTGCCTTCATCGCCGTCGATATAGGTGATCTTCGATTCGCACGATGCCGTGGACGTGAAGCCCGGATCGTAGGTGAACATGCCCGTGTCCTTGTACAGGGACGAGATGTCCACGACCGACGGACCGATTGTACCGTCGAGCACAGAATATTCGCGGCTGGTGCCACCGATGGTCAGGTTGGCTTTCGTGTCGCCCATTCAGGTAACCCCCTTGTCTGGAACTGCCGCTGCATCCTGGCGTTGGGTACGCCTGGCCAGTCCTTGGAAACTGCACCGATGCTCTCGCGGCCAGAGAAATAGCCTCGGATTGCGTATCCCATTTGGGGGGGGGCCGCAAGCGCATGCTGTGCTGCCGGAGGCGGGTCACAGCGCCGAAACGCCGCAACTCGCCCTAAATGTATACGAAAGTATGCAGCACTCTGCCGATGTGGATTAGCGGGTTTGATCAGCGATGCGGCCCAATGCCTCATCCTTGCCCAGCACAACCAGCACGTCATAGATCCCCGGGGAGGTTGCCCGACCCGTCAGCGCTGCGCGGAGCGGCTGTGCCACCTTGCCCAGCTTGAGGCCCTCGGTCTCAGCAAAGGCCTTGACGATGGCTTCCGTGCTGGCAAGCGACCACTCCGCGTCTGCGGCCAGATGGGGCAGAAGACCAGAGAGAATCGCCTTGCCATCGGCATCCAGAAGTGCGGCAGCCTTGTCTTCAATGTCGAGAGGCCGCATGCGCCACAGGTAGGAAGCACTGTCTGTCAGTTCGACCAGCGTCTTGGCGCGTTCCTTGAGGCCGGGCAGGGCGGCGAGCACCTTTGCCTCGTTGCCAGGGGCCGCCATCCAGTCGAGCACGCTCTGGCCGCTTTCGACATGGGCGAGGCAGGCCTTCCAGTGCACCAGCAACTCGGCGTCCGGCGTCGCCCGCATGTAGTGGCCGTTGAGATTCTCCAGCTTTTTGAAGTCGAACCGGGACGGCGACTTGCCGACAGACTCCAGTCCGAACCAGGCGATCATCTCGTCCGTGGACATGATCTCGCTGTCGCCATGGCTCCAGCCGAGGCGTGCGAGATAGTTGCGCATGGCCGCCGGCAGATAGCCCATGGCCCGGTAGGCTTCGGCCCCCAGCGCGCCATGCCGCTTGGACAGCTTCGCCCCGTCCGGACCGTGGATCAGCGGGATATGCGCCATCACCGGCACGGCCCAGTCCATGGCCTCGTAGATCAGCTTCTGGCGGGCGGCGTTGGTCAGGTGATCATCGCCGCGGATGATATGGGTGACCCCCATGTCGTGGTCATCGACCACCACGGCCAGCATGTAGGTTGGAATGCCGTCGGAGCGCAGCAGCACGAGATCGTCGAGGTCCTTGTTCGGGAATACGACGCGGCCTTGCACCTGATCATCAATCACGGTTTCGCCGTCCAGCGGCGCACGCAGGCGGATGGCCGGGGCCACGCCCTCCGGTGCCTCGGAGGCGTCGCGCTCGCGCCAGCGCCCGTCATAGCGCGGCGGACGACCTTCGGCCCGGGCCTTCTCGCGCATCTCGTCCAGTTCCTGCGGCGTGCAGTAGCACTTGTAAGCGGTGCCGCGGGCCAGCATCTCGGTGACCACTTCCTGGTGGCGGGCGACGCGGCCAAACTGCGATACCGGCTCGCCGTCCCAGGAAAGACCAAGCCAGGTCAGGCCATCGAGAATGGCATCCACCGCTGCCGTGGTGGAGCGGGCGCGGTCGGTATCCTCGATGCGCAGCAGCATCTTGCCGCCGTGGCGCTGCGAGAAAAGCCAGTTGAAAAGGGCCGTACGGGCGCCGCCGATGTGCAGGTAGCCAGTCGGGGAGGGCGCGAAGCGGGTGATGATCTGGTCGGCCATGGTCTTGGGGATGGTTCTCTGTCAAGGTGAGGCGAGGGCCCGGGGGCCAGCGCGAGACTGCTGCGGTGTTTAGCACAGGCAGGCGGACGGGCAAACCGGGCCAGTTCGAGGGCTGCCATGCAGCGCGGGGACGGCAGCGAGACCGGGATTGCGGCGGTGGATGACGCCCCGCCCAGCACTTCAACGGCGTCCCGGTTATCCTTTTCTTCCACCAGGGCAACCGCAACAGCGAATCGGCTGTGGACGACACTTGCGGCACGCAGGCAACCAGCCAGGGAGGACAGAAGCCGCCCGTCCGGCCGCATAGCCGAGGATCACCGGCTGTTGCATGTGGCCTTTGCCTTCGCAGCCGGGATCGCGCTCTATTTCCAGTTGCCGGCTGAGCCCTCCCTGGCCCTTCTGCTTTGCCTTGCCGGCGGCGGGCTCCTCGCCGCAACTGTTGCGCACCGCCAGGGACGCTTGCCGCCGGCAGCCTTGCTTGCCCTGGCGCTGTTCTGCGGCGTTGCGGCAGGAGCCTGGCGTACAGCCAGCGTCGCCGCGCCGGTGCTGGAACTGCCGCGCAGCGCGACCCTGACCGGCCGGGTGATCGAGCGGGTTCCGACCGCCGCCGGCAGCCAGTTGGTGATGGAGCTATCTTCTGCGGAGGGCCTTGGCCGCCAGGCGATGCCGCGCCGCGTCCGGCTGTCCTTGCGGGGAACAAGCGGAGGCGACCTCCTGCCGGGGGAGGGCGTCCGCCTGAGGGCACGCCTGCTGCCGCCCTCCGGACCGGTTCGCCCCGGAGGCTATGACTTTGCCTTCGCCGCTTATTTTCGTGGTATAGGGGCCACTGGCTTTGTCTTCGGGGCACCTGAGCGGATTGACTTGGGTCCACCCGGTGCCTGGCTGTCTTTCATGGCCGCGATCCAGAAGCTTCGGATCGATGTGGCGCAAGAGGCCGATGCGGCCCTTGGCAAGGGGGATGAGAGCGCCATCTCCGCCGCGCTGCTCGTCGGCCTGCGCGGCGAAATCTCGCGCCAGGCTGAAGCGGACCTGCGCGAGGCCGGCCTGTCGCACGTCCTGTCGATTTCCGGCCTGCATATGGCGCTCTTTGCCGGTGGCATGTATGCGGTCGTCCTTGGCGGGCTCGCCCTGTTTCCAACGCTTGCCCTTCGCCTGCCGATTTCCCGCTTTGCTGCCGCGGCCGCGCTGCTGGCCGCCACCTGCTACCTGCTCCTGTCGGGGGCAAGCATTGCCACCCAGCGCTCCTATCTGATGATCGGGCTGGTGTTCATTGGCCTGATGACCGGCCGGCGGGGGCTCAGCCTGAGGAGTGTCGCGCTGTCAGGGCTGCTGCTGCTGGCCCTGAGGCCGGAGGAGCTTTTCGCGCCAGGCTTCCAGATGTCCTACGCTGCCGTGATCTGCCTGATCGCGGCCTATGGCGACTACGGGCGCTGGTCACGCGCCCGCGCCGGCCGGCGCAGGCCGTCCGACCACGGGCTGCTGCGCCACCTGGTTCACCGCTTATGGACCTGGGGGTGCGGCATTTCAGCGACCTCGTTGATCGCCGGCCTTGCCACCGGCATCATCGCGGCTCACCATTTTGATCGGCTGGCGCCTTACGGACTTCTCGGCAATCTTCTGGCCATGCCAGCCGTCTCCATGGTCATCATGCCTGCCGGAGTGGCGGCCTTCCTGATGCAGCCACTCGGCCTTGCAGCTCCTGCTCTCACCGTGATGGGCCAGGGGATCGCCTTCATGCTGGCTGCGGCCAGCTTCACGGCCAGCCTCAGCGACAGCGACGGGGTCATCGGCCAATTGCCAGCCCTTGCCGGGCTTCTGCTGACAGTTGCTGTATTCTGGGCGTTTCTCGCCGAAGGTCTGCAGCGGCTGCTTGCCGTCGGCCCGGCTCTGGTTGGCCTGATCCTGTGGGGCCTTGACCGCCCGCCTGACATCTATGTCAGTGATCGCGGCACCCAGATCGCGGCGCGGGACCGGGACGGAACGTTGCGCATCACCGGCGGCCGGATCGGGTTCAGCGCTGAAGTCTGGCTCACCGGCGAAGGCGTGCCCGAGCGCCGGTTCGCCAGTCATCGACAGAGCGCCGACCAGGCCAGCTGCGATCCTCTCGGCTGTGTCGTTGCGGCCTATCCACCGGCCAGGAGCCGGTCTCCTGCAGGCAGCCTGATGGACACCGGGCCGGCCAAAGGAAAAACGCTCTCCAGTCATCCGCCACCGCTGCACATTGCGATGCCGCGCAAGCCTGATGCTCTTGAAAGCGACTGCCTTGCCGCTGACATCCTGGTAACCGGCCTGACGGCCCCCCCCAACTGCACTGCTCCGCTGATCCTCGACGGTGGCAGCCGCCGTCTCGGTGGGGCCGCGCTGTGGCTGGAGACCGTCGCCGGTGAAACAAGGGTTTCGCATATTCGCTACAGCCGCCCCGGTGGCACGCGGCCCTGGCAGCTCCCGGTGACGGGACCGGACCCGGATGCGCCGCGCTGATCTTCTGCACGAGCGGGCGGAGTGTGCTGGTGGATTCACGCCCACAACCACACCCACGACCACAACCACACCGACGACCAAGGCCAGCAGAACCAGTGGCAACGCCGACGCAGCCTGAAAACGGCGGACGGCTCCAGCTACTTCCCGGCTCGCAGGCAGCGCCGGCGCTGCAGCATTTGCATCTGGCTCAATACTGGCGGAACAGCGCCACCAGCTTGCCCTGAACCCGAACCCGGCCGGGGCCGAAGATGCGGGTCTCATAGGCCGGGTTGGCCGCTTCCAGCGCGATGGAGGCGCCCTTCTTGCGCAGCCGCTTCAGCGTCGCTTCCTCGTCATCGACGAGCGCCACGACAATGTCGCCGCTTTCGGCCGCGTCCGTCCGGCGGATCAGCACCGTATCACCGTCGAGAATGCCAGCCTCGATCATCGAATCGCCGCGCACTTCCAGCGCGAAATGCTCGCCCCGCCCCAGCATGTCCTGGGGCACGTTGATGGTATGGCTGTGGGTCTGGATTGCCTCGATCGGAACACCGGCGGCAATCCGGCCCATGACCGGAATGCTGGTCATGCCGCTGACGGTTTCTGGCTCGGACCGGGCGGGTGGGGGAGGCTGGGTCTTGCCGAGCGATCCCTCGATCACGGATGGCGAAAATCCCTTGCCGCGCGGGGCGGCAAGCCCTGGCGACATGGAGTCCGGCAGGCGCACCACTTCCATGGCGCGGGCGCGGTTCGGCAAACGTCGAATGAAGCCCCGTTCCTCGAGCGCGGTGATCAGCCGGTGAATGCCCGACTTCGACCTGAGGTCGAGCGCGTCCTTCATCTCGTCGAAGGAGGGCGGAACGCCGCTTTCCTTCAGGCGCTCATGGATGAACATGAGCAGTTCGTGTTGCTTGCGGGTCAGCATGGCGAATCCCCGTGGCGGGAGGCGGTACAAATCATGAACGCAGATTACTCGTTCTCACTGTGTTCCACAAGTCTTAAGGCGAAGTTAGCGGGATGTTCCGCGTGATGGGGTCATGGACGGGGAGACCAACTGCGGCTAGGAAAGGGCAAATGACCGGATCTCCGTTGCCATGCCCGAGCCGATGCAGATGAACACAACGCCCCAAATTGCGTCTGGCGCCCCGGGCTCGGCGGCGGCCGCGGTCGACCGTCTGGTCGAGGAGTTTGCTGGCCGGCGGCCTTTGCGCGCCGGGGCCTTCATCGTCACTCTGTATGGCGATGTGGTGGTGCCGCGCGGTGGATCATTGTGGGTCGGCAATGTGATCGAGGCCTGCGCCCGTGTCGGGATCAGTGAAACGCTGGTGCGCACGGCCGCCTCGCGGCTTGTCGCTACCGGGCGGCTTGAAGGCACCCGGGTCGGGCGGCTTGGCTATTATGGGCTTACCGATGCGGCGCGGGCCGAGTTCAGTGCCGCTGCTGCGCGGCTTTATACGCTGTCGGCAGGGGCAGGTGAGCTCGGGTTCACGCTGGCCCTGCGCGGTGGGGAAAGTGATGCAGCCACTGTCGACGCCGGGCTGGAGGCGGCAGGCTTCGTTCGGCTGGGTGACGGGCTGGCGCTGGCCATCGGTGAGCGTCCAGTGCCCGCCGGATGGGCCCGGCTTGCGGTTGCGCCCGGTGATCTGACTGACGGCGCGGCGCTGCGCGCGGCTGTGCGCAGGGTCTGGAACCTTGGCGAGCTGGAAGCGGGATATGATGCGTTCATGGCCCGGTTCTCGCCGCTGGCTCAGCTGCTCGCCCAAGGGGAGCGACTGACGGACGGGCTGAGTGCCCTGTCTGCAAGGCTGTTGCTGGTGCATGGCTTCCGTGCCCTGGCCTTGCGTGATCCGGGGCTTGCGCGGCCGGCGTTGCCGGACGACTGGGCCGGCGAGCGGGCGAGGGCCCTTTTTGCCCGGACCTATCTGGCGTTGAGTGCCGCCGCTGATGCGCATGTCGCCAGTTTTGCCGGCCTTGGCGGCGCACTCACGGCAACGCCGCCTGAGGTGCTGGAGCGGCAGGCGCGGCTTGCGGGCGTTTCATCCTGACGTGAAGACCGGTTGATTCAGGTCCGGCGTGCTGCGGCATGGCTTGCCGTTGGCGTATTTTCTTGAGAGCGAGACTCTGGAAAGGGGAGGCAGGCAATCCCGCCGAGGGTTGCGGGGAGCGGGATCGCCTGTCCGGGAGGTTTCTGACCTTGGAAACCACACACCTGAAATGGGGGCACTGAACGGCCGGTTCAAGTCCGTGGGCCTCGTTCCTTTGGTGGAGGCCGGTACGGATTTTCGCTGAAGGAGCACAGCCATACCGCAACGCGTCACAAGAATATCGAAAATAGCTGTTGCGGCGTGATGAAACTATGCATATGGTGACCGTGCGGTCGATGAATTGAGGGTGAGGCTCGGATCTCGGTCGCCGGCAGGTCTGAGCAGGCCCGCGTGACAGTTTCTGGGACGCTTCTGAGGGAGGAAGTGGATGTCCGACGCCTTTATCTGCGACGCAGTCCGCACGCCGATTGGCCGCTATGGCGGGGCGCTGTCGTCCGTCCGCGCTGACGATCTGGCCGCCGCGCCGCTGGCCGCCCTTGTGTCGCGCCACCCTGATCTCGACTGGAGTGCCGTCGAGGACATCATTTACGGCTGTGCCAACCAGGCCGGCGAAGACAATCGCAACGTTGCTCGCATGGCCGGGCTGCTGGCCGGGCTGCCGGTATCGGTGCCTGGCACCACGGTCAACCGTCTCTGCGGCTCGGGCATGGATGCGGTCGGCATGGCCGCGCGGGGCATCCGGGCTGGCGACTATGATTTTGTGCTGGCCGGCGGCGTCGAGAGCATGTCGCGGGCGCCCTTCGTGATGCCGAAGGCTGATGCGGCCTTTTCCCGCAGTTCCGCAGTTTACGACACCACCATCGGCTGGCGCTTCGTCAACCCGAAGATGAAGGCTGCCTTCGGCATCGACTCCATGCCGGAAACGGCGGACAATGTTGCGGTGGATTTCAACATCGCCCGTGCGGATCAGGACGCCTTTGCCGCCCGCAGCCAGGCCCGCTGGGCCAGTGCGCAGGATCAGGGGCTTTTTGCGCAGGAGATTGCGCCCGTCGAGGTCGCGCGGCCCAAGGGCGAGGTGCTTACCGTTTCGGTTGACGAGCATCCGCGCCCGGGCACGACGGCCGAGCAGCTTGCCAAGCTCAAGGGCGTCAATGGTCCAGAGCTGACCGTAACGGCAGGCAATGCCTCCGGCGTCAATGATGGCGCCGCCGCGCTGATGTTGGCGAGCGAAGCAGCTTCGGCCCGCCACGGCCTGACGCCGATGGCGCGGGTTGTCGCCATGGCTGCGGCCGGTGTCGAGCCGCGCGTCATGGGCATCGGTCCGGTGCCGGCGGTGCGCCGGGTTCTGGCCAAGGCTGGTCTGACGCTGGACCAGATGGATGTGATCGAGCTGAACGAGGCTTTCGCGGCGCAGGCGCTGGCGGTGCTGCGCCAGCTTGGACTTGCCGACGATGCGCCCCATGTCAATCCGAACGGCGGGGCCATTGCGCTTGGCCATCCGCTCGGCATGAGCGGCGCGCGGCTGGTGACGACGGCCGCCTATCAGTTGCAGCGCGTGCAGGGACGCTATGCGCTCTGCACCATGTGTATCGGTGTCGGGCAGGGCATCGCCCTGATCCTCGAACGGGTGTGAGAAACGGGGGCCAGTCCGGCCCCGCAAGGTCAATTCAGGCTTCTGGAGGACGCATATGTACGCACAGATGGTGAAGACCGACGCCAACAGCGTGAAGACACTGGATGAGATGGACGCCGACGAGCGCGCCTTCCAGCAGCGGATCGACGCGGGCATCAAGATCGAGCCCAAGGAATGGATGCCGGAGGGCTACCGCAAGACGCTGATCCGGCAGATCTCGCAGCATGCCCATTCGGAAATCGTCGGCCAGCTGCCGGAAGCCAACTGGATCAGCCGCGCGCCGACGCTGGAGCGCAAGGCGATCCTGCTGGCCAAGGTGCAGGACGAGGCCGGGCACGGCCTTTATCTCTACTGCGCCGCCGAGACGCTTGGCATCTCACGCGACGAGCTTCTGGAGCAGCTGCACTCCGGCAAGGCCAAATATTCCTCGATCTTCAACTATCCGACGCTGAATTGGGCCGATGTCGGCATGATCGGCTGGCTGGTGGACGGCGCGGCGATCATGAACCAGGTGCCGCTGCAGCGCTGCTCCTTCGGTCCCTACAGCCGGGCGATGATCCGCATCTGCAAGGAAGAGAGCTTCCATCAGCGCCAGGGCTATGATGCGCTGGTGAAGATGTGCCGGCAGGGTACGCCGGAGCAGTTGGAAATGGCGCAGGATTCGATCAATCGCTGGTGGTGGCCGGCGCTGATGATGTTCGGCCCGTCCGACGCGGACTCGGTGCATTCCGCCCAGTCCATGGCCTGGAAGATCAAGATCAATTCCAACGACGAACTGCGCCAGAAGTTCGTCGACCAGACCGTGCCGCAGGCCGAATACCTTGGCCTGAAGATCCCCGATCCGGACCTGAAGTGGAACGAGGAAAAGGGCGGCTACGACTTCGGCGAGATCGACTGGACCGAATTCTACGAAGTGATCAAGGGCAACGGTCCCTGCAACAAGGAACGGCTCGCCGCCCGGGTCAAGGCCTGGGACGACGGCGCCTGGTACCGGGAAGGCCTGCTGGCCCATGCCCGCAAGAAGAATGCCGCAAAGGCTGCAGCCTGAACCGACGCGCATACGAGGGAGAAACGTCCATGAACGAATGGCCGCTCTGGGAAGTCTTCATCCGCGGACAGCATGGCCTGTCGCATCGTCACGTCGGCAGCCTGCATGCGCCGGACGCCGAAAAGGCGATCATGGCCGCGCGGGACGTCTATACTCGCCGCAACGAGGGCGTCAGCATCTGGGTGGTGGAAACCCGCCACATCGCCGCCAGCGCGCCGGGCGACAAGGGCCCGCTGTTCGATCCTTCGAACAGCAAGGCCTATCGCCACCCGACCTTCTTTGACATTCCCGAAGAAGTCGGAGCGATGTGATGAGCGACCTGCCGCTTTTCGATCTGTGCCTCAGGATGGGCGACACGTGCCTTGTCCTGGCGCAGCGCACCTCGGAATGGATCGGCCATGCGCCGGTGCTGGAAGAGGACATCGGCCTTGCCAACATCGCGCTGGATCTGGTTGGCCAGACCCAGCTCTGGCTGGGACTTGCCGCCGAGGTTGAGGGCGAGGGCCGTTCGGCTGACGAACTGGCCTACCGCCGCGATCAGGGTGCCTATCGCAACTTGCTGATTGCTGAACGCCCGAACGGCGACTTCGGCCACACCCTGATGCGGCAGTATCTGTTTGATGCCTGGCACTATCCGATGCTGCAGGGGCTGACCGCCTCCAGCGACAGCCGCGTGGCCGGGATTGCCGAAAAGGCGCTGAAGGAAGTGTCCTATCACATCGCCCGCAGCGCCGATCTGGTGATCTCGCTCGGCGACGGCACGCCGGAAAGCCATGCGCGCATGCAGGCCGCACTGAACGAACTGTGGCCTTACACGGGCGAGATGCTGGTCGCGGACGAGGTCGATGCCGCGCTTTGCGAGGCAGGGCTTGCCCCTGACCTTGACCCCGTTGCGGCCGCCTGGCACGCCCATGTGGAGGCAACCTTGACGCAGGCAACCCTTGCCAAGCCGGCCTCCGGCTACATGCACAAGGGCGGCAAGCGCGGGCTGCACAGCGAACACCTGGGCTACATCCTGGCCGAAATGCAGTTCCTGCAGCGGGCCTATCCGACCGCGACCTGGTGAGGCAGCGATGACAACAGCGCCGTTTCATCCTGCTGTCGAGGAGATCTGGAGCTGGCTGTCTGACGTGCCGGACCCGGAAATCCCGGTCATCTCGCTGGTCGATCTCGGCATCATCCGCGATGTCAGCTGGCAGGACGGGACGCTGGTGGTGAAGGTGACGCCGACCTATTCGGGCTGCCCGGCGACCAGCGTCATCAACTTCGAGATCGAGAGGGCGCTGCGCGATCACGGCATCGCCGATCTCCGCCTCGAGCGCCAGCTGTCCCCAGCCTGGACCACAGACTGGATCAGCGCCGAGGGACGGGCGAAGCTGACGGATTACGGCATTGCCCCGCCGGTGGCAGGCTCGTCCTGTGGCGGTGGCGTGCTGTCGAACCCGGTGGTCGCCTGCCCGCGCTGCGGCTCGTCCAACACGGAAATGGTCAGCCGCTTCGGCTCCACGCCCTGCAAGGCCGGATACCGCTGCCGCGACTGCCTGGAACCCTTCGATTACTTCAAGTGCATCTGACCGGCTCAGCCGGGCCCCGTGCAACAGGCCTGACGAGCGGACTTTAGGAGGAGCGCGACATGGCGCAGTTCTATCCCCTGAGCGTGACCGAGGTGCGGCGCGAAACGCGCGACGCCGTGGTGCTGACGCTGGTGCCGCGTGAGGAGGACCGCGCGGCCTTCGATTTCCTTGCCGGGCAATATCTCACCTTCCGCCGCGACTTTGACGGGGAAGAGCTGCGCCGCTCCTATTCCATCTGCGCCGCGCGCGGCGAGGGGGCCTTGAAGGTCGGCATCAAGCGGGTCGATGGCGGGGCCTTCTCCTCCTGGGTCAATGACGAGCTGACGGCAGGCACAGTGCTTGAGGCCATGCCGCCGATGGGCACGTTCCATGCGCCGATCGAGCCTGCGCGGCCGAAATCCTATCTCGGCTTTGCCGGCGGCTCGGGCATCACGCCGGTGCTGGGGATCCTGAAGACGGTGCTGGCGGAAGAGCCGAAGTCGGACTTCACGCTCGTTTACGGCAACCGGTCAATCAACGCGATCATGTTCCGCGAGGAGCTTGAGGATCTCAAGAACACCTATCTTGGCCGGCTCAACATCATCCATATCCTGGAGAGCGAGTCGCAGGACATCGACCTGTTTTCCGGCCGGCTGGATGCTGAGAAGTGCAAGACGCTGTTCGGCACCTGGGTCAACGTGGCCAAGGCCGATATGGCCTTCATCTGCGGTCCCGAACCGATGATGCTGGCCGTCTCGGCCGCGCTGAAGGAGAACGGGCTGCCTGAGGACCGGATCAAGTTCGAACTGTTTGCCTCCGGCCAGCCGGGACGGGCGAAGCAGCGTGCGGAAGCGGCCGACGCCGCCCGCGCTGCCGGTGATATCTGCCGGGCCACCATCACCGTCGACGGGGCAACGCGGGTGATCGAAATGCCGCGCAAGGGCCAGAGCTTGCTCGATGCTGCGCTGGGGGCGAGCCTTGATGCGCCTTACGCCTGCAAGGCGGGGGTCTGCTCCACCTGCCGTGCCCTTGTCACCGAGGGTGAGGTGGAGATGGAGGCGAACTACGCGCTGGAGGACTATGAGGTGCGGCGCGGCTATGTGCTGACCTGCCAGTGCTACCCCGTCAGCGACCATGTGGTCGTGGATTACGACCAGTGAGCGATCCGGCCTTGGACCTCGGGAGGAGGGCAGCATGAGCGAAGACATGGAACTGGCCGATTATCTGGCCAAGGGTGGCAAGCTGACGTCGCCGGCCAATGTGCCTGCGCGCTACCGGGCCGAGCTGATGCGGCTGATGGCGAGCTTCGTCGACAGCGAACTGGCGGGGGCCGCCGGCTTTGCCGACCGGATCAACGAGGCGCCGGGCCTCGCCCAGCGTGCGGCGGCTGCGCGCATTGTCGCGGAAAAATTCGAGAATGCGGCCAAGGTTCTGAGCGTGATGGGCGATTTTGGCGCCGACATCCGGCGCTATGCCGCGCAGCACCCCTGGGCCGCGCGCTTGTCCCGCGATGCCGACATCGGCCAGACCCGTCAGGGCGGCGACATGCGCCTGTCGGTGTTCCATTCCCCGATCACCGACTGGACCGACAGCGTCGTCATGAACGTGCTGATGGGCAAGGCGAGCCTGCTGCAGATCGAGGAACTGGCGCGCTGCTCCTACCAGCCGCTGGCCGAGGTGATGCGGGAGATCCTGGCGGTCGAGACCCGGCACGCAGCCTCAGGCATTGCGGCACTGAAGGCGCTGGCGGGTGAACCCGGGGCGATGGCGGCGATCCAGACGGCCTATGCCTATTGGCACCCGCGCGTGGCCGCCAGCTTCGGAGCCGCGCGGTCCAGCCGATTTGAGGGCCTGGCCCGTCTTGGCCTGCGCCATACGCCCAACGAGACGCTCGCGGCCCGGTGGCAGCAGGACGTGGCCGATCTTTTCACCGACCTTAGCCAGGCGCCTGCCGCCGGCTGATCATCGAATTGCAAGAGAGAGACGACATGACCCTTATGAGCGATGCGCCGCGCCGCCTCCAGAGTTACGCCTGTGGCGCCTGGGTTTCCGGGACCGGCAAGGGCCAGGTGCTGGCCGATGCCTCGACCGGGGCACCGGTGGCCGTCATCGATGCCGCCGGTCTCGATACTGCGGCGATGCTGGCCTATGGCCGGGAAACCGGTGGCAGGGCCCTGCGCGCGATGACCTATCACCAGCGCGCCGGTCTTCTGAAAGAACTCGCCAAGCACCTGATGGAGGCGAAAGAAGAGTTCTACGCCCTGTCGAGCGCCACCGGCGCCACCCGGACCGATGGCTGGGTCGACATCGAAGGCGGTATCGGCACGCTGTTTGCCTATTCCTCGATTGGCCGCCGCCAGCTGCCCAACACGCGTCTGCTGATCGACGGCGAACCGGAAGTCCTGTCCAAGGACGGCAGCTTTGCTGGCCAGCACATTCTCAGCCCGCTCGAGGGCGTGGCGGTGCACATCAACGCCTACAACTTCCCGTGCTGGGGCATGCTGGAAAAGCTCGCACCGACCTGGCTTGCCGGCATGCCGGCCATCGTCAAGCCGGCGAGCCAGACGGCCTACCTCACCGAGTTGATGGTCCGGCGCATCATCGACAGCGGCTTGCTGCCTGAAGGCGCGTTGCAGCTGGTCTCCGGTTCGGTCGGCTCGATGCTGGACCATGTCACGGCGCAGGATGTCGTGACCTTCACCGGCTCGGCATCAACCGGCCGCATGCTGCGCTCGCATCCCGAGATCATCGCCAATTCGGTGCGCTTCACCATGGAGGCCGACAGTCTGAACGCGTCGGTGCTTGGCCCGGATGCGGTGCCGGGCACGGAGGAGTTCGACCTGTTCGTGCGCGAGGTCGTGCGCGAGATGACCGTGAAGTCGGGGCAGAAATGCACGGCCATCCGCCGCGTCATCGTGCCGGAAGCCCTGTCGGAGGCGGTGATCAAGGCGATTGGCGAGAAGCTGGCCAAGACGACAATTGGCGATCCGCGCGCCGAGGGCGTGCGCATGGGGCCGCTGGCCAGCCTGTCGCAGCGCGAGGAAGTGCGTGGCCGGATCAAGGATCTCTGCCGCGAGGCCGAGCTGGCCTTTGGCACGCCGGATGCGGTCGATCCGATCGCCGGCGATCCGGACAAGGGCGCGTTCCAGTCGCCGGTTCTGCTCTATTGCGGACAGCCGCTGGATGCGGCCATGGTCCACTCCGTCGAGGCCTTCGGTCCGGTGGCGACGGTAATGCCCTATCGCAGCACCGACGAGGCCATCGAACTGGCCGCGCGCGGTGAGGGCAGCCTGGTCTCATCCGTCTTCACCAATGATGGCGGCTTCGCCCGCGAGGCCGTGCTGGGCCTTGCGCCCTGGCATGGCCGCGTGCTGATCGGCAACCGGACCACGGCCAAGTCCTCGACCGGCCATGGCTCGCCGTTGCCGCAGATGATCCACGGCGGCCCGGGACGGGCCGGTGGCGGGGAGGAAATGGGCGGCCTGCGCGGTGTGCATCACTACCTGCAGCGTACGGCGGTTCAGGGCTCTCCGGACATGCTGACCGCTGTGGCGGGCAAGTGGGTGCGCGGATCCGCCATCCGGACCGGCAATGAGCATCCGTTCCGCAAGTCTCTGGCAGAGCTGGAGATCGGCGACACACTGGTGACCGGCACCCGCACGGTGACGCTGGAGGACATCGAGCATTTCGCCGAGTTCACCGGCGACACGTTCTACGCCCACATGGACGAGGCGGCGGCCAAGGCCAATCCGTTCTTCGAGGGGCGCGTCGCGCATGGCTATTACATCGTCTCGGCGGCGGCAGGCCTGTTCGTGCAGCCCGATCCGGGGCCGGTGCTGGCCAACTACGGCGTCGACGCATTGCGTTTCCTGACGCCGGTCTATCCGGGCGACACGCTGCAGGTCTCGCTCACCTGCAAGGAAATCAATCCGCGTGAGGGCGCAGACTATGGTGAGGTGCGGTGGGACACTACAGTGACCAACCACCGCAGCGAAGTGGTGGCCCAGTATGACGTGCTGACGATGGTGGCGAAGGTCTGGCCCATGGCCGCCTGAGGGAACGGCGGTCGTCAGGTGCACGCGAAACAATCTCCGCGCTGTCCCGGCCTTGAGCCGGGACCTGGTGGGGTGTCGCGGTGCGCGCCTGACGGGTCCCGGCACAAGGCCCATACGCGCTAACTTATGCATTTGATTGACTGGTATTTTCGCTTGGCTCTTGGAGGCTCA